>JAWVFN010000167.1:0-5702 GCA_033855935.1 Solirubrobacterales bacterium | reverse complement strand
GCGGTCCGTTACGGCGAGCCGCTGGCCGAACCGGTGGTCAACGAGGTGAACAAGGGACTGCAGAGTCTCGAGCGAATAGCCGAGCCGCAAGAACCACCTGCGTAGGATTCATATTTCGTGCGGGAAGCGGAGACAAAGGCCGCACCAGAGGAGGTAAGCGCTGGGCTCGATTTCAGCGACGAAGAGCCCAGTTTCATCGCCGACCCCAAGAAGCTCCTGCTGACCGGAATCGCGGCGGTGGTGCTGCTGATCGGCATTTACGTGCTGGTGCCGAAGCTGACCGATCTCAAGGGTGCGATCGACAACATGGACAACGGCGCCCCCGGCTGGCTTGCGGCCGCCGTCGGCTTCGAGCTCCTCGCGATCGGCTGCTACGTGGCGCTGTTCTGGGGCATCGTCGGCAACCAGATCGAGCTTCACTGGCGCGAGACGATGCAGATCAACCTGGCAGGGATCGCCGCCAACACGATCTTCTCGACCGGCGGCGCCGGCGGCATCATCCTCACCTACTGGGCGCTGCGCAAGGCCGGGATGGAGCGCCGGACCGCGGCCAACCGCATGGTCTCGTTCCTGGTCATGCACTACGTCTTCTACCTGCTGGCGCTGGTCGTCTTCGGCGTGCTGCTGCGCACGGGGGTGCTCAACGGCAGCCACCCGGTCGGACTGACCATCGTTCCCGCGGCGATCGGCGGGGTTCTGCTCGCCCTGCTGCTCGCGACGACGCTGCTGCCGGCCGGGTTCGAGCGCCGGATCGGCGAAGAGGGCAAGCGCGCCAACTTCTGGGGTAAGTCCGTGCGGCGGCTCGCCACCGTGCCGGCGACCCTCGCCGACGGCACCCGGACCTCGCTGACCTTCTTCCGCCGCCCCGGGCAGGCCGGCCTGGTGATGCTCGGCGCCGCCGGCTACTGGGCCGCGTGCATCGGGATCCTCTGGGCCTGCTTCCACGCCTACGACGTCTCGATTCCCCTCGGTGTCGTCGTCATGGGCTTCTTCGTCGGGATGGCGGCCAACCTGTTCCCCTTCGCGCCCGGCGGGGTGGGCGCGGTCGACGCCGGCATGATCGGCACCTTCGTCCTCTTCGGGATCCCCGGAGAGGCGGTCTTCACCGCGGTCCTCGCCTACCGACTGATTGCCTTCTGGCTGCCGATCCCGTTCGGGATCGTCGCCTTCTTCCGTCTCCGTCACACCGTCGCCGGCTGGGAGAAGGAGGGCCGCACGGCCGCCGGCGAGGCCAAGACCCGCGCCCGCGCGGCCGAGGTGTCGACCGCATGAGGCCTGCGTGAGGACTTCCATTACTTCATTTAATGAAGTAACATGTAGGCAAGGTCTTAGACTGAACTGGAGAGCCAAATGAGCGACAACAACAGCCAGAACAACGAAGGGAAGATCGAAGACCTGATCATTCTCGGTGGCGGCCCCGCCGGCTATACGGCGGCGCTCTACGCCGCACGCGCCGAGCTCGACCCGCTGGTGATCGAAGGATTCCAGTGGGGCGGCCAGCTACAGAACACGACCGACGTCGAGAACTATCCCGGCTACCCCGAGGGAATCATGGGGCCGGAGATGATGACCCAATTCCGCGCCCAGGCAGAGCGCTTCGGGACGCGATTCGTCTCCGACGACGCGACCGAGGTCAAGCTCACCGACGGCGGTATCCACGAGGTCCACATCGGCAAGGACGTTTACAAGGCGCGCGCGGTGATCCTCTCGATGGGCGCCGAGCCCAAGCGGCTCGACATCCCCGGTGAGTCAGAGCTCGCCGGAATGGGCGTCTCGACCTGCGGTGTCTGCGACGGCGCTTTCTTCAAGGGCGACGACGTGGCCGTTATCGGCGGCGGCGACACGGCGATGGAGGACTCGATCTTCATCTCCAAGTTCGCCGACAAGCTGACGATCATCCATCGTCGCGACGACTTCCGCGCCTCGCAGATCATGGAGGAGCGCGCCCGCGGCAAGGAGAACATCGAGGTTCTGACCCCGTACAGGCCCACCGAGTTCGTCGCCGGCGACGACGGCAAGATCGCCAAGATCGTGCTCAAGAACACCGACACCGGCGATACCAAGGAGCTCGAGGTCGGCGGCGCCTTCGTCGCCATCGGCCACACGCCGCGCTCCGAGCTCGTCGCGGGTCAGGTCGAAGTCGACGAGAACGGCTACGTCCAGGTCGAGGAGCCCTCGACCAAGACCAAGCTCGACGGCGTCTTCGCGGTCGGCGACCTCGTCGACCACACCTACCGCCAGGCCGTGACCGCGGCCGGCAGCGGTTGTAAGGGGGCCCTCGACGCCGAGGCCTTCCTCCGCGACATGCCCGCCCCCTCGCCCGAAGAGGCGTGGGCCCGCGACCCTGGCGAGATCGCCAAGGCCGTCGAAGCCTCTTAGGCCTTCGCCTTTCGCCTCTGCTTCTTCTTGCAGCGCTTGAGCTTCTTCTTCTGAAGCCTCTTGTTCTTTATGCGCTTGTTCTTCTTGCACCTCTTCGGCTTCTTCGTCGGCGTCGCGTTGCCGGCGTCGGAGCGCGGCCTGTGGCTGAAGAGCTCGACCGCCTGCTGGAAGGTCGGGCGGTTGATCCAGGAAATGTCTTTGACGCCGACGCCGCCGACGGCCTGGAAATGGACGGCGTCGTGGCACATCTGGGCGTCGCCGCCGCCGCCGTCGAGACAGCCCGGCGTACTGCCACCGGTGCCCGGATAGAGCGATGAGTAAGGGGTGGCGACCGCGGCGCGGAGCGAGGCGACCAGCGAGTCCCGACAGGCGCTGAGATTGCCCGAGCCGCAGTAGATCCGCGAATAGGGCCCCGTGACGGGGTCGCCCAGGAGGTCGCGGAGGTCCTTCTGCATGAAGCCGTACCAGCCCTCCTGATAGGCGCTGCCCTGCTCGCGCGGGATGTCGTCGAAGCCGATCACTGCCTTGAGGTTGTTGAACAAATCGTCGCCGAGCGCCGGCCGGAAGGCGCCGTCGAGCGCGCTCGGCCACCAGGCGTCCATGATCCGCACCGAATCGGAGTCGTCGTAGACGTTGTCCTTGTTGTGATCGCGGCGGTGGGCGCCCGAGTCAGACCAGGCCTGAAGCTGGTTAACGGTCGCGGCCAGGTCGCCCGGCACCCCGCCGGGGGCCTGACGGATCACATCGAGCATGTAGGGCAGAACCTGCGTGCCGCGCAGGTCGGTCGTCCCGGCCACCTCCATCGCGTCGATCAGCCCCGGCAGGGTGGCCTTGGCAGCGCCGGCGATCCTTTGCTTGATCTGATCGTCGAGCGAGAGCGAGCGGTAGATCGTGCCGTAGCCGTAGTTGCCCTCGGCGGCGCGGAAGCCCGGCGCCTGCTTGTTGTTCCAGCTGGTGATGTAGTCCTGGTTGACCACCTGAGGGTGCTGGTCGAAGGGGGTGTAGTCGGCGGTGTTGAGATCGGGGTTCCAGCCCTTCCAGTCCCACTGGCCGGTGCCCCAGCTCGGGAACTCGGGATCGGTGCCGTCGGCGCGCACCGGGTTGTTGCCCGAGTTGAAGTAGCCGATGTCCTTGTTGTCGCTGTAGAACCAGTTGAAGGTGAAGCCGATCTTCGAGGCCGCCTGCTGGAACGACTTGACGTCGTGGACCTTGGAGGGCGTGTTGAAGTCGGCGAAGCCGCGGGCCGAGTCGGCTTCGTGGAAGTAGGTCGATCTGAGTTTGGCGAAGGCGACCGGGACGCCGCCGACCGTGCCGCGCTTGGTGATGATCCCATGCACCGTCCGCTGCGACGTCAGGGTTTGGACGCTGGGGGGGCTCGGGTCGGCCGGGTTCGGCGTGATGACGTTGACCCGCTCGAGGTTCTCGATCGGCCGGCACGTGCCCTTCCACAGGTAGCCCTGGGAGGTGATCGTCGCCGGCGATCCGTCCGTGTTGCAGAGCTTCTCGGCGAAGGTGTCGATGATGTCCTGGCCGGCCGAGGTCGCCGACCAGGCGAAGTCCTGCCCGCGGCCGAGGAGGACGAAGAGGTTGACGCCGACGAAGGCGGTGCCGCGAGCGTCGAAGTCGGGGGCGTGGAGGTCCTCCTCCATCAGGATCTGGGGCGCGAAGTAGCTCACCTGGGGGCCGAAGACGGTCACCGGGTGGCCCGACTGCGACTCGTTGCCCGAGACCAGCAGCGCGTTCGACATGCCGAGCAGACCGCCGATGCCGCCGAGCAGGCCACCGAGGCTGGGGGTGCCGCCCGAGGTGTCGATGATCGATCCCTGGTCGGGGATCGCCACCGAGGCTGGGTCGATACCGGTGCGGTTCTGGTACGGGAAGCTCGTGCCGTGGACGGTGGTCGGCGCCTCGGGGTCGTTGGCCTCGCGGAAGTCCTGCCAGACGTTGGTCCCGGCGCCGGTCCCGAACTTCGAGACGGCGGAGTTGAAGACGGCCGAGTTGGCGAGCTCGCCGCCGCCGCCCTTGCCGAAGATGCCGCCGACCAGCGCCGCGGTGGCGATCACGTCGGTCGCCTTCCACGGCAGCAGCGGTTTGCCGATCAGCAGATACTCGCCGGGCATCTTGTTCGCGTCTGTGTAGGCCTCGGAGATGTACTGGTTGATGCCGGCGACGTAGCTGGCGAGGTCCTGCTGGAGCTGGACCCCCTCGGCGCCGTAAAGGTTGTCGGCCTGATCGATCTGCTTCTGGAGATCGGCCTCCGTGTAGGGGGAGTTCGCCCAGACGTCGGCGTCCATGCCCTGGTTCGAACCGCCGGCGAAGCTCGAGAGCTGGCCGCGGCCGGCATGGCGCAGCGCGTCCATGAAGAAGAGGCGGTCCTCGGCGCCAACATAACCGGCGCCGAACATCAGGTCGGAGCGGTTATCGGCGTAGACGTGGGGGACGTTGAACTGGTCGCGGACGACAGTGACGCCCGGGTGGGGGCTGTAGGTGCGCTGCACGTCGGCGGGCTTGGCGCCGAAGCTCTCGTCCTTGAAGTAGTTGTCGATCTGGTTCGCCTGCAGCCCCGGCGTGGCGTAGACGAGGTTCTCGTACATGCTCTTCTGGTTGTTGCATACGCCCGGGACCTGGGAGTGGTCGAGTTGATAGCTGAGGATCTCGCTCAGCGTCACGTCGCGGCACTGGCCCGGCGGCAGGATGTCGTGGAAGCCGCCATTGCCGTAGTCGTTCTGCTGGTAAGGCTGGACGGGATCGGCCGCGTGCGCGGCGGGCGCCGGCACTACTACGGGCGCCAGCAGGGCCAGCGCGGTGAGCCCAAGCCCTCTCCTCAGTCTCCCCACGCGCGGGACTGTAATCGAAATGCAGTAGCTCAGCGCCGCCTACCATCAGGTCGCTCCGTAGCGGGCTGACGTCGCTAGGCGAGCTCGCGCAGGGCGATCCCGTCCTCGGCGGCGCGGCGCAGCAAGGGGGACGCCCGGTAGGCCTCGCCGTTGATCAGGCGGAGCTCGTCGAGCAGGCCGACGGCGCGGGCGGGCCCGATCAGCTCGGCCCATTCGAGCGGTCCCAGAGGCCAGTTGAAGCCGAGCCGCATCGCGGTGTCCATGTCGGCCGGCGAGCCGACCTTGTCGCCGAGCGCGAAGGCCGCCTCGTTGGCGATCTGGGCGGCGACTCGGGGCACGACGATCGCGGCGAGCTCGCCGGCTCGCTCGATCAGCTCGGCCTCGGCGACCGTCGGCTCGCGCGATCCCACGTCGGGGTGCTTGATGTGGGGCGCTCCCGGCGAGTAGTCGTACCAGCCGCGGCCGGTCTTGCGCCCGAGGCGGCCG
>JAWVFN010000166.1:0-4153 GCA_033855935.1 Solirubrobacterales bacterium | reverse complement strand
CTGTAGTTAGTACCTCGATAAGAGTACCACCTCCTGGTTGCGGGCTCAAGTACCGCGTGCGAGCCGCCTCACGCTTCGCTCCCGAGCGCCGCGAGCGTCGCCACCACCGAGCGTGAGAGCGCGCCAGGGTCATAGCCGCCCTCGAGGCAGATCAGGATCGGCGCGGCGAGCTCCTCGCCGAGGACCTTGACCCTGGTCGTCATCGCCGCGTAGTCGGCCTCCACCAGCTCGCAGTTGGCGAGCGGGTCGTCGCGGTGGGCGTCGTAGCCGGCCGATATCGCGATCAGCTTCGGCGCGTACTCGCGGGCGCGCGGCAGGACCTCGTCGTCGATCGCGCCGAGGAACTCGGCCGCGCCGGCCCCGGGCGGGACCGGCATGTTGAGCGTGAACCCCTCCCCGGCCCCGACGCCGGTGTCGCCGCGGGCGCCGGTACCCGGATAGAGAGGGCTCTGGTGGATGCTGGCGTAGAGGACCTCGTCTGAGTCGTAGAAGATCGCCTCGGTGCCGTTGCCGTGGTGGACGTCCCAGTCGAGGACGAGGACGCGCTCGGCGGCGTGCTCGGCGAGGGCGTGGCGGGCGGCGACGGCGACGTTGTTGAAGAGGCAGAAGCCCATCGCCTGAGCCGCCTCGCAGTGATGGCCGGGAGGCCGGGTTCCGCAGAAGGCGAACGGCGCCTCGCCGCTCATGATCCGGTCGACGCCGTGGATAGCGGCGCCGGCGGAGTGCAGCGCCGCCTCGTAGGACCCGGCGCCGGCGACGGTGTCCATGTCGATCATGCCGCCGCCGCCCTCGGAGATCTCGCGGATGGCGTCGATGTGCGACTCGGGATGGACGCGGAGCAGCTGCTCGCGCGTCGCCGCCGGGGCCTCGACCCGCTCGAGGCCGAGCCAGTCCGCCTCCTCCATCGCCGCCTCGATCGCGCGCAGCCGGCCGGCGTTCTCGGGGTGTCCACCGGTGTCGTGCTCGAACGAGCTCGGATGGCGGATGTAAAGGCCGGGCACCGGCCGATACGGTACTGCCGAGCTTGGCCTCCGCCGACACCCCACAGAGCTACGACGTGATCGTCGTGGGAGGCGGGGCGGCAGGCCTGCATACCGCTCTGGTCGCCGCCGAGGCCGGCGGCACGGTCGCCCTTGTCTCGCGCAAGCCGCTCGCCGAGAGCTCGAGCTACTGGGCCCAGGGCGGCCTCGCCGCGGCGCTCGCCGAGGACGACACCCCGGAGCTGCACGCCGAGGACACGATCAAGGCCGGCCGTGCGGCCTGCCGCCCGTCGATGGTCGAGGTCCTCGCCGCCGAGGCGCCCGCCTCGGTCCACGAGCTCGAAGAGCGCGGCGTTCCCTTCGACCGCGCGCCCGACGGCTCGCTCGCCCTCGGCCTCGAGGGCGGCCACTCCCGGCGGCGGATCGTCCATGCGGGCGGCGCCGCGACCGGGGCCCGGATCACCGAGACCCTGACCCAGGCGGTTTCGGCCCAGGCAAAGATCGCGGTGCTCGAAGGCTGCTCGGCGCTGGCCCTGTGGAGCGACGGCGCGCGCTGCGCCGGCGTCCTCACCGACGAGGGCGACCTGGCCGCGCCGGCAACCGTGCTCTCGACCGGCGGCGCCGCCGCGCTCTGGAGCCGGACGACGAACCCCTGGGGCTCGATCGGCGCCGGCTCGGTCCTCGCCCACGCCGCCGGCGCCGACGTCGCCGACCTCGAGCTCTGCCAGTTCCACCCGACGGCGCTCGCCCTGCCGGGCACCGACTTCGACGGGACGCTGATCACGGAGGCGGTCCGCGGCGAGGGCGCCAAGCTGCTGACCGTCGGCGGCGAGCGCTTCACCGACGAGCTCGCCCCTCGCGACGCCGTCACCGCCGCGATCCTCGTGCAGATGGACGCCGACGGCTCCGACCACGTCCTCCTCGACCTGCGCGAGCTCGACCCGGCGGCCTTTCCCAGCATCTTCGAGACCCTCGGCCGGGCCGGCCTCGACGCAGCCGCCGAACCGGTTCCGGTCTCACCCGCGGCCCACTACGAGATGGGGGGCGTCGCCACCGACCTCGACGGCCGCACCTCCCTCCCCGGTCTCTATGCCGTCGGCGAGTGCGCCTGCACCGGTCTCCACGGCGCCAACCGGCTGGCGTCGAACTCGCTCAGCGAGTGCTTCGTCGTCGGCTCGCGCGTCGCCGGCGCCGCCCTGGTAGAGCCCACCGCCGGCGCTCCGCCGGCCCGCCCCGACTGGCGATTCACGCCGCCGAGCGTCGAAACGCGAGAGGCGCTGTGGAGGTGGGCCGGCCCGCGGCGCGACGCCGAGGGACTCGAGCATCTGCTCGACAACCCGTATCCGCTGGCGCGCATGATCGCCGCCGGCGCGCTCGAGCGGCGCGAGTCGCGAGGCTCGCATCTGCGCACCGATTTCCCCGCGACCGACCCGGAGCTCGACTTGATCCACATCGTCCACGGACCCGACGGCGCCCTCCGCCGGGAGGCCTGGCACTAGATGATTGGGGCTCGATCCACCGGAAAACCCCTGGACAGACGTATGGCCCTCCGCTTAATCCGTACTTAACGAGAATGGCCTTTTCCTTCATGACCTCCTGAAATACTAGGTAGGCCCTGTGAGGGACAGGGGAATCAACTGGAGAACTGGAGGAGAGACCATGTACCGCTTCAGTCGTTCGATCTATAGAGAGCTATCGCCGTTCGTGCAGGAGAACGGTGTGACTCCGGTCGAGGCCCGCCGCCATCTGCTCGACGCGTCGGAGGAAACGATGCGCCGCCTCGCGTGCGACCGCAAGTACTTCGCTCGCCCGGCCCGATCGCTGTTCACCGAGGTCCGGGCCCATTTTCCGATCTCGGAGCAGCTCCACGCCTGCCAGGTGATCAACATGTACGTCGGGCTTGCGATCGAGCACCTCGAGCAGCTCCCCGACGACGCGGTCGGCCTCGACGGGGTGCCGCGGCAATGCCGGGCCAGCACTCGCAAGGGGACTCCGTGCCAGCGTGAGCCGCTGCCGAGCCGGGACTATTGCCCTTCGCATAAGCACCTCGAGGAGGACGACCAGGTCCTCGAGGCACAGCTGCTCGAACACGAGCAGACCGGCGTAGGCGCAGCCGCCTAAGACTTTGCCCCCGCGGGGGTGCGGGACGGGCCCGGCGCAAGCCGGGCCCTCGACCGTGGATGGATAGCCTCGGCCGGTGCTTCTAGGCGTTGACGTTGGCGGAACCTTCACGGATGCGGCGCTGTTCGACGGCGAGCTACTCCATACGGCCAAGGTCCCGACGACTCCGGCCGATCAAGCCGAAGGGGTGACCGCCGCAATCGACGCCGCGCTGGAGAAAGCCGGCGCTTCGGCTGACGCTGTCGAGTCGTTCTCGCACGGGATGACGGTCGGGACCAACGCGCTGCTGACCGAATCGGGCGCGCGCACGGCGCTGGTCGCGACACGCGGCTTCGCGGACATCCTCGAGATCGCCCGCCAGAACCGGCCCCAGCTCTACCACCCGTGCGCGCGGAAGCCGGCGCCGCTGGTGCCGGGTGGGTTGCGCTACGAGGCGGCCGAGCGCACCGGGCCCGAGGGCGTTGTCGAGACTCTCACCGAGGAGGAGGCCGAGCGGCTGGCCGCCGAGATCGCCGCGGCCGAGCCCGAGGCGGTCGCGATCTGCCTGCTGTTCAGCTATCTCGATCCGTCCCACGAGCAGCGGCTCGCCGAGCGCCTCCGCGAAGCGCTGCCGGGCGTCCACGTCTCGGCCTCGCACGAGGTCCTGCCGCAGTTCCGCGAGTACGAGCGCTGCTCGACGACGGTGATCGACGCCTACCTCTCACCCCTCCTCGGCCGCTACCTCGGCCGGCTCGCCGAGGCCGCCGGCGAACGCGGCCTGCCCGAGCCTCAGGTGATGCAGTCCTCCGGCGGCGTCGCGCCCGCCGGTGAGGCGGCGACCGCCGGCGCCTGGAGCGTGCTCTCGGGCCCGGCCGGCGGCGCCGTCGGCGCCGGCCTCGTCGCCCGCGCCTCCGGCGGCGGCGACGCGCTCGGGCTCGACATGGGCGGCACCTCGTGCGACGTCTGCGTGGTCGAGGACGGCCACGTGCGGCGCACCGACTCGCGCACGATCGACGGCCGCCCGATCCAGCTGCCGATGGTCGACGTCCACACCGTCGGCGCCGGCGGCGGCT
>JAWVFN010000165.1:0-5373 GCA_033855935.1 Solirubrobacterales bacterium | reverse complement strand
GGTAGACCGCGATTGCGTCGTCGGCGGCGGCCGGGTGGGGGTGCTCGGGCGCCAACCGGTAGTCAGGCACGAAGGCCGGAACTCCCAGCCCGGAGACGAGGCGCCCGACGACCGCGCGGTAGCCCTGGGGCGAGCCGATCGCGTAGCCGCCACCGTGCAGGTAGAGGAGCACGCCGTCGCGGCTCGACCCCGCCGCCGTCACCCACTCACCGCCGACGCCCCCAAGCGTCCCCGGCTCCACCCGCGTTCCTGAAGGCAGCCGCGGTTTGAGCCCGGCGTCAATCAGGCGCCGCCCGGTGGCGATCGGCACCCGCGGCGAAGCGAGCAGAGGCCGCAGCGCGCGCAGCGGGATCCGCAAGAGCGACTGCGGGACCGAAGCCGTCAGCTTGCTCCGTTGGCGGCCGGCCGGTACATCGTGACGACGGCGGCGCCGCCGATGCCGATGTTGTGCTGGAGCGCCGTAGTGGCGCCCTCGACCTGGCGTTTGTCGGCGTCGCCGCGCAGCTGCCAGGTGAGCTCCGAGCACTGGGCGAGGCCGGTCGCGCCGAGCGGGTGGCCCTTGGAGATCAGGCCGCCCGAGGGGTTGACGACGGGACCGTCGCCGCCGTAGGTCGTCGCCTCGGCCTCGACCAGCTTGTGGCCCTCGCCTTCGTCGGCAAAACCCAGGGCCTCGTAGGTGATCAGCTCGTTGGCCGAGAAGCAGTCGTGGAGCTCACAGACGTCGACCTCGTCGGCGCCGATGCCGGCCTCCTCGTAGACCTCGTCGGCGGCCTGCTTGGACATCTTCGAGCCGACGGCGCTGATTGCCGACTTGTCTTCGAAGCTTGCCGGCGTGTCGGTGACCATCGACTGGGCGACGATCTCGACCGCCCGGTCGCCGAGCCCGTGCTCGTCGACGAAGCGCTCCGACGCAATGACCGCCGCCCCACTGCCGTCGGAGGTCGGCGAGCACTGGAGCTTGGTCAGCTGCAACGGCTCGTAGATCACTTTCGCGTCCTTGATCTCGTCGAGGCTGTACTCCTGCTGGAACTGGGCGTAGGGGTTGTTGACCGAGTGCTTGTGGTTCTTCCAGCCGATCCAGGCGTAGTGCTCGGGCTTCGAGCCGTACTTCTCGGTGTGCTCGACCCCGGCGGCGCCGAACATGAAAGGCGCCGGCGGCATCGACAACTCGTAGAGATCGGCGATCGCGCCGAGGTGGCGCATCGTCGGCTGCTCGCGGTCCATGAAGTTGGCGCCGAGTGACCCCTTCTGCATCTTCTCGAAGCCGATCGCCAGCGCACAGTCGGCGAGCCCGCCCTTGACCGCCTGGCGCGCCATGTAGAGCGCCGTCGATCCGGTCGAGCAGTTGTTGTTGACGTTGACGACGGGGATCCCGGTCAGGCCGAGCTCGTACACGGCCCGCTGGCCGGAGGTCGACTCGCCGTAGCAGTAGCCGGCGAAGGCCTGCTCGATCGAGTCGTAGGGGACGCCGGCGTCCTCGAGCGCCTTGGTCCCGGCCTCCTTGGCCATCTCCGGGTAGTCCCAGTCTTTGGTCTGCGGCTTCTCGAACTTGGTCATGCCGACGCCGATCACAAACGTGCGATTCATGGGTTCCCTTTCTTGTCTTTCTTTTTCGTTGTCTTGAAGTCGTCGGGCGCCGGCGGCTCGGCCGGCAGCGGCTGGGGCTCGTTGTCGGGCGAGAGCCGGTAGCCGAGGCTGCGCAGCGTCGCCGTCGTCGCCGGCGAGAGCGAGTCGAGGACGCCGGCGACGTCGCTGACCGGCGTCCCCACCCGCCGCGGCCGGTGGACGATCGCCTCGCAGATCCAGTCGGCTGCCTGCTCGGCTGACAAGGACGGCATCCCGCGGAACGCCTCGGTCGGCTCGATCATCGGCGTGCGCACGAGTCCCATCTGCACGGTCGTGAAGCGGATGCCTTCGTGGCCGAGCTCGGCCGCGGCGACGTCGGCGAACATGTCGAGCGCCGCCTTCGAGGCGAGATAGGCGGAGAAGCGCGGCGGCTTGGCCTCGACCCCGGTGGTCGAGACGTTGATCACGTGGCCGAAGCCACGCTCGCGCATCGTCGGCAGCAGCGCCAGCGTCAGCCGCAGGGCGCCGAAGTAGTTGAGCTGCATCAGCCGCTCGTAGTCGTGGAAGCGGTCGAGGGACTCGACCACCGAGCGGCGGATCGAGCGCCCGGCGTTGTTGACGAGGACGTCGACGTGGTCGTGGCGCTCGAGGACGACCGCCGCCATCCGCTCGATCGCGTCGATGTCGGAGAGGTCGCAGGTGTGGACCTCGGCCAAGCCACCGGCAGCGGCGATCTCGGCGCGCAGTTTTTCGAGCTCTTGCTCTCGGCGCGAGATCAGCAGGACAGTGGCGCCCGCCCCGGCCACCCGCAGCGCTGTCGCGCGGCCGATCCCCGAGCTCGCGCCGGTGATCAGTACGACCTTGTCCTTGACCGCCTGCTCGAGATTGCGCGGGCCGCGCCGGCGGTCGCGCAGGTTGAGGAAGTAGAACGGGCGGTGGCGCCCGGCGATCCCGGTCGGACCGTAGAGCAGACGGGCCGTGGCCTTGCGCAGGTTCACGCGGGCACCTCGTTCTCGGCGTCGGCCGCGAGCTGGCGCTTGAGGATCTTGCCGGTCGGGTTGCGCGGCAGGTCGTCGAGGAAGCTGACCCGCCGCGGGGCCTTGAACCGCGCCAGGTTCTCTTTGACGAAGTTCTGCACGCCGGCGGCGTCGATCTGGCCGTCGGGGGCGCGGACGACGAACGCGTGCAGCGCCTGGCCGAAGTCGGGGTCGGGGACGCCGATGGCAGCCGCGTCGGCGATTGCGGGATGGGTTCGGAGCAGCTCCTCGATCTCGTGGGGGAAGAGGTTCTCGCCGCCGGAGACGATCATCTCGTCGTCGCGGCCGTCGATGAACAGGCGGCCGGCCGAATCGAAGTGGCCGACGTCGCCGGTCGACATCAGCCCGTCGATCACGGTCTTCGATCCACCGCCGGTGTAGCCCTCGAAGGGGAAGGAGTTGCCGACGAAGATCCGGCCCGTGGCGCCCTGGCCATCGATCGGGCGCCCGTCGTCGTCGTAGAGCTTGACCGTCGTCCCGAACGGAGTCCGGCCCGCGCATCCCGGCGCGGCGGCGAGATCTTCAGGCGTCGCGATCGTCGCCCAGGCGACCTCGGTCGAGCCGTAGAGGTTGTAGAGCGTCGGGCCGAGCGCGTCGAGGGCGGCGGTAGCGAGGTCGGCCTCGAGGTTGGCGCCGGCGAGGAAGACGATCCGCAGCGCCGAGAGGTCGCGGGCGGCGAGCGCCTCCGGGCCGAGCGCCAGCAGCCGCTGGAGCATCACCGGGACCAGGATCACGCCGGTCGCCCGCTGCTCGGCGAGCGAATCGAGGACGGCCTCGGGGTCGAAGCGCCGCGCGGTGACGATCGTCGAGTTGAAGCCGGTGGCGACCATCGCGTGGGCAAAGCCGAGCGCGTGGAACATCGGCGCCGCTATATAGGTGACCTCGGTGGGGCGGAGGGGGACCTTGGAGAGCAGCGCTCCGATCGGCGCCACCGAGCTCGGCTGCGCGCGGGGAGCGCCCTTCGGCGTGCCGGTCGTGCCGCTGGTCAGCATCACCAGCGAGCCCTTGTCGGTGGGCTTCGGCGGCGGCGCGTCATCGCCGGCGGCGATCAGCTCTTCGAGCGTCGGCAGCTCGGTCACTCCTTCGCTCCAGGCGACAAAGCGGCCGCGCGGCGCGGGCGCATCGGCGACGCGCTCGGCGAACTCCTCGTCGAAGACGATCGCCTCGGTGCCCTCGCGCTCGCAGACCTCGGCGATCTGGGGCCCGGCGAAATCGGTGTTGAGGTAGAGAGCCCGGGCGCCGAGCTTCGCGCAGGCGAAGGTGGCGTCGAGGAACCCGCGGTGGTTTCGGCAGAGGATCGCGACGTTGGTGCCGGTGCCGATCCCGATCTCGCTCCAGGAGTTGGCGAGGGCGTTCGAGCGGCGGTCCAGCTCGTCGAAGGTCAGCGACCCGAGCTCGTCGATGAGGCCGGGGCGATCGGGGTCGCGCACCGCGGCGGCGGTGACGCCGCCGCCGATCTGGCCGTGCCGGTGGATCGCTTTGGCGACCGCCGCCGCCTTTCGCGGTGGCTCCGGGCGCAGCAGGCCGGCCCGCACCACCTGGGCGGCCCCGTGGACCTCGACGGCGACGCGGCCCGCGAGCCGCGTCGCCCTCTGGCGAGCCGAATCCTCCATCTAAGAGACGAGGCTACTCAGCTTCGCCAGCGACTCATCGGCGGCCTTGTTCGACTGCTCCTCGAGGGCGCCGGCGAGCGGCGCCAGGGCGGCGCCTTCGAACCCGGTGTCGTAAGTGAGCTTGGTGCTTCCGTTCGAGCCTTCGAGCACGAAGGCGGCGGTCGCCTTGGTGCCCATCGGGCCGGTGCCGCTCAGCTTCAGCGTGTTCGGCTCATCGGCCTCGTCGACGGTCCACTCGACCTCGCCCGGCATGCCCATGATCGTCACCTTCTGCTTGAAGCTCTCGCCGGGGGCGAGGGAGGCGGGTGCATCGCCGCTGAAACCGACGTGAATCGTCTGCCACTCGCCGAAGCGGCTCGGGTCGGTGATCGCCTCCCAGACCTTCTCGGGCGGTGCCGCAATATCGGCCGACTTGCTGACTACGGGCATCTGTTTCCTCCTTGGTTGACTGCCTGCGGACACTAACAATAAACAATCGAGCCGGTATGTTAATGTCGCGACTGTGGACATGAATGACACCCCCGAGCAGGCGGAGTTCCGGGCCAAGACGCGGGCCTTCATCGAGGAGCACCGCGACGAGTCGCCGCCGCGGATGCTCGGGCTCCACGGCACCGACCCGGCGCCGTACCGCACCTGGATGAGGACCCTCGCCGAGGGGCGCCTCGTCGGCGTCACCTGGCCCGAGGAGTTCGGCGGCGCCGGTCTCGGCCCGGCCGGGCAGATGATCGTCGGCTCGGAGTTGAAGCGCGCGGGCTGCTCAGGGATCATCGACCACATCGCGATCGGCGAGCTCGGTCCGACGATCATCGCCCACGGCACCGAGGAGCAGAAGCAGCGCTACCTGGCGCCGATGCTCCACGGCGAGGAGGGCTGGTGCCAGCTCTTCTCTGAGCCCGGTGCCGGCTCCGACCTCGCCGCCGTCCAGACCCGCGCCCGCCGCGTCGACGGCGGCTGGAAGATCGACGGCCAAAAGGTGTGGACGACGCTCGCCCAGTACGCCGACCTCGGCCTGCTGCTGGCGCGCACCGACCCCGACCTGCCCAAGCACAAGGGCCTGACGATGTTCGTCGTGCCGATGCGCGAGCAGGGCGTCACGGTGCGGCCGCTGCGCCAGATCTCCGGCGAGTCCGCCTTCAACGAGGTCTTCTTCGACGGCC
>JAWVFN010000164.1:0-3778 GCA_033855935.1 Solirubrobacterales bacterium | reverse complement strand
GCGGTGAAGTCCTTGACCACCTTGAAGTTGACGTCGGCCTCGAGCAGCGCCAGGCGGATCTCGCGCAGGGTCGCGTCGATGTCGTCGTCGGAGAGCGTGCCCCGCGAGCGGACGCCGGAGAGCACGCCCTGGAGGCGCTCTGAGAGCTGGTCGAGCATCAAACCAGCTTACGGATCGGCGATCCCTATTCGGAGATCAGCGCCCTGGCGAAGGAGTCCGCGTCGAACGGCCGCAGATCCTCGAGCGCCTCGCCGATGCCGATCAGCTTGACCGGAATGCCGAGCTCGGAGGCGATCGCCAGCGCGACTCCGCCTTTGGCACTGCCGTCGAGCTTGGTGAGCACGGCGCCGGAGAGCTCGACTGCGTCGGTGAACGCCTGGGCCTGACGCAGGCCGTTCTGGCCCGTGGTCGCGTCGAGCACGATCAGCGCCTCGTGGGGAGCGTCGGGGATCTGCTTCTGGATCACGCGCTTGACCTTCGACAGCTCCTCCATCAGGTTGCCGTGGGTTTGGAGGCGGCCGGCAGTGTCGACGATGACGACCTCGGCGCCGCGGGCCTTGGCGGCGTCGATCGCGTCGAAGGCGACGGCTCCGGGGTCTCCCCCCTGCTCGGCCTTGACGATCTCGCATCCGGCGCGCTCGGCCCATTCGGAGAGCTGTTCGACGGCGGCGGCGCGGTAGGTGTCGCCGGCGGCGATCAGGACGTTGAGGCCGAGCTCGCGCTGGATGTGCCAGGCGAGCTTGCCGATCGTCGTCGTCTTGCCGGTGCCGTTGACGCCGACGACCATGATCACCGAGGGCCGATGGGTGAGGTCGATGCGCGCTTCGCCGGTGGTGGCGACGCCGGCGAGCAACTCGGCGAGGCGGTCGCGCACGGCCTCGCCGCCTGTGACCCGGCCCGAGGCGACCTCGCCCTCGAGCTCACCGACGACCTTGGCGGTGGTCGGCGCGCCGACGTCGGCGAAGATCAGGGCCTCCTCGAGCTTCTCCCAGGTCTCGTCGTCGATCTTCTCGAAGAGGCTGGCGCCGATCTCCTGCGCCAGCGCCTCGCGGCTGCGCGAGAGCCCGGTGCGCAGCCGCTTGAAGAATCCCTCGCCATCCTCCTCAGCGATTTGGGCCGAAACGGCCTGATCGCCGGTGTCGAACGTGTCGTTCCAGTTGGTCGGCATCGGCCGCGCAGCCTAGGGGCTACGCGGCTTCGGCCTCTGCCTCGGCGGCCTGGCCGTCGGCGCTCTCGCGGTCGGCGAGCTCGTCGCGGGGCAGGCGGCGCGAGACGACCTTGGTGATGCCGTCGTCGCCCATGCTGATCCCGTAGAGCGCGTCGGCGGCGTCCATCGTTCGCTTCTGGTGGGTGACGACGATGAACTGGGAGCGGTCGGCGAAGCGGCGAACGACGCGCAGGAAGCGGTCGAGGTTTAGATCGTCGAGCGCCGCCTCGACCTCGTCGAGGATGTAGAAGGGGCACGGGCGCGCGAGCAGCACGGCGAAGACGAAGGCGAGCGCGACCAGGGACTTCTCGCCACCTGAGAGAAGGGAGAGCCTGCGCGCCGACTTGCCCGCCGGGGTGACCTCGATCTCGACCCCCAAGTTATGCGGGTCCTCGGGAACATCGAGCTCCTCTTCCTCTTCGTCGTCCGAGGGCTCGGGCGGCTGTTCCCCTTCGACGACAGGAGCCTTGACCTCCACTTCGGGAGCCTCCTCGACGGTGCGCAGCTTGCCGCTTCCGCCCGGGAAGAGCTCGGCGACCATCTCCTCGAAGTTCTTGGCGGTGGCTTCGAATGTCTCCTCGAAGGCGGCGGCGATCTCCTTGTCGGTGCGGCGGATCAGCGACTGGAGCTCGCGCAGCGCCTTTTCCAGATCCTTTCGCTGCTCGCTCAGCAGGTCGAGGTGCTCGCGCGCCTCGCCGTACTCGCTCTCGGCGAGCGGGTTGACCGGCCCGATCTGCTCGCGGCGGCGGACGATGCGCTCGAGCTTGGCGTCGATCTCCTCGCGCTCTGCCTCGGTCAGCTCGCGCTCGGCGGGCCCGAGCTCGCGCTCGAGGCGGCCGGCGATCAGGGCGAGCTCGGCCTTGACTTCGCCGTGGCGGTCGCGGAGCTGCGAGGCCTCGACCTCGGCGACGGTCAGCGCCTCGCCGGCTTCGCGCAGCTTCGCCTGCAGCTCGAACTCCTGCTCGGAGCACTCGCGCAGCTGTGCGGCGATGCCCTCGTCACCGCCCTCCTCACCGGAGTTTCCCTCCTGCAGCGCCTCGACTCGCTCGCGCATCTGAGCGCCGACGAGCTCGAGGGCGCCGGAGAGGCGCTCGAGGCCGGGCAGCAACCCGCGCTCGATCTCGATCCGGCGCTCGAGGCGCTCGCGGTCGCGGGCGCGGACGTCGTGGGCCTTCTGGGCGGCCTCGGCGTGGCGGCGCTCGACCCCGAGCTCGGCCTCGATCTGGGCCCGGCGCACAGCTTCGGGGCTCGCCTGGGCGGCGTCGTGGCTGGTGCGCGCTTCGGCGAACTCCTCCTCGGCGATCTCGAGCTCGCGCTTGGCGCGAACCTCGCTCTTGCTCCGCTGCTCGAGCCGCAGGGCGAGCTCCTCGCGGTCGGAGCGGGCGAGCAGCGCCGGGTCCGTCGCGCCCCGCGGCACGCGGCGCAGCTCGCCGACGGCGCCGTCAAAGCAGTCGCCGTCATAGGTGACGGCGATGCCGGCGAAGTCATCGGGGAGCGAGGTCAAGTCGTCGACGAGCCAGGCGTTGGCGAGAAGGCGATCTGTCACCGGGACCGCGGCGCCCTCGGCGGCGACCATGTCGAGCAGCCGTGTGGCGCCTTCGACCGGGGGCTCGGTGGCCGGGGCTTCGAAGCCCGCGTCCGAAAGCAGAGCGCGGGCGGCGCCGTCGGCGCCCTGCAGGCGCTCGGCGCCCTCCTGCATCGATCCGACGACCTGGGCCCGCAGGCGCTCGCCGAGCGCCGCTGAGAGGGCGTGTTCGAGCCCCGGCGCGGCCTGGATCAGCCCGGCGAGCAGATCCTCGCCGTCCTCGCCGAGGGCCGAGGCAAGCCGGGCCTCGACCGCGGCCAGCTCACCCGCGAGCTCGGCGCGCAGACGCATCGCCTTGTCGGCCTCGACCCGCGCGGCGTCGCGCTTGGAGCTCGCCGCGGCCAGCGCCTCGGCGCCGCCCGACTGAAGCTCGACCAGCTCGGTCTCGAGCCGCTTGATGCGCTCGGCGCCGGCGTCGTCGTCCTCGTCGCCGAGTTCCTCGAGGCGGAGCTGGCGCTCGCCGAGGCCGGCGCGCAGTTGGTGCATCGTGCCGGTGACGGCGTCGCGGCGGGCCCAGATCCGCTCGAGCGTGCCGCGGGCCTCGAGCAGCTGCTCGCCGCGCTCGCGTCGCTCGCGGTCGCCCGCGGCGATGCGCTCCTCGATCGCAGCCCGTCGCTTGGCAACTTCGGCGACTCGGCCATCGAGCTCCTCGCGCTGGGTGCGGCCGCCCTTGGTCGAGGTCTCGGCGACGGCGAGCTTGTCGGTGGCGCCGCGGAGCTCGGCGGCGACCATCTGCGCGCGCACCTCGTCCTCTTCGGCCTGGAGCTTGGCGCCGCGCTCCGCGGCTTCGGCCTGGCGCTTCAGGGGCCGCAGGCGCGAACGGGCTTCGCGCTCGACGTCGAGGGCGCGGTCGAGGTTCTCGCGGGTGCGCTCGAGCTTCAGCTGGGCGCGGCGGCGGCGCTTGCGGTGCTTGCCGAGGCCGGCGGCCTCCTCGACCATCAGACGGCGGTCGCGGGGCTTGGAGCCGACGATCTGCTCGACCTTGC
>JAWVFN010000163.1:0-5843 GCA_033855935.1 Solirubrobacterales bacterium | reverse complement strand
GCCTCGTGCTTGTGGAAGCGCTCGAGCACCTGGTGGATGACGATCCCGAAGCGCTGGTTGACCGTCATCTCCTGCGGGATCGCGAAGACGCGGCGGAACTTGTACTTGAGCGGGCAGGTCCGGTATAGGTCGATGTCGGTCGCCGACAGCGCCAGGCCGTCGCCGCGGCGCGGCAGGAAGGCCTCGAGCGAGGGCTCGTCGCGGGCGGCGACCGCGTCGCGGCCGCGCTGGCGCTCGCGCTCGCCCTCGACCAGATACTCGTCGAGGCTCGAGTCGAGCATGCCCTGCCGCTGCTCCTCGGAGACGGCCTGGCCGAGCAGCTCGTTGATCGCCGCGATCGCGTCGGGGGCCGGCTCCTCCTCGGCGCGCTGCATCAGCGCCGAGAGCTTGAGCATCTCCAGATAGCGGACGACCGCGCGCTGGACGTCCATGTAGGTGTCGAGCCGCAGCTCCGAGAGCGAGCCGCCCGCCCTCCACGCGGTCTCCAGGACCTCGTCGCGAATCATCCGGTAGGTCGAGTGCATGCCCTCGGCCGGACCGAAGAGCTCCTCGTCGTGGACCTCCTGCTCGGCGCCGAGCACCGTGCGCGCCTCCTCGAAGGGCTCGGCCGGGCGCTTGGCGCGGCCCGAGACCTGCTCGGGCCAGGAGAGGATCAGCGACCCGGCGGCGCGGGTCATGCCGACGTAGAGCTCGCGGCGCGCCTGGTCGGCCGACGGCAGGGCACCCGATTGGAGGCCGAGGAGATAGACGCGGTCGACCTCGAGCCCCTTGAGGCCGTCGAGCTCGAGCAGGCGCACGGCGCCGGGCGCCGGTGTGTCGGGCTCGTCCTCAGGGGGCACGCCGGCCTCCGAGACCGCGGCGAGGTAGCGGACGAAGTCGCGATTCGAGCCGTTGGGCTCGCGGCGGGTCCAGGCTGCGGCGAGGTCGCCGAGCCGCGAGAGGGTGACCAGTCGCTCGGCCGCCTCGGGATGAGCCGCGAACAGCCGCTGGCGCCGGAAGCCGACCCGCTCGATCAGCCGCCGAACGAAGACGTCGGCGGGCATCTGTCCCATCGCCTTGGCGGCGGCGCGGTAGAGCTTGAGGAAGGCGGTGATCCGGTCCCGCGCCTCGGGCGGAATCTGCGGGCTCTCGAGGCCGGCTTCGAGGGCGGAGACCATGTCTAGCTTGCGGCGGCGGGCGATCGTCGTCACCCGCGCCAGGTCGACCGAGCGCATGTCGACCGGCGGCCGGGTCAGGACCCGGACCGCGGCCGCGGCGTCGGCCGGATCGGCGAGCAGGCGCAGCCAGGCGATCACGTCGCGGACCTCGGGGCGCAGGAAGAACGCCGTCGGCCCGGCGAGCCGGTAGGGCACGCTGCGCTCCTCGAGCGCCGCGGCAACGGCGCGAGTGTCGCCGGGGCCGGGGACGGCGACGCAGATCCGCTCGGCCATCACCTGGCCCTCGGAGAGCAGCGACTCGATCTCGCGAGCCGCTGCCTGGGCCTGGGCGCGCTCGTTGGCGCAGCGCCAGAAAGCGACGGCGGCCTCGTAGGCGCCGGGCTCGCGGGGAAGGTCGAGGCGCTCGGAGATCGGGGCGACGACCGCGTGGGCGGCGTCGGCGAGGCCGCCGCCCGAGCGGAGGGGGCCTTCAAGGACGACTTCTTCGCCGCCATCCAAGATCTCGGACAGCCATGCCACCGGTGCCGAATCCGCGGCGCCCTCGCGGGCCTGGTCTGGGTCGCAGGCGGCGACGACGCTCTCGGCGCCGGCGACGAGCAGCGAGAGCATCTCGCGCACCGCGAGGCCGGCGTCCTCGGCCTCGTCGATCAAGACGTGGGGGAAGCGCTCGGCGATCGCCGCGGCGATCGCGGGCCGCTCGCGCAGCACCCGGCTCAGCTCGCAGATCATGTCGCCGGCGTCGAGCGCGCCGAAGGAGCGGACGAGCGCGTCGTGGCGCGCGTAGAGCTCGGCGAACTCGCGCTCGCGCTCGGCAGCGTCGAGCTCGGCCTGCCCATCGGCGGAGGCCTCGTGCTCGGCCGCGTGGGCCGCGTAGGCGGCGTGGCCGATGCCCTGCGCCTTGAGGCCGTCGATCCGCGAGATCAGCCGCGCCAGCAGTCCGGCGGGGTTGCCGCGGATCTCGTGGCGGCGCAACGGCAGCTCGTCGAGCTTGTGGAGGAGCATCGCGAGCCGATCGGCGGCGCCGATCGACTCGAAGAAGGGATCGACGCCCGCCTCCTCGGCGTGCTCGCGGAGCAGCCGCTCGGCGGCGTCGCGGTGGGTGTGGACGGAGAGCTCCTCGAACGAGCCCTCGATCAAGGTCTCGGCGCGGGCGCGGATCCGCTCGGCCGAGGCGTGGCCGTTACTGAGGGCGAGGACCTGCTGCCCCTCCTCGGTGAGCAGGGCCAGGCGGCGGGCGAGGGTCTCGGTCCGGCCCGAGCCCGCGACGCCGAGCAGCATCACGCGGCCGGCGCCGTGGGTGGCGGCGCGGTGCTGCGACTCGGTCATGCCGACGACGGCGACGCTGGGTTGGTCTTCTCCCATCGTCTTCAGGCTAGTAAACGACCCCGCGGTCGCCTCCAAATTGCGCGGGTAGCATGAATTGATGGCCGCAAATGGCGACAACGACGCGTGGCTCGAGCTTTGCCGGCACGCCGTCGATGCCCAGCGCGCGATCTTTGCCGAGTACAGCGGGATCGAGGCGCGCAGCCATTACGACGGAGTCGGCGAGGGCGGCGATCGGGCGCTTGTCATCGACCGGGCCTGCGAGGACGCGGTCTTCGAGCTACTCGCCGCCCACCATCGAGCGGGTAACGATTTCGTGGCGATCTCCGAGGAGCGCGGCGAGGTCGCCTTCGGCGCCGGTGAGACTCGGGTCGTGATCGACCCGATCGACGGCTCGCTCAACGCGCGGCGGACGATTCCCTCCCATTGCCTCAGCGTCGCCGTGGCGTCGGGCGAGTCGATGGCCGATGTCCAGTTCGGCTACCTCTACGATTTCGGCCCCGGCGAGGAGTTCGCCGCAAGCCTCGGCGGCGGCGCCCGTCTCGGCGATGCGGAGCTGCGCACCCCTCAGAAGCCCGGCCTGGAGATCGTCGGCCTCGAGGCGACCAAGCCCGAGCGTGTCGCCGCCGCCGCCGAGCGGCTCGCCGGGCATGCGTATCGCCTGAGGGGGGTTGGCTCGATCGCGATCACGGTCGCCTACGTAGCGGCCGGGCGCTTCGACGGGATGATCAGCCTGCGCCCCTGCCGCTCGGTCGACGCCGCCGCCGCCCAGCTGATCGCCCGCGAGGCCGGGGCTCGAGTCAGCTTCGGCGACGACGCCCTCGCCGCCGCATCGCTTTCCCTCGACGCGCGTTACCCGATCGCCGCCGCCCGCGCTGAACAGGACATGAACATCTTGCTCGAAGCTCAGGGCGCGTCCTGCTGAAGCCCATGGATGTTCTCTCGATCCTCACCCGCCGCGATGTTCGTGGAGCGATTCTGCCTCGATGAGCACGGCAAAGATCTCTGCGGCAGCCGTGACCTGCGCCGAGCCGTCATTGGGGTTGAGCCCGAGAAAGATGACATCTCGTGCTTCCGCAACTGGCACGTCGTAATGGAACGACTGGCCAAGGAGTTGATGGCTGGCCCAGAACCAGCGCCAGCCGCTGGTCGCGATTCCGGGGATCGAGACAGCGACGGCAAAGCGTGTGTCGCGCGCTTGCTCGGCGGAACGCGCAAGCACACTGACGGTGATGCGCTTACCAGCCAAGAGAGGTGAGAGCCCAGGCAGAGCGATGCTCACGCCGCCGGTTTTGTCTGAGGCGGGAGCGGCCTGCCGCCCGTGATCGATCCGCAGGCCGGCGAGCCCTTCTACCGATCCCGCCGCTTGAATCTTCAGCGACGACGGTTGGTCGATGCTGCTGGAGGCCCCCGGCTGAATGACCCAGCGCTCGCCTTCCGTCTCGGGGCTCGAGAAGCGGCTGACAGGGACGTTATGCGCGGCTTGGTCGGCACTCTCCGATTGGAGTAGATGAGGCGGTAAGGGCACGACCTTTCCAGGCCCTGCTTTGGCGATGAGATCTGCCGCTCTCGCCAACATCGTCGTCGCGAACACGTCGTTGCCGTGGTGGGGATCGGCGGGATTGGCATGGCGGAGTCCTTCGGCCATGAAGCCATCGGCGCCGAAGGCATCGGCTGGAATGTCGACGACCGGCACATCGATGCGGTCGAGCTCTTCGCGAACGACACTGCGAGCGAAACTGTCGAGGGCGAGGAGCTCCTCGTCATCCACGTGTCGCCGGAACACATTCATCAAGGGGGAAGCGGCAAATAGGCCAGGTGGCTCCAACACGAACGGCCGGAGCGCCAATCGTTTCGTGGCCTCGAGAAAATCAAGCCATGATTTGGTGCGGTCCAGCACCGTCTGTCTCAGCACTGATCGGGAGATCGCGAGCCGACCGTCCGCGAATAAGGCTTCGTCGAGCCACAGGTCCGTCAGGTGTAGGGGACCGCTGAAGCCATACCAGTCAAACGGCCTGCCCTGGTGAGCGAGCGGAAAATGCGGCAGGCGCCGGGCGAAATCCTCGATATAGAAGACCTCGTGCCGGAACGCGATGTGGCTGCCGAAATCCGTGTGGAACGGTGTGTGGAAGGAACTCGACGGGCCCGCCATACGAACGTCGAAGGTGATCCCGGGTGTGAGGCTGTCGCCGGCGTCGGCATACGCGAGGCAGTGGGAGTCGCCGGTGATCAGGACTCTCAACGCGACTGTGCCGCGGCAGCCAGGAGCTCCTCTTCACACTCGGGGTCGACCTGTTCGCTGGGAGGGGTGTCGAGGGTTCGTTCACTCGGCACGATGCCGTGCGCGGCAAAGAACTGCTGCATGACGTGATCAACGCCCTCTTGGGTGACGTCCCTCCCACGAGGCCCGTAGAACATCCCTCGCATCACGGGCGACGCGATCATCTCGTACGAGGGAAAGTAGTCGACGTAGGCATGGCCGGCCGCGAGCTCGCCGCAGGCAGCTCGCAAGACCGCTTTGGAGTGAGATGTGGCGACCACGACGTGCTCTTCAGTCGCCGTCGCAGCGAGCGGCACGGGCGAGACCGTAAGCATGAAATGCATATCCGGGTTGATCTCCCGCGCTCGGGTGAATAGCTGCTCGATGTCGGCGATGACGTCGGCGAATGTGAGATTGATGAAGTTGTACTCGGCCGGGTCGTACTGACCGCCGGCCACGCCGGGGGCCAGCGGGAACACCGCACCATCCGCTGCCGCAGACCACGTTTCCGTCAAGCCAAGCGTGAAGACGAGCAGATCGGCCGTCTCAAATAGGGCGATTACGCGCTTCAGATGCTCGTTCCGGTTGCGCTCGACCTCTGCGATCGATTCGAACGGCTCTGGCTCGATCACCGGACGGAAAGGATCGACGACGCCGTCCTGATGGGCCCAGGCACTCATCCCAGGGACGAATTCTCCCGTGGCCCGCTGCAACAACTGCAGCATCTGTCGGCTCGTGTAGACGTTGCCATAGCGGGCCGAATACATCCCGTAGCCGAATTTTGGCCAGTTCTCCCGAGCGAGTCCGGAGGGCGCAGGCTCGACGTCGACGAATGGAAAACCGGCTTGACGAAGGGCCCTGGTGATGTGTTGAGCAAAACAACTTCCAGCGGTGGCGACCTTCATCCCGCCGATGTCAAACTTCGGCGAGTACAGCGGGCCGATCTGAGGCGGCGTCAAATCGGCAACGGCAGACTTCCAGAACGCCGACTGGGCTCTACCCACGTAGGGATGCTGCGGTGGTGTGACCATCGACTAGGCGAGTGTAAACGGGCGGCGGTCAATGAATCTGCCCTTGCCCGCGCTGTGTAACCGCTCCCCGCC
>JAWVFN010000162.1:0-3977 GCA_033855935.1 Solirubrobacterales bacterium | reverse complement strand
ACCACCGACGCCGCCGCCAGGCTGGCGACGATCTCCGACAACACCGAGCTCGGCTCGGGCTTCCGGGTCGCGATGCGCGACCTCGAGATCCGGGGCGCCGGCAACCTGCTCGGCGACGAGCAGTCGGGTCATGTGGCGGCGGTCGGCTTCGAGCTCTACGTGCAGATGCTCGAGGAGACGGTCGAAGAGATGCAGGCTTCCAGGGACCCGAAAATGGCGGACGCGAAGCGGAGCACATTTTCGGATGACGTTGTGCGGCTCGACGTCGAGGTCGACGCCTACGTCCCGCCCGACTACGTCCCCTACGAGGCCGCCAAGATCGACATCCACCGCCGCATCGCCGGCGCCCGCGATCGCAGCGAGCTGGCAAGGCTCCGGGCCGAGCTCGGCGACCGCTTCGGCGAGCCGCCGGAGCCCGTCGAGAACCTGATCGAGCTCCAGCGCGCCCGGATCGAGCTCGGCGAGCTCGGCGTCGAGGACGTCCAGTTCCGCGGCGGCCGTCTCTCGCTGAGCCCGGTCGAGCTCGACTCGGATGAGGTCGCGCATCTGCGCGAGAGGCTGCCCGAGGCGATCTATGAGTGGCGCCAGAAGACGCTCGCGTGGCGGGCGCCCGGGGAAGAGCCGGCAGCCCGGCTCGCGGCGCTGCTGTCGCTGGTCGCGGCGCTCGCCGGATCGCGCGCGCCAGTCGCCGCCTGAACCCCTTGACCCCGGCTTGAGGTGGTGGAGTACCTCGCTTTAAGCCGCTGCCTATATGCTGCCGCCCGGTGAAAGGCCTGTTCACGAAGACCAACATCGCCATTGGATTGGCGGTGGCACTCATCGCCGCGATTCTGATCGCGGCGACGACCGGTGGCATCACCAAGGACAGCGTGCCCAGCAACGACATTGCCGTCGTCAAGGGCACGCCGATCACCAACGACCAGTTCGCCGCCGCGATGAAGCAGTCGGCGCTCCAGCAGGGCCTACAGGCGGCGCCGAACCCGGGCGACCCCCAGTACACGACGATCCGCGACGCCGCGCTCGGCGACCTCCTCGACATCGCCTGGATCACGGGCGAGGCCAAGGACCAGGGGATCGAGGTCTCCGACCGCGAGGTACAGCAGCAGTTCCAGCAGACCAAGAGCCAGAACTTCAAGACCGAGGCCGAGTACCAGAAGTTCCTCCAGACGTCCGGATTCACCGAGGCCGACGTTCTATTGCGGGTCAAGCTCCAGCTTCTGAGCCAGAAGATCCAGGCGAAGATCGGCCAGAACGTCCCCAAGGTCTCGGACCAAGAGATCCAGGACTTCTACAACCAGAACAAGAAGCAGTTCGAGCAGCCCGCGACGCGCGACATCCGCTTCATCCTCAACAAGGACAAGGCGAAGGCCGAGCAGGCGAAGAAGCTCCTCGACGCCGATCCCTCCGACGCCAATTGGACGAAGGTCGCGGCCCAGTTCTCGACCGACACCGCCACCAAGTCCAACGGCGGTCTCCAGCAGGGGGTCACGCAGGGCACGCTCCCGCCCGTCGCCGACAAATACGCGTTCGGCGCCCCGGTGGGCCAGATCAGCAATCCGCTGGGCACCACCTCGGGCTACTACGTCATCGACGTCACCAAGGAGAATCCGGCGAGCACGCAGTCCCTCGACGCGGTCAAGAGCCAGCTCCAGCAGCAGCTCCAGCAGCAGAAGCAGCAGGAGGTGTTCTCCGCCTTCATCGAGGACTACCGCAGCAAGTGGGCCGACGTCACGATCTGCGCCAAGGGCTTCGTCATCGACCGTTGCGACAACTTCGTCGGTCCCGCCGCCCAGCCTTGCACCTCCCAGCAGCGCG
The DNA here is from genome assembly GCA_033855935.1 of Solirubrobacterales bacterium. Classification (GTDB taxonomy): domain Bacteria; phylum Actinomycetota; class Thermoleophilia; order Solirubrobacterales; family 70-9; genus JAWVFN01. The sequence continues at coordinate 2,162 of JAWVFN010000162.1, read as the reverse complement.
CCCAGAGCGGCTGCCCGCCGCCCGTACCCAGTCGCACCCCGGTCGCCCCCGGCCAGGCCGGGGCGAGCGCTCTCGGCGGCTCCACCGGCGGCGCCCCGCAGCGACCGCACCCGCCCGGCGCCGGCACCGCGGCGCCGACCGGCCTACCGCCGGGGCTGTCGACCGGCGGCGCAGGCGCGACAGGCGCCCCGGGCGCCGGCGGCGCAACCGCCGCCCCCACGGGCCAGTAACTCCGCTGCGTGAGCGACGCTGCCGCGCGTAGCGAAGCGTTCTCCCGGCTCGACGAAGTCATTCGCCACCTGCGGGTCGAGTGCCCGTGGGATCGCGAGCAGGACGAGCGCTCGATCGTGCAGCACACGATCGAGGAGGCCGGCGAGGTCGCCGAGGCGGCGCGCGCCGGCGACGACGACGCCCTCCGCGACGAGCTCGGCGATCTCCTGTTCCAGGTCTGGTTTCTCGCCCTGCTGATGGAGGAGCGCGGCGCCGGCGATCTCGCGAGCGTCGCCGACGGCCTCCGCGAGAAGCTGATCCGCCGCCACCCGCACGTCTACGGCGACGTCAAGGCCGAGACCGTCGACGACGCGATCGAGGCCTGGCGCGAGGCCAAGCGCAAGGAGTGAGGGTCAGGGCGCGGTCAGGCGCTGCCTGAGCCAGCCGCCGAGCGCTCCGAACGCCGCTCCCAGCCCGGTCGTGACGGCCACGAGGAGGGTTTCAGGATTCGGCAGATCGGCTTTCGCATCCGCCCCGTGGATTGCGTGGGCGATCAGGATCGAGCTGCCGAACAGCAGCCCGGCGACGATCCCGCGCCGCAGCCCGATCCTCGCTCCCATGTGGTCGAAGCCGGCGCCGATGCCGCCGACGACGCCGAGGATCGAGAGCACCAGGTAGGTGACCTCGGAGACGCCGAGGAAGTAGCCGGTGATCGCGCCGTAGACGACCGGCAGCGCCACCGCCAGCAGGAATTGGAGGTAACGCGGGTGCTCCTTCAGCAGCGGCGGCAGGCGCACCGCTCAAACCTATCCCTTCCTGAGATACGGTTCCGCGCCCCAAGTGATGTCAGCCAAGATCGATCGCATTCACGCCAGGCAGATCCTCGACTCGCGGGGCAACCCGACGGTTGAAGTGGATCTGACCCTCGACTCCGGCGCCGCGGGCTGGGCGGCAGTGCCCTCCGGGGCCTCGACCGGTGAGTTCGAGGCGGTCGAGCTGCGCGACGGCGGCTCGGAGTGGGGAGGCAAGGGTGTCGGCAAAGCGGTCGCCAATATCAACGGCGAGATCGCCGAGGCGCTGGACGGCGCAGACCCCACCGATCAGGAGGGGATCGACGAAGCGATGATCCACCTCGACGGGAAGCCCAACAAGGGGCGGCTCGGTGCCAACGCGATCCTCGGCGTCTCGCTCGCCGTCGCCAAGGCGGCCGCCGCGGACGCCGGGAAGCCGCTCTACGCGTACCTCGCCGGGCTCTACGGCGGCGGAGAGGCGAACACGTTGCCCGTGCCGATGATGAACGTCTTGAACGGCGGCGCCCACGCCGACAACAAGGTCGACTTCCAGGAGTTCATGGTGATGCCCGCGGGTGCTCCGTCGTTCGACGAGGCGCTGCGCTGGGGCGCGGAGTCGTTCCACGCCCTCAAGAAGACGCTCCACGACCGCGGCCTCTCGACCGCCGGCGGCGACGAAGGCGGCTTCGCCCCCGACCTCGACTCGAACGAGGCGGCGCTCGAGGCCGTGATCGCGGGAGTCGAGGCGGCCGGGTACGAGCCCGGCAAGGACGTCTACATCGCCCTCGACCCGGCGACCAGCGAGATCTACTCCGACGGCCGATACGTCCTCGAGCACGAGGGCCGCGATCTCTCGCCCGAGGAGATGGCCTCTTACTGGGACGATCAGCTCTCCCGCTACCCGATTGCCTCGCTCGAAGACGGTATGGACGAGGAGGACTGGGACGGCTGGAAACTGCTGACCGAGAAGACCGGTGGCAAGGTCCAGCTGGTCGGCGACGACCTCTTCGTCACCAACCCCGAGCGGCTGGAGCGGGGGATCGAGCTCGGTGTCGCCAACTCGATCCTGATCAAGGTCAACCAGATCGGCACCTTGTCGGAGACGCTGGAGGCGATTCGCATCGCCCGCGAGGCCGGTTACACCACCGTCATCTCCCACCG
>JAWVFN010000161.1:0-2952 GCA_033855935.1 Solirubrobacterales bacterium | reverse complement strand
TGGAGTTCACCGAAGGCATGCAGTTCGACAAGGGCTACATCTCGCCCTACATGGTCACCGACCAGGACCGCATGGAGGCCGTGCTCGAGGAGCCGTACATCCTCATCGCCAACCAGAAGATCGGCTCCGTGCGCGACATGCTGCCGATCCTCGAATCGGTGATGCAGGGCGGCAAGCCGCTGCTGATCATCGCCGAGGACATCGAGGGCGAGGCCCTCGCCACGCTGATCGTCAACAAGCTGCGTGGCACGTTCACCGGCGTCGCCGTCAAGGCGCCCGGGTTCGGCGACCGCCGCAAGCGGATGCTCGAGGACATCGCCATTCTCACCGGTGGTGAAGTGATCACCGAGGAGATGGGGCTGAAGCTCGAGAACACCACGATCGAGCAGCTCGGCACCGCCCGCCGTATTGTCGTCTCCAAGGACACGACGACGATCATCGACGGCGGCGGCGATGCGGACGGGATCAAGGGCCGCATCAAGCAGATCAAGGCCGAGGTCGACTCGACCGACTCGGATTTCGACCGCGAGAAGCTGCAGGAGCGGCTTGCCAAGCTGGCCGGCGGCGTTGCGGTCGTCAAGGTCGGAGCCGCGACAGAGACCGAGATGAAGGAGAAGAAGCACCGCGTCGAGGACGCCCTCCAGGCGACCCGCGCGGCCCTCGAGGAAGGAATCGTCCCGGGCGGCGGCGTAGCGCTGCTCAACGCCCAGGAAGCGGTCGACCTCGACAAGTACAAGGACGACGACGAGCGCACGGGCGCCAGCATCATCAGGCGCTCGCTCGAGGAGCCGATCCGGCAGATCGCCGATAACTCGGGCTTCGAGGGCTCTGTCGTGATCGAGAAGATCCGCGGCCTGAAGCCCGGCGAGGGCCTCAACGCGGCGACCGGTGACTACGGCGACCTGATCGCCGACGGTGTCATCGACCCGACGATGGTGACGCGCTCTGCCCTGCAGAACGCGGCCTCGATCGCCAAGAACATCCTCACCACCGAGGCGATCGTCGCCGAGCCGCCCGAGAAGGATGGCGGCGGCGGAATGCCCGGCGGCATGCCCGACATGGGCGGGATGATGTAACCAGCCGTCTTACGGCTGTGAGTTGTGGCCAGAGGCCCGGGGCGCAGGCGCCCCGGGCCTCTTGCGTTCTCGCGCGGCTCAGCCGTCGCTCAGCCGCAGCCCCCGGAATCGAGGGCGGTCGCCTTGGCGGCCGTGTCATTGGTGCTTTTGGGGTCGACCAGGCCGCTGGTGGCGACGGCAGTGGTGGTCAGCGTCCCATCACCGCTGCAATACGAGGCCGAGTAGGTGACCGGAAAGCTCGCCGTGGCGCCCTTTTTCAACGCTGGGCCCTTGCAGACCAGGGTGCCGTACGAGACGGCGGACGCCGGTACCGCGCCGCGCGGTGGAAAGCTGACCGTCGGGCCGGTCTGCGTGCAGCCCGGGGCCGCGGCGAGCCGCGCGGTGCTGAGCACATGGCTGACGGTTTGCCCGGTCACGCTGACGTCGCCGACGTTGACGCGTCCGCCGCCCCCGACAAAGACCACCGGCTGCGCTTTGCCGGGGCCGTTGTTGGTGACCTGCACCGTGTGCACCACAGTCGTGTCTCCCGGCTGCAGGCTCGTCGACGTGGGCCCTGCGATCAAGACCCCGAGGTCGGCCTTGGTCGCCTTGCCGTGGCCCTTCTTCTTGGCGATCGCCGCGCCGCCCGCCAGTACGAGGAATGCGAGCAGCGTGACCATCACGTTCGCGTAGGTCAGCCTGCCGACAAACCGCGCCAACGGCCTCTTCAACCGCTTCAGCTCATTCATTGCGCCTCCCGTTCTTTCCCCACGGGATTTCTTCCCGCGCTGTCGATTGATGCAGACCCTAACCCTTCAGTGCTGCAGCACCCGTGACATCGGCACGGGTGTGACGCCGAGGCTCTCGGCGTCCTCGGTGCCGCGCGGTGTCGTCATCGGCACCTCCATCAGCTCGGCCTCCTCGTAGGTCGCAAAGACCTTGTCGCCGGCGACGAGCTCGGCGGCGCGCAGGCTGGCCCTGACCACCGGCTCGGGCACGTGGAACAGCGGTCGCGACCGGCCGGCCGCGCGGGCGACGATCGCCGCGATCTCGTCGTAGCTCAGGGTGTCGGGGCCGGCGAGCTCGTAGCGCGGCTCGCCGCCGGCGCCGTTCAAGGCGGCGGCGACGCAGGTGGCGACGTCGCGCGAGCAGATCGGCTGGTAGTTGGCGTCGCCCGACCCGGCGATCGGCAGCAGCGGCAGGTTCGCCAGCCGCTCCATCAGGCTGACCCAGGGATCGCCCGGCGCGTAGACGATCGACGGCGCGAACACCGTCGAATCCAGGTCCGAGTCGCCGACCGCCTTCTCGGCCAGCGCCTTGGTGCGAAAGAAGCGCGTGCGCTGGATGCTCGACGCGCCGAGCGCCGAGAAGAAGACGAAGCGCTCGACCCCGGCGCGCTCGGCACCCTGGAGCAGGCGCAGCGTCGCCAGGCCATTGAGCTCCTCGATCGTGCCGCGGGGCTGGTCGCGGATCGTCGCCGCGAGGTGGATCACGGTCTCCACGCCGCGCATCGCGTGGCGCAGCGAGAACGGATCGGCGAGATCGCCGAGGGCGATCTGGACCCTGACCCGGTTCGCTCCGAGTCGCCGCGGATCGCGGACGAGCACGCGCACGCGCTGTCCCGAGTCGAGCAAGAGCGGCAGCAACTCGCGGCCGACGAGCCCAGTGGCGCCGGTGAGGAGAATCACCTCGCCACTGTAAAGGGCGGGGCGTTTTGCTAACTAGGCGGCGCGGGCGCCCTCACCGGCCGGGCGGCGTTCCGTATCATGGGCGCTCGCTATGGCTTACATCATCGCCGAACCCTGCATCGGAGAAAAGGACAACTCGTGCGTCGAGGTGTGTCCGGTGGACTGCATCCACCCGACCCCCGACGAGCCGGGCTACGCCGATTCCGAGC
>JAWVFN010000160.1:0-16060 GCA_033855935.1 Solirubrobacterales bacterium | reverse complement strand
AGGGCGAGCCCTGCCCGCGCTGCGGGACGACGATCGAGGCCGTCTTCTTCTCCGAGCACCAGACCAACTACTGCCCCAAGGAGCAGACGGGCGGCCGCATCCTCAAGGACCGGCGGCTGTCGAAGCTCTTGAAGTAGTTCTAGCGGCCGATGACGCGGCGGATCAAGCTGCGGCCGACGGTCAGCGGATGCGCGGCGGCGGTCTCGAGCTTGCCGCCGAGGCTGAGAGGGTTGCGGGCGATGCCGAGCGCCTCGAGGATCGTGCCCGGGTTGAAATAGACGCGCTCGCAGACGAGCTTGTCGCCCTCGAAGACGAAGATCGCGACGAAGTCCATCTCGAACGACTTGCCGGTCGGCTGCAGCCCGCGGAGCGGGCCCTCGTGGGTGCCGCGCAGGATCGCCTCGACGATGACGGCGTCGTCGGCGTGGTACATCTCGAGCAGCTCGTTGCGCTGATCGGGGAACGCCCGGCGGGTCTCCTCGTAGTAGGCGGCGACCTCCTCGGGCCCGTCGTAGACGTCGCCGGTCGGGATGATCTCGTAGCGAGGGTGATCGAAGGTGTCGAGCGTGACGTCGAATTCGTGCCTGTTCTCGGACTCCATGTGCTCGACCACGAGCTCCTCGCGCTTCTTGCGCAGACTGCTTTCCAGAAGGGCCATGCGGTTGACCCTATACGGCCCGCAACTGCATGCTCAGGTCGAGCGCCGGCGCCGAATGGGTCAGAGCGCCGACCGAGATGTCGTCGACGCCGGTCTCGGCGACCCGGCGGACGTTGTGCAGGTTGACGCCGCCCGAGGCCTCGATTTGGAGAGGTCCCTCCGCGGCGCCGCGGGCGAGCGCGACCGCCCTCGCCATCGCGGTCGGGTCCATGTTGTCGAGCAGGATCCGGTCGGCGCCGGCGGCTACGGCCTCGCTGACCTCGCTGAGACTGCGAGTCTCGATCTCGATGTCCTCGCGCCCGGCGTCGCGAGCCTCGGCAACGGCCTCGCGGATCCCCCCTGCGACGACGACGTGGTTCTCCTTGATCAGCACCGCGTCGTAGAGGCCCATGCGGTGGTTGACGCCGCCGCCGACCGCGACCGCCTCCTTCTCGAGAGCGCGCAGACCCGGAGTCGTCTTACGCGTATCGAGGATGCGGACGCCGGTGCCCTCGACCTCGCGGACGAAGTTGGCGGTCATCGTCGCGATCCCCGAGAGGTGGGCGAGGAAGTTGAGCGCCACGCGCTCGGCCGCGAGCAGGCCACGCGAGCGGCCGTGGACGATGAACAGCGTCTTGGGCACGTCGTCGCGCCACCTGTCCTCGGGTTCGCGCACGTCGAAGTAGGTGGCGCCGGTCTGGGTGAACGCCTCGCGGGCGATCTCGTAGCCGTGGACGATCCCGGGCTCCTTCTGGACCACGTGGGCGCGGCCCTCGGCCGCAACCGGAACGATCGCGCGGGCGGTCATGTCGCCGGCCCCGATGTCTTCGGCCAGCGCTCGCTCGACTATTTCCTTGATCTCGGTCATCGAGTTCGGCAGGTTCTCACGAATAAGCGCCGGGCAGCGTTTAATGGATACGTGAGCTCGCTACCGCCATTTCAGGAGCTGCTCGATCGCCACCGCGGCGACGTGCTCGGCTTTCTCATCGCCAGCGTTGGGCCGTCCGATGCGGAGGACTGTTTCCAGGAGACCTTCCTGGCGGCGCTGCGCGCCTATCCAAAGCTCGAGCACCAAGACAATCTGCGCTCGTGGCTGCTGACGATCGCCCACCGCAAGGCGATCGACCACCACCGCGACCGCTCGCGTCAGGCCGTGCCCAGCGACTCGCTGCCGGAGCAGGCGGCGGCGCCGGTCGATCTCAACGGGACCGATCCGGGCCTGTGGCGGGCGGTGGCCGAGCTCCCCGACAAGCAGCGCAGCGCGGTGATGCTGCGATTCGCCGGCGACCTCAGCCACCGCGAGATCGCCAAGCGGATCGATTGCTCGGAGTCCGCCGCCAGGCGCAACGTCCACGAGGGCGTCAAACGACTTAGAGAGGAGCTCGCATGAGCCCGAAGACCACACCGGAGGAGATGATTCGGGGCGCAGCCCGGGCGGAGCCCGGCGCCGCGGAGGAAGCCGCGCAGCGCTTCGCGGCGCTGGCCGAGAAGGAGGGGCTGGTCGAGGTCGCCTACGCGAGCATCGACTCGCCGTTCGGCCCGGTCGTCCTCGCGGCGACGGATCGGGGCGTCGTGCGCCTCAACCTCCCCGCCTACGACGCCGACGAGTTCCTCGCCCGGATCTCGACCGAGATCTCGCCGGCGATCCTCGAGTCGCCCACCCGGCTCGATCCGGTGCGGCGCCAGCTCGACGAGTACTTCGAGGGCAGGCTGAAGCGGTTCACCGTGCCGCTCGATTGGCAGCTGATCCACGGCTTCCAGGAGAGGGTCCTGCGCGCGACCTACTCGATCCCCTACGGCGAGACCCTCACCTACGGCGAGGTCGCAGCCGAAGCGGGAAACCCGCGCGCGTTCCGCGCCGCCGGCACGGCTCTGGGCCGCAATCCAATCCCGCTGATCGTCCCCTGCCATCGCGTGACCCGCTCGGGTGGCGACCCAGGCAACTACGGCGGCGGTCCGGAGATGAAGAAGTCACTGCTGAAGCTCGAGGGCTCGCTTAACGCGTAGTCGTTAACTCTGGGCGGTGATCGCGGCCGCGGTGCGGCGCGCCAGGGCCATGATCGTGACCATCGGGTTCGTCCCCGAGGCGCTGGGGAAGGCGCTGCCGTCGCCGATGAAGACGCCGGGCGTGTCGTGGAGCTCGCCCCAGGGGTTGGCTACCGACGTTTTCGGGTCGGCGCCCATCCGGCAGGTGCCCATCTGGTGGGCGCTGAACAGGCGCTGCCCGCCGGCGCCCATGTGCGACGCCTTCGCCTTCTCGATCGCGGCGTCCAGGTCCTCGCCGCGCTTCCAGCTCGGCAGCTGCGCCGCCATCGAGTAGATCTCCCCGGCGCCCGCGGCCTCGTGGATCCGCATCTGGGCCTCGATCCCCTGGCGCAGGTTGCCCAGGTCGAGCTCGTCGGTGACGGCGTAGCTCGGGATCGCCTCGCCGTTGGCGTCGATCGTGATCTCGCCTGAGCCGCGGTCGCGGGTCAGCCCGATGAACGTGGCGCCGAAGCGGACCCGGTCGAGCATCTCGCGGTGCTGGACCGCGCCGAGCCAGGGCAGCGCCGACCCGACGAGCCCGGGGGCGTACTGGGCCGCCTCGATCAGGAAGCCGTAGCCGTCACCGGTGTCGGCGAACTCGTCGACGAGGAACGCCTGCGGCGGGCCCATCCACGCCTTCTGGTCCTCGGAATAGACGCCAAAGACCCCTGAAGTCGGGTGCAGATGGAGGTTCTTGCCAACCGCGGGGCCGCCAATTTGCGATCGCATGAGAAGAGCCGGCGACTCGAGCGACCCGGAGGCGACGACAACACGAGGAGCGTGAACGGTGAGCTTGGCGCCCGAGGGCCCGATCGCCTCGACCCCGGCGGCCTTGCCGCCCTCGATCAGGATCCGCTGGGCTCGAGCCCGGACGACGAGGCGCGCTCCAGCCGCGGCGGCGTCGGCGAGGAAGGTGCGGTCGCCGGACTGCTTGGAGCCCGAGCGGTCGCCAAACCCCAGGAAGCCCGCCGTCTCGGCCGAGTAGCTGCGCGGATCGGCGTTGCGGATGATCGTCTCGGAGTTCCAGCCCAGCTTCGCGGCGCCTTCCTTCATCCGCTCCTGGGTGCCGTTGCGGTCCGAGCACTTGTCGTTGGCGCCGAGCCGTTCCATCACCGCGTCGAGGTGGGCGTCGTAGTCGGGCCCATCGAGGCCCTCGAGCCCGTGCTCGGTCGCCCATTCGTCGCGGACCCAATCGCGCGTGCGCAGGCAGTTGGTCCAGTTGATCGTCGTGCCACCGCCGAGCGTGGCGCCGGCCTGGAGCGAGACGTTGCCGTCGGCGGTCGGGTGCGGGCCGCCGCGCCAGAACATCCGCTCGTAGGCGGAGAGCTCATACCCGTCGAAGTCGGACTCGTTGAAATAGCCGGAGGCCTCGAGGACGACGACGTCGAGCCCCGCGCCGGCGAGGGTCGCGGCGATCACGCCCCCGCCGGAGCCCGAGCCGACGATCACTGCGTCAGCCTCCATCGTCTGCTCGGCGCCGTCGAGCTTGATCGGGGCCAGCGCCTTCGGAACATCCGGTGGCGGCCCGGGCGGGCCCGGGAAGCCGAACGCCTCCCAGGACGGGTTGACGCCGCTGCGCGGATCGGGCAGGCCGTAGTGCAGGAACAAGGTCAGGCCGACGAGGGCGCCGACTCCGGCGGCGGCCTCGGGTGAGCTCTGCGATACGCCGGCCAGGATCGCTTCGCGAACCTCCTGCGTCGGGGCGTCGCCGAGGCCCTGGGCCGCGAATGCATCGAGCAGCTCGACCAGTCCGCCGCGCGCGACGGGATCGGGGATCGCCTCGATCGCCTGCTGGACGGCGGGGATCGTCGCGCCCTTGTCGGCGCCCCAGGCCCAGAGCCCGTGCGGATCGGGGTCGTGCTCGAGCGACGGGGCCACGCTGACGCAGACCTCGCGCAGCGCGGCCGCCTGGCTGTCGCTCAACCCCTCGCTCACGGGGGCGAGTCTAATGTGCGAGGCTGGTCTGGGATGGAGATGGGCAAGTCGATACGCAGCGCAGTCGTGCTCTTGCCGTTGGCGCTGGTCGTGCTCGCGCCCGCGGCAGCTTCGGCGGGCACGATGAGCGACTACGGGACTTACGATGCGGCCCCCGGCGAGGTCAACAACATCGTCGTCACCGCCGACGGCACCTACGTGACGATCACCGATTCGGCTGGGGTGATCGCGGCCCCGGAATCGCAGAACCCCGGCTCGGGGGACTGCCAGCCGGTCGTAGGAAATTCGATCAAATGCACCCGCCCGTACTACAACATCGACCTCGGCGATATGAACGACTCATTCTCTTATGGTGGAGGCGCCTTCCCGGTCAGCTCAAACTTCCCGCAGCAATTCGTCGTCAGCGGCGGCGCCGGGAGCGACACCATCAGCGGCAGCCCCTACTCCGACGACCTCGACGGCGGCAGCACCAGCAGCCTCGACCCCAACGGCAACGACACCGTTCTGGGGAACGACGGTCACGACCTGATCAGGGACGGCGACGGCACCTCGAACACACTCGACGGCGGAGCCGGCGATGACCGGGTCGAGGGCATAGGGACCGCGCCCGAGTCGCTCAACGGCGGCCCCGGCAACGACGTCGTCATCGGCGGAGCGGGCCCCGACATCGCCTCCGGCGGCGACGGCGACGACGACGTATCCGGCGGCGACGGCGCCGACACCGTCCTCGGCGACGCCGGCAACGACTCAGTCGAGGGAAATCCGGGCCAGGACATTGCCGACGGCGGCCCCGGCAGGGACAACGTCAACGACACCTTCCACGGCGGCTGCGGCGGCCCCGACACGCTGATCGGCGGCCCCGGTCCAGACAGCTTCTATGTCGCCTGCGGGATCCCGACCTTGAAGATGCGCGACGGCACCGCCGACACCGGCGAGTGCCTGAAGGCCGTGACCACCGCGACCAAGGATTTCGACAAGATCGACAAAGCCCACGGCGGCGCCTGCCAGACCTTCAGCAAGGTCTGCAAGAAAAAGAAGAAGGGCAAGAAGGCGAGCGTCGCCAAGAAGAAGAAATGCAAACGGAAGCCCTACAAGCCACCGGACGCACAGCCCTTCTCGCTCGCCGCTCGCCTTCTCTGAATCTTTCCCCTGAGCGTGGTCGTGGCGTGAGCCGCCGCCGGGTGCCGCGAACAGGCTCCACACACCACGCCGGAGAGCAGTGCAGTTCCCAGCTTCCTCTGAGCGGCACGTTTCCCTACTTCTTCAGGAAGACGGTGAGGACGATGTACCCCTTCGGCCAGTTCCTGGCGTCGGAAGGTGGGGTCTCGGGATCCCAGAAGGCGAACGGGGAGAGGGTGCACATCTTCGGGTCCCTGATTCCCGTTGCGTTCGTGCTGTAGGTCGTCGTGAACGGGAGGAGCGTCTGGATGACGCCAGAGCTCGCGCTCAGCCGCCGCCCACCCTTGCTGCAGGTGAGTGTGCCATCGACCCCGGCACGCTCCCCATATTCGGCGTTGTAGAGAACGGAACCTTCTGCCGTGACCCGGATCTTCCCGTGGGGGCCGGGGTTGAACGGCGTCGTCGTCAACTCCGCGCGTGGCCCGAACACGCTGGCCGCGAACGTAGTCACCTGGGCGATCTGCTTGAAATGTGTCTTGTGGGGCTTGGCGACTGCCGCCGGACTGAGTGAAAGTGCCGCCGCCGCACAGGCGACGGATGCTATTGCGAGGTGCGTGGATTTACGCATGGTCTGCCTCCCTGTTGGAGCTAGTCGTGGAGCTATTAGATCGGAAGCTTGATGGCCCTCTTCTTGCACTTCTTGCGCTTCTTGTGAGAGTGCTTCTTCTTGCACTTCTTGAGCGCCGCGGCGCGCTGGCCGGTGAGCGGCGGGGGTGGTGGCGCGCCCGCGGCGACGCCGGCGTTGTAGAGGTTCTGCGCGATCGTGCCGAAGTAAGGCGCGCCGATCTTGCCGCAGCCGTCGGTGTAGCCGGCCGGACAGGGGCCGGCGAGGTAGCTGGTCACTGAGTTGAGGTAGTTGGTCCCGGCCACGACCCAGCCACCGCCGCTCGCCCCCTCGCGCATGTAACAGAAGGAGGCTTTGAGCGTGCCGGGGTAGTCAGAGCCGAAGTAGGTGACGTTGCACCCGATCAGGCGCGACCCGTCGTAATCACCTGGGCCGTGGTCGTAGCCGTTGTCCTCGGTGGCATTCGGGTGAGCCGGGTAGCCAAAGACCTGCCAGCTGTTGTTGGCGTTGAGATTGAAGGCGATCCCGCGCGCCCCCACCGCCGCCTCGATCGTCTTTCCAAGGCGCGGATTCATGACTGCGATCCCGATGTCGTTCGCCGTGCTCGGCCCCGTGACGCTGTTGGCGATCCAGCCACTGGGCGCGATCAACTGCTTGGCACTCCAAACCCCCAGAGGCGCATTCCCGTTGCGGTAGCCAGGAACGAAGACGAAGTTGGTGAAGTAGCCGCCCGTGTAGATGCAGTGAGCGGCGGTCACGACAACGTTTCCATGAGGTGAGTCGACAACTGTCCCCGAGCATTTGGCGTTGACGCCTCCGGTTGTTGTCATGAAGATCTTGCCGTGCACGCGATTCGGGAACGTGGTGTCGTCGGCGGGGTTGGTTTCGAAGTCGGTGCCGGTCGATCGGGGGGCGACGCCGGCGCTCGCCGGCGGGCGGCCAGGGATCAGGACCGGAGGCCCCTGCGGCGCGGGAGTAGCCGCGCGCGAGCGAGCGCGACGGGGGATCAGGAGATCGACCGGGGTCGCCTTGCGCATCCGCTTCGGAGTCCAATAGCGCAGAACCGCGCGCTGGCTCTGGCCGGTGCCGTGGACGCGAACCTGCTGGGCTCCCGCAACTCCTGGAGCGGCGCCTGCGAGCAAGAGCATCGAACAGGCAGCCGCCGAGGCGATCAGGATCGCGGTACGTCGTTTTAGCTTCGCCATCAGTGCCCCCTCTTTACCCGCCACTCCGTGCCCCCTCCTCCTCGTTGGATTTGTTGACCCTATTAATGATCAGGCCCGGCGAACGTGCGACCGTGCACAGAGCGCGCAGCCGCACGTAACCGCAGCGGACTGCAGCGCCGAAACCGCCGTCCAGATGACCATCTGCGCGCCGACGCTGCGGTTACCCGGCGCGGTGGAGTCGAGCTGGGTGCTGGTGAACCCAGCGGCCTGGGTGGGGACGATCAGGGCGGCCGCGACGACGACGATTCAGTGGTCTGCGCATTACTTCCTCCTCTTCCTCTTGCAGCGCTTCTTCTTGGCGACCTCAGCCCGCTTCTTTTTCTTGCACTTCTTGCGCGTCCTCGATGGGACCGCTGTGGGGGCGCCCGCTGCGGCTCCGGTTGCCGCAGGAGGGGGCTGAACGGCATTGAGCTCAAAGGCGCCGATGTCGCAGCGGCCGGCGGGTCCGGTCCGCAGTAAGCCGCGTTGGTCGGTCGCGGGACAGGCCGCTCCCCCTGAGCCCGGCGTCGCCGGATTGCCGATGTCGATCGGGTCGGCACCGACGGGCAGGGCGCGGGTTTGCGTCGGGCCGCCATTTGACCCGAGCAGCGAGAGGACCCATGTGCTGCTGTCGAGCGTGTCGCCGGTACCTGTGAAGCCTCCGCAATCCGGAGTGGCGCTGGCGCTCCTGATGTTGTAGCCGCTGGAGATGTGGTCGAATCCCGCGCACTGCTGATCGTCGAGCGAAAGCGGGGTTAGCAACACACGGTTGCGCCAGTAGAGGGTGTTGCTGACGAAGATCCCAGAGGGCGGACCCGCACCACTCTGGGTTCCCCCACCGTTCCCATAGCCGTCGCCGTTCGTGTTCGCGGTGTTTTCGGAGATCGTGTCCGAGTTGAGGGTGGTGCTGGATCCCGCCCCGAAGCTGTCGATCCCTCCCCCGAAGTCGACGGCCCCGTTGTGGTCGAGCGTGGAGTTGATGACGGTCAGCGTGCCGTTGTTCGAGATTCCGCCACCTCCGCCCGGGCTGCCCAAAGCGCCGTCCCCCGCCTGATTCCCGGTGATCGTCGAGCGCTCAACGGTAAGCGAGCCCAGGCTGAGGATCCCGCCGCCTCCAGCTGCCTCCGTTCCGGCGCCGGATGCGACTGCGGTGGTCTCGTTTGATTCGATCGTCGAGTCACGCACCGTGACGACGGCGCCCGCCGAGATAGCCAGGCCGCCACCCCCCGCGACGGCATTGGTGGCCCCGGTAGAGGAGGCGTCAGCGTGGTTACCCGTGATCACGACGCCGTCGACGGCGAGCGAGATGCCGATGAAGAAGATGCCGCCTCCTCTGGCGGTTGTCCCCGTGGCCAGCCCGTTGGAGACCGTCAGGCCGGAGACGGAGACCGGCGCCGAGCTCTGGATGTTGAGGACCCGGAAGGCAGTCGACGCGGAAGCGGAGCGCGTGATCTCCAGCGAGCTCGAGCCGGGACCCTGCAGGTTGACCGCGGTCGTGATCATCGGCAGCGGCGAATCGAGGCTGATCACCGGCCCTGCGGCGGCGGAGAAATTGATCGCGTCATCGCCGGCGGCGTTGTTCGCCGCGTTGATTGCCTCGCGCAGCGTGCATCCCGCCGCCGCCGTGGTGCAGTTGCCGTCATCGGTGTCCGCGGAGCTATTGACTGAAAACGTCGCCGCCTGGGCTGCTCCAACAGGAAACAAGGTCAGCGCCATGGCGCCGGCCCCCACGAGAATCGCAGTGCGTCTCCAGGAACCAATCATCTCTACCCCTTCCCGTTGATAGGACCATCCTAATACTGATGAGGCCCAATCACCATGCGTTCGCGCACACGAGCGCAGCCACGGATTCCTGTGGGTCAGAGGGGGGAAGACCGGCTACTCGGCTGCCTCCTCTAAATCCCCTAGGGGATCATCACCTTCGACAGCGTGAACGCCGCCAACAGGGCATTGGGGTCGCCCGTGTTGAACGACAGATAGAAATACCGCAGCGGAGGCTGCAGGACCAGCTCGCAATATTGGCCGTCGCCCGGGTCCGGATTGGGATGGCGGCCGGTCGAGCTCTTGGAGTAGAAGGCACAGCCCGGCACGAGGCTGGCGGCTTGCGCCGGGGTCGCCCCGTTGACGAGGCCGTTGGCCGTGTGCCAAGTGCCGAGACCGGTGCCGATCCCGAGTACCGGCTTCTTCTTGCTCGCTTTGTAGAGCACGATCAGCTGCTCACCGGCTTTGTCCGTATAGCTGTCGGAAATCGCCGTGTGCTGGGTCGGCTTCTTCAGACCGAGCGGCTTCGACTTACGCACCTTTTCCCGGTCCATGCTCAGCTTCACCCCGCCGATCGACTGCCCCGGGACGACCAGGGTCGTGTACTTGGCGCTCGCCGATGAAGCGAACGGGCCGACCGCCACCGCCAATGCCACGGCGGTGGTGGTCAGGGTGAGACGACGGATTGACCTTCTGCTGATCGATGTCATGTTCAGTGCCTCCAGAGGACGGTGATCGTGATCGTCGCGGCCGGGAACGGCTCGAACGGGTTGGCGGTCTGCGGCTGTTCCGTGTTCGACGAGACCGAGAGCCGGCAGGCGGCCGGCTTCGGAACGCCGTACGGGAATGGCGCCTTGACCGAGAACGGCGATGGAACCCTGTGGTACTCGCCGCCGATCGCGTACTTGGTGATCGCGTCCTTCGGCTTCTTCTTGCATTCGACGACGCCGCTGACGTAAATCGAGTTCGGCGAGGCGGGATTCTCGTACACAGCCGTGACGTTGACGGTGATCGAGCCCGGGTTCGGGTTCTTCACCGTCTTCGTGGTCAACAGGGCCGGGCTGAAGAGGTCGCCGACCACTGTGCCGTTCTGAAGGACGGCCCTATTCGAATGGGTGACCTGACCGATCACGGTGGTCTTCTTCTTCTTGGCGACCGCCGGCGTGGCGGCGACTGACAGCGTCAGCGCCGCCGCCAAACAGGCGATCGATGCAATCGCGATTCTCTTGCGTTTGAACATTGGTCTTCCTCCCTTTTTGGATTAATGGTGCCGGTGCTTCTTCTTGCACTTCTTCTTGGCGGCACCCGCGTGATGCTTCTTCTTCTTGCATTTCTTGTGCGCGCCGGCCCCGGGAGTGCCTGTAACCGTTGCCGACGCCACGTACGTCCGGAAGGTGAAATCGATACCGGTGTAGCCAGCCGAGGTCCAGGGAGCGCCACCGTATGAGTTGGTGTTGTGGAAGGATGCGCCACCCGCATACGGATTGCCGGTGGCGGCGCTCCAGTAGTAGTAGCCCGGCGCGGTGTTGCTGAAGGCAACAATCGAGTATTGGGCTCCGGCCGTCACCTGCGCGTTGACGCTGACCGGCAAGAACGCCCTCAGGTCGGCGACATCGGGGACGGCGGATGCTGGGATGGTTCCCGAGGACATGACCGTGCCTCCCGGGGCGCCCGCGGAAACGTCGCGAAGCTCGACGGTCAGCGGGGCGGAGGGCGCGCCGAACTTTCTGAGGAATAGATCGACCCTGTCGAGTTGGCCGGTACGTCCCGCGGTAAAGGTCTGGCCCTCGCTCCCGCCCGAGGAGATCGTGAGCTCCGAATCGGTGTAGACGTACTGATTTTGATCGAGAGTCCCGGCCGCGGCTGCGCCGGTGGCCGGCGTGCAGGCGGCACACGCGAGGATGAGAGTGACTGCTGTGGCGATCTTCCTGGGAATGGTCATGCGGTTCCCCCTCTGGGTTAGTGGTGATGCTTCTTGCACCTGCTCGATGTCCGGATTGGACACAGGGCTATTCGAGTTGACCGAGGCGACCGCGCCGGGTCCGATCCATCGGCGAATCACTTCTTCCTCTTCTTCTTGCACTTCTTCTTCTTGGCGACGGCTGCGCGCTTCTTGCGCTTCTTCTTCTTGCACTTCTTGTGCGCCACCGCGGGCAGAGCGGCGGCGGGCGCCGCGGGAGGCAAGACCGTCGCCCCCAGCTCGAAGGCACCGATGTCGCAGCGCCCGGCGGTGCCACCGCGGTAGAGGCCGCGCTGGTCGGTGGCCGGACAGTTGCCGCCGGCATTGATCGCGGGGCTACCGGGCATCAGCGCCACCGTTTGCGTCGGCCCGCCGTTGGAGGCGAGGGCGGCGACGAGCGCGTTCGCGGTCTCGAAGTCACCCGGGGCGGTGAAGCCGACGCAGACGCTCGGGGCAGCGTCAGCCTGGCGCAGGTTGAAGCCACCGCTGGAGTAGGCAAAGCCGGAGCATTGATCGTTGATGGTGCCCGCGGTGTTGAGCGCGTAGAGCGTGTTGGTGACCCTGAAAGTCCCCTCGGCGTCCCCGTTCTGGGTCGCGCCGCCCTCGCCGCCACCGCTCAGGTCGATGTCGGCCTTGTTACGGGTGAGCGTGACCGAGTTGAGATTCACATTCGCCGCGCCGGCGCCGGGCGCGAAGTTGTCGATCGCTCCGCCGTACTGAGACGCGTAGTTCTGGTCGAAGCTGGAATTGGTTACGTCGAGAGAACCGGAATTCTGGATCGCACCGCCGGAGTCATACGCGGTGTTTCCAGGGAAGACCGAGTCGGTGACCGTCAACCCGCCGTTATTTTCAATGCCGCCGCCGCGATACGCGGTGTTCGGGGAGCTGTTGCTCCCGATCGTGCTCCGCGTGATTTCCAGGACGCCGTTGCTTGTGACGTAGATCCCGCCACCAACGGCGATCGGCCCTGTCGCCGAGCTTGCGGTCGCGCCATTGCCCGTCACCGTTGTGTTCTCGATCGAGCCGCCCCGACTGGAAATTCCGCCTCCACCGGCCGACGCGTCGCCGGTGCCGGTAGCGGTCGCCGTCGCGCTGTTGTCGCTGACGACGGAATTGCGGAGGGTCAGCTGACCGCCTACCGCGATGCCGCCGCCGAAAGCCTGCGCGAACTGGGAGTCGCCGGCGGTGGCGACGGCCGAGTTGCCGGTCACCACGGCGCCGTCGAGAGTTAGCTGGACGTCACCCAAACCCGTGGCGAGTATCCCGCCGCCGGCGTCACTCAGTCCATTGGAGATGGTCAATCCTGAGATCGAAACCGAAGCTGCGGCGCGGAAGACCGAGAACGGGGCCGCGATGTTCGAGCGGCGCACATTGAGCTGGGCCGCGCCCGGACCGACGATGTTCACTTCCGAGGTGATCACCGGCAGAGGGTCAGTGAGGTCGACCAGGGGATTTACTTCCGGCGCGAAGTTGATCGTGTCGGCGCCCGCGGCGCTGTTGGCGGCGCTGATCGCATCGTGCAGCGTGCAGCCTCCGGACCCGGTCGCGCAGACGTTGTCGTCGGCGCCGGCGGACGTGTTGACGGTGAACGTCGCCGCTTGGGCAGTACTCAGGCACACCGTCAGGGCAGCAGCAATGCTGCCCAGCAAAATTGCGACATGCCTCCTCGACCCAAACATTCGTCTCCCCTCCTCATCGGATTTGTTGACCCTATTTCCGATGAGGGCGCCGTCACCGTGCGACCGCGCACAGTGAGACTAGTCGCACGTAACCACGGTGCGCAGCGGCGAGAAGACCTGCCAGACCTACGCGGCCGACTGGAGCAGGTACTCCTTGACGAACCCGTCGAGGTCGCCGTCGAGGACCCGCTGGGCGTCGCCGACCTCGTAGCCGGTGCGGTGGTCCTTGACGCGCTGGTCGGGGTGCAGCGTGTAGCTGCGGATCTGTGAGCCCCACTCGGCCGACTTGGTCTCGCCGCGCTCCTTGGCGAGCTCCTCGGCTCGCTTTCGCTCTTCCAGCTCGAGCAGGCGGCCGCGGAGCATCTGCATCGCCACCGCCTTGTTCTGGGTCTGCGAGCGCTCGTTCTGGCACTGGACGACGATGCCCGTGGGTATGTGGGTGATGCGGACGGCGGAGTCGGTCTTGTTGACGTGCTGGCCGCCGGCGCCCGACGCGCGGTAGGTGTCGATGCGCAGGTCGGCCTCGTCGAGGTCGACGTCGACGGAGTCAGAGACGAAGGGTGCGACGTCGAGCTGGGCGAAGCTCGTGTGACGGCGGTTGGCCGAGTCGAAGGGGCTGATCCGGACGAGCCGGTGGACGCCACGCTCGGCCGAGAACAGGCCGTAGGCGTTTTCGCCGCGGGCGATGAAGCTCGCCGACTTCAGCCCGGCCTCCTCCCCGGGGGACGCTTCGGTCATCTCGACCTCGAAGCCGCGGCGCTCTGACCAGCGCAGGTACATGCGGAGCAGCATCTCGGCCCAATCCTGGGAGTCGGTGCCGCCGGCGCCGGCGTTGACGGTGACGACCGCGTCGCCGTGGTCGTACTCGCCGGTGAACAGGCGCTCCTCCTCGAGCGTGGCGAGGCGGGACTCGATCGAGTCGAGCTGTGACTCGAGCTCGGCGGCCATCTCGGAGTCGTCGGCCGCCATCTCGGCGAGCTCGTCGAGGTCGCCGATGTCGGACTCGAGCGAGCGAAAGCCCTCGAGCTTTCGCTGGGCGCGGGCGTGCTGGGCCGAGGTCTCCGCGGCCTTGGCCTGATCGTCCCAGAACCCAGGCTGCTGCATCTCGGCCTCGAGCCGCTCTACGTCCGCTTCGAGCTTGGCCGGGTCAAAGGTAGTCCGAGAGCAGCTTCATCTGCTCGCGGATTGACGCGAGGCGCGCGGGGACTGTCTCTGAGGTCGCCTCGGCCACGGGCCGAAGGTTAGCCCGCTGGGACTCTGGCGTTGATGACCCAGGTCGAGGCCGGGCCGTAGACGCCGTCGGGAGTCTCGAAGTCGGCAATCGCCTCGCGGATCTCGCGCGCGAGCTTTGGTTTCAGCCCGTCGACCTCGCCGGGTGGCGAGATCCGGACCAGCTCGGCGGCGGGGCCGATGGCCATCGCGAACTCGACGGCGTGATCGAGGTCGTCGCCGACCTTCATCGGCAGGTCAAGGCGCGTCAATGTCGGAGTCTCGAAGCCGGCGGCCAGGAGCTGGTCCGTGACCGTGTCGGCGTTGGCCATCGAGAACGGTCCGGGTCCGCAGCGCGCGTCCTCGGGCTCCTCCGGTTCCTCGAGGTACTTCTCGACGACCTGTTCGGGGCGATAGACCCAGTCGTTGTCGAGCTTGCGACGCCAGACGACGCTGACGAGTTGGCCGCCAGGAGCGATCGCACCGCGGATGTTGCGGAGCGCCTGTACCGGGTTGGCGAAGAACATCGTCCCCATCCGCGAGAAGGCGTAGTCGAAAGGACCTGGCAGGTCCATCAGCTGGACGTCGCCGGCGATGAACTCGATGCCGGGCACGCCCGCTGCGTCGGCTTCGGCGATCGAGGCCTCGATGAAGGGCTCGGAGACGTCGACGCCGACAGCCGAGCCCTCGTTGCCGACGAGGGCGCGCAGAACCTGTGTGGCGTCGCCGAAGCCGCAGCCGATGTCCAGCACGCGGTCGCCCTTCTCGGGCGGGTGCCTCTGCATCGCGAGCTTGCCGTGCTGCTCGAGCCCGGCGACAATCAGATCGCGGAACTCCACGAAGCGGTCGAAGAGGACCCCGCTCCACGCCTCGGTCGCCTCGTCGTTGTTCTCGACGACGCGAATCTGCTCCTCGGCCTCTGCCCCTTCCACAGTTGAAATGGTACGCAGATGCAATCCGCGCAGCCGGCTTCCTCGTATGGACAGGTATGAGGAAACGATTCGCCGTCGCCGGACTCGCAATCGCCTCGCTCGGGGCATTCGGGGCTGCGGCGGAAGCCCAGTACCCGTCGCAGCCGACCACGCCCCCGGCCTCGACCCCGGCTCCGAAATCCGTCAGCATCGCCGGGACGACGACGAGTGACTACGCCTTCATGCCGAAGACGATCAAGGTCAAGGCAGGCAACAAGGTCCACTGGTCGTGGTCGAGCAACGCTCCCCACAACGTCACCTTCGGCAAGCTGCACAAGCACTCGCAAACGACCGCGACGGGGAGCTACAGCCTCAAGTTCAAGACGGCGGGGACGTTCCACTACTTCTGCAGCGTGCACGGCTTCACCGGCAAGATCGTCGTCCGCAAGTAGCGCAAGACGGCGGGTCAGGCGCCGCCGAACCCCTTCAGCGCCTCGGCCCGGTCCTCGAACGGCTGCCAGCGCGTGACGAGTCCGCCCCGGACGGTGAACAGGTGCGCCATCTCCTCCTCACTAGCGAGCTCGTCGGTGGCGTCCCAGTACCACTGGCGGCGGGTGAGGGCGACGACGCGGTCGCCTGACTCGCGCATCCCCTCGACGACCATCTTCTGCTGGACGCCGCCCGGCTTGAACGTCGCCCAGGCGCGGGCCTCGTCGCGCCCGCGCCGCGGTCCCCGGCCCGAGACGATCTCGACCTCGGGATCGAGCGTCTGCTCGAAGGCATCCAGGTCCTGCGAGTTGAAGGTCTCGATGAAGCGCTCGACCGCGTCTGTATTGGCGCTCACCGGAGGCGAGCTAGGCGCCGTGACACTTCTTGTACTTCTTGCCCGAGCCGCACCAGCAGGGGTCGTTGCGGCCGATGTTGTCGTGCTCGTCCTTGACCACGGTCTCGACGTGGGCCGGAGGCGCCTCGCCGCCGCCGTTGCCCTGGGCCT
>JAWVFN010000159.1:0-42849 GCA_033855935.1 Solirubrobacterales bacterium | reverse complement strand
TGATCGAGGTCCCCAGCCACCTGCCGCTCGACGCCCCGCTCGAAACCCAGGAGCGCAAGGCGCAGGAGAAGATCGAGCGCGCCAAGCTGATCGGCGGACTGCGGGTCACCGGTCACGTCCACCGGATCCGGCCCAACCAGGCCGGGCGGGCGATGGTCGAGGAGGCCCACAAGGTGCGGGCCAGCGCGATCGTCATCAGCTTGCGCTACCGCAACGGGGCGCCGCTCTACGACAAGACTCTGCAGACCGTTCTCGCCCAGCGCCCGTGCCGGGTCCTCGTAGTCGGCGAGTCCGGCGCCGCGCGCAAGGCGGCGGGGGTCGCATGAGCTCTCCGAAGCGCAACGGGATCGACGAGATGTACCGCGGCGGCGTGCGCGTCTTCGCCTCGCTGATCATCATCTTCGGTGTGGTGATCGTGATCGCGACGCTGGCACAAGGGGGCGGCCCGCTCTCCGTCGGGCTCCTGCTCGGCCTCGGCTTCATCGCTCTGGGTGCCGCCAGGCTCTGGCTCACGTTCAAGTCTTGAAGCGCTGGCTCGGAGTCCCGCTGCTGTTCGTGACCGCCTCTTCGGGGGTCGGCTTCTCGATCTACTTCGCGCTCGGCGTCGTCGCGGACCGGGCGCTCGGCCTGACGCCGGTGATATTCCTCGCGACCGGCCTCTTCTTCGCGATCACGACGATGACCTACGTCGAGGGCGGCGCCATGTTCCAGGAGCGCGGCGGCTCCTCGACCTTCGCCCGCCACGCCTTCAACGAGCTGATCAGCTTCATCGCCGGCTGGGCGATCCTGATCGACTACCTGATCGTGATCTCCCTCGCGGCGATCACGGTTCCCCACTACCTGACGCCGATCTCGAGCTCGCTCGACGCCGGGGTGGGCGAGGTCGGCATGGCCGGCGTCGTCATCGCCTTCGTCGCCGGGCTCAACATGATCGGCTACACGGGGTCGAGCCGGCTGAAGGCGCTGATCGTCGTCGCACTGGGGGATCTCGCGCTGCGCGTCGCGATCATCGTCGTCGGCGTCATCGTCGTCTGGAACCCGTCGCTGCTCACCGACCAGCTCAACCTGTTCACGACACCCTCGGTCAAGGACATCGTCTACGCGTTCGTTCTCTCGATGGTCGCCTTCGCCGGCATCGAGGCCGCCTCGAACCTCGCCCCCGACATCCAGTGGGACCCGGGCGATCTCAAGCGCGTGATCGGCGCCGGGGCGGTGTCGGTGCCGCTGCTCTACGCCGCGGTAGCCGCGGTGGCGCTGATGGCCGTCCCGGTCGTGCCCGGCCCGAACGGGCCCCACACAGCGCTCGCCGGCGGGCTGATCGAGCAGCCGGTGCTGGGCGTCGTCAACAGCTACCGGCCGCAGTGGGTCGCCGACATCTTGCGCTGGTCGACGGCGCTGATCGCCGTGCCGGTGCTGGTGATGGCGGCGAACACGGCGATGCTCGGCCTCTCGCGGCACGTCTACACGCTGGCGACCAACCGCCAGATTCCGAGCTGGCTGGGCAAGCTCTTCGGGCGCAACACGACGCCGCGCCTGGCGATCACGATCGCGGCGGTGCTCTCGTTCGCGCTGGCGATCCCAGGCGACGTTCGCTTCCTCGCCGGCATCTACGCCTTCGGGGCGACGTTGGCGCTGGCGATCGCCCACGGGTCGATCGTCAAGCTGCGGATCACCGACCCCGACCGCGAGCGCCCGTACAAGGTGCCGCTCAACATCCGTGTGCGTGGAACCCAGCTGCCGCTGCCGGCGATCGTCGGCGCTGTGATCGCCTTCCTCTCCTGGATCAGCGTCATCTTGCTGCACCGCGACGCGACCCTCGTCGGCGGTGGCTGGATGATCTTCGGCCTCGGGGCCTACGTGGTCTACCGGCTGCTGGTCGAGGACACCTCGCTGACCAAGCGGGTCAGCGTGCCGGCCTCTGCGCTCGCCAAGCGCGCCCCCGAGATCGAGTACGGGAACATCCTCGTGCCGGTCTTCGGCACCAAGCTCGACGACGACATCGTCGCCACCGCCGGGCGGCTGGCCGACGCCGAGGTCGAGGAGGGGGAGACCCCGCCGCGCCTCGAGGTGATCTATGTCGCCGAGCGGCCGCTGACCGTGCCGATCGACTCGCCGCTGCCGAAGGTGCAGCGGGAGAAGGCCGACAGGGCGCTGAAGCGGGCCAAGGAGGTGGCCGAGGAGTACGACTCGGTCGACGTCCACACGGACCTCGTCGCCGCGCGCCAGGTCGGGGCGGCGATCATCGACGAGGCCAACCGCCGTGGCGCCGAGGTGATCATCATGGGCGCCGAGCCGCCGACCCGGATCCGCGGCGGCGCCGTGCTCGGCGGGATCGGCGCGGCGCGGCCGGAGGAGGTCGGGAAAGTGACGGAGTACGTGATGCGCAAGGCGCCGTGCCGGGTGCTGCTCACAGCCCCGCCCGACGACTCGGGGCCGGTCAAGGCGACGCCCGGCGGCGAGGCCGATTCCACTTCCGGCCTATGATTCGCCCGCAATGTTCGTTCTCGTCGTGGGATGTGGCCGGGTCGGCTCAGCCGTGGCTCAAAGCATGCTCCAAGCCGGGCATGAGGTCTCCTGCCTCGACGAGGACCCCGAGGCCCACGCGCGGCTCGAGGTCGACTTCGACGGCACCTGGGAAGACTCCGGCGGCAGCTTCACCGTAGGCGCCGGGCTCGAGGTCGACGCTCTGATCTCCGCGGGGGTCGAGCGGGCCGATGCCTTCATCGCCTCAACCGACGGCGACAACACCAACATCATCATCGCCCAGATCGCCGAGAAGCGGTTCAGCGTGCCGAGCGTCGTCGCACGCGTCCTCGATCCGAGGCGGGCCGAGTGGTACCAGAGCCAGGGCCTGCGGACGATCTCCGGAACCCAGTTCGCGATCGAGAAGCTGCAGCAGACGGTGCTCGGCGAGGAAGCTCCCGCCGCGAGCGGGTCTGAGATCTGACCTAGTGGGCTCCCCGAAGTACATAATCATCGCCGGGGGCGGCAAGGTCGGGTGGAACCTGACCCGCGAGCTGCTCGGCAAGGGCCACGAGGTGACCCTGATCGAGAACCGCCGCGACCGCTACCTGAAGATCGAGCAGGAGCTCGAGCACAACGTCCAGTACGGCGACGCCTCCGAGCTCTGGGTGCTCGAGCGGGCCGGCATCTCGCGCGCCGACATGGTGATCGCGATGACCGGCGACGACGAGGACAACATGTTGATCTGCCAGGTCGCGCGCCAGAAGTACCTCGTCGACCGGATCATCGCCCGGGTCAACAACCCGCGCAACCGCGAGTGGTTCGAGCTGCTCGAGATCAAGCCCTACGTCTCCGCCACCGACTCGATCCTGCGCCTGATCGAGCACGAGGTTCCCGACTACGGGCTCGTCCACCTGCTCGACCTGCCTGGCGAGCGGCTCGAGATCATCGAGATCCAGCTCGAGGCGAGCTCCCGCGCCGTCGGCAAGACCGTGGGCGATCTCTCGATGCCGGAGGGCAGCCTGCTGATCTCGGTGCTGCGCGACGGCCAGGGCTTCGTCCCCGGGCCGGATACCGATCTGCGGGCCGAGGACGAGGTGCTCGCCGTGCTTGACCCCGGGCTCGAGGAGGATCTCAAGACCCTCTTCGCCGCCAACGGGGACAAGGGTTGAGCGCCGACCGCCGAGTCGATTACCTGCTCGTCGGCGGCGGCATGGCCTCGGCATTCTGCGCCGCCGAACTGCGCCGCAGGGGCGCCGACGGCGAGATCCTGCTTGTCGGCCGCGAGCCCGAGCCGCCGTACGAGCGGCCGCCGCTCTCGAAGGAGTACCTGCGCGGAGAGTCGAAGCGCGAGGACGCCTTCGTCCACCCGCTCGACTGGTACGAGGAGAACTCGATCGAGCTCCTCAGCGGCAAGAACGTGATGGGGATGGATCTCGGCGAGCGAACGGCGAAGCTCCAGGGCGGGGAGGAGGTCGGTTTCGGCAAGGCACTGCTCGGCACCGGGGCGATGGTCAACATCCTGCGCGTCGACGGTGCCGCGCTCGAGGGCATCCATTACCTGCGCGCGTTCGGCAACTCCGACTCGATCCGCGACGACGTCGCCGACCGCGAGCACGTCGTCCTCATCGGCGGCAGCTACATCGGTTGCGAGGTCGCCGCTTCGCTGACGGCGATGGGCAAGAAATGCACGATCGTCATGATCGAGGACGTCGTCCTCTCGAACGGGTTCGGCGAGGAGGTCGGGCGCTGGTTCCAGGACGTGCTCGAATCGCACGGGGTCGAGGTGATCGGCGGCTGCGAGCTCGAGGCGTTCGAGGGCGACGAGCGGGTCGAGAAGGTGCTGACCAGCAGCGGCGCGACGGTCGAGTGCGACGCGGTCGTGATCGGCGCCGGGGTGCGCCCCGACACGATGCTCGCCGGCAAGGCGGGGCTCGAGATCGGCGACGGGATCATCTGCGACGAGACGCTCCAGACCTCGGCCGAGGGGATCTTCGCCGCCGGCGACGCCTGTTCATACGAGAGCCGGATTCACGGGCGGCGGCTCCGGGTCGAGCACTGGGACCACGCGCTCCAGCAGGGCCGCCACGCGGCGCGCGGGCTGCTCGGCGAGGCCGAGCCCTACATGGAGGTCCCCTACTTCTTCAGCGACCTCGCCGACTGGGCGAGCCTCGAATACGTCGGCCCGGCCCACGAATGGGACGAGATCGTCTGGCGCGGCGACCCCGACGCCGGCGATTTCAGCGCCTGGTACGTCCACAACGGCAAGCTCGCCGCGGCGCTCGCCGTCGGGCGGTCGGAAGATCTGATGCACGCGCGGCGGTTGATCACGTCCGGGGCGAATATCTCGAACGCGAAGGATGCTCTGGCAGACGCCGGCAGCGATCTGGGCGAGCTCGGCGACTAAGGAGAGTCGCGAGGACAGAGAGTTTGTCCCGGCGATTCGAACCTACAGCTGCCGTCGGGGGTGAGCTCCGGGGCAGGGATTCGAACCCCAATTGCGCGGACCAGAACCGCGAGTCCTACCGTTAGACGACCCCGGATTGGGCTGTTGAGAATAACGGAGGGCCGAACGCGCATCGCAAGGCGGTTTGAAGGATTTGAGGGCGTCTCTGGTACCTTCCGCCGCCGATGCGGAGGTATATCGCCATAGTCGGCCTGGTCGGACTGGGCCTGGGATCTGGAGTCGCCCTCGCCGCTTGCGGCGGCGGTGGCACGCCTGAGACCCCGATCTCGATCTCGAGCACGGCCGCCTCGGCGGCGCTGACCAAGGCCGAGTTCATCTCTCAGGCTGACGGCATCTGCCAGACGGCCAACACGCAGATCGCCGACATTGCCGCAGCGGGCGGGGGAATCACCCGCGCCGCCGACGTCGCCGATATCCGCCAGGGGGTCGTCACCGACATCCAAGCCCTTGGCACCCCGGTCGGCGATACCTCTTCCGGCTCGATTTCGACCACCAGCTCGACCGATCCGACCGCGACGGCGCCGGTCAACGACACCAGCACCTTCCCCGGCTCGAGCACGAGCTCGAGCAGCTCGACCGGCACCGGGACCTCGACCGGGACGAGCACCGGCTCGGCCACGACCGGCAACGACCTCGCGGACTTCCTCAGCGCGATGGAGGCCGAAGTCACGGCCGGCCAGAAGATCGACCTCGCCTCCAAGCGCGGCCAGAGCACAACCGCCGCCGAGGCCGAGCTGACCAAGGCCAAGGCCTCGGCATCGACGGCGGCGTCCTCCTACGGATTCCTCCAGTGCGGCACCGAGGGCACGGCCTCCTCCGGCACGAGCACCAGCCCTTCGAGCTCGAGCTCTTCCGGCACCTCGGTCGCGCCTTCGACCAGCGCCCCGTCGACGGTTTCACCACCACCGGCAACCAGCGGTGGTTCCAGCGGCTCAAGCGGCACCAGCACCGGCAGCGGCGGCGGCACCTCCGGCTCCGGCGGCGGAGTTGGTCCCGGCTAAAGCCGGAACCAACTCCTCACCAACCGGCACCTCCTCCGCTTCGCGTCCGGGGGCGCCGGTCCCGGGTTCTCCAAGAATGGCCCTTATCGGCGGCTAAGCAGCCGACTCAGCCCAGGTTCCGTAAAGCTGCGCGTAGGCGCCCCCGGCGGCGATCAGCTCGTCGTGGGTGCCCGATTCGACGATGCGGCCGTTCTCGAGGACGGCGATGCGACCCGCCCGCCTGATCGTCGAGAGGCGGTGGGCGATCACGATCGCCGTCCGGCCGGCAAGGAGCCGGCCGAGGCCACGCTCGATCGTGCGCTCGGTGCGGACGTCGACGTTCGACGTCGCCTCGTCGAGGATCAGGATCCGCGGCTCGGCGAGCAGCGCCCGCGCGAAGGCGACGAGCTGGCGCTGGCCGGCCGACAGATGCGCGCCGCGCTCACCGGCCTGGGTCTCGTACCCGTCTGGCAGCGAGGAGATGAAGTCGTGGGCGCCGATCGTCCGCGCCGCCTCGTGGATCTCCTCGTCGCTCGCGTCCGGGCGGCCGAAGGCGATGTTGTCGCGAATCGTCCCCGAGAACAGGAAGCCCTCCTGGGGCACGATCCCGAGCTGGCTGCGCAGCGCCCGCGAGTCGAGGTCGCGCAGGTCGTGGCCGTCGATCAGCACCCGGCCGCGCTGCGGGTCATAGAAGCGCGCGACCAGCTTGGCAAAGGTTGACTTGCCGGCCCCGGTCTCGCCGACGAGCGCCAGCGTCTGGCCCGCCGGAACGGCGATGCTGACATCGTTGAGCGCCATCACCTGGCCCTCGGCGCCATCGGGCTTCTCGTCGTAGCTGAAGGAGACGTCCTCGAGCTCGATTTCGCCGCGCAGCGTGCCCGGGTCGACGGCGTCCTCGCGGTCGACCATCTCGGGGGCCGTGTCGAGCAGGTCGAAGATCTTGTCGAGCGCCGCCATCCCCTGCTGGTAGGTGGTGTAGAGCTGCGAGAGCTGCTGGATCGGGTCGAAGAACTGGGTCAGGTAGCCGACGAAGGCGACGAGGACGCCGATCTGCGCCGCCTGCGACGCGGCCGTCGACGCATCGAGCGCCTGATAGCCGCCGAAGAGGAGGATCGCCGCAGTCCCGATCGCGGCCAGCAGCTCGACCGCCGGGAAGTAGGACGCGTTGAGATAGACCGTCTTCAGGTTCGCCACCCGGTTCGCCTCGTTGAGCTCGCCCATGCGCTCGATGTGGCGCTCCTCCTGCGCGAAGCTGCGCACGACCCGGATCCCGCTCAGCGACTCCTGCAGGTAGGCGGTGACCTCGGCGATCCGCTCACGCGTCACCCGGTAAGCGCCGGCGGCGATCACGCGGAAGGCGATGCTGGCGATCGCCAGCAGCGGGAAGGTGAGGAAGGTGATCAGCGCCAGCTGGACGTCGAGCAGCAGCAGGATCACGATCACCCCGACGAGGGTCAGCGTCGCCTGGAACAGGGTCACGATCCCGTCGGTGACGAGCTGGTTGAGCGCGTCGATGTCGTTGGTCATCCGCGAGATCAGCACGCCGGGCCGGTTGCGGGTGAAGAAGCCGATTGACATCGCCTGCAGGTGGGCGAAGATCCGCTGCCGGAGGTCCTGTAGCGCCCGCTGGCCGACCCAGCCGACGAGGTAGGTCTCGGCGTAGGTCGCGGCCCAGTTGAGCAACGCGGCGACGATGAAAACGACGACGATCAGGTCGAGCGTGCTCAGGCTTTGGGTGCCGACTATGTCCTTTACCGCCAGTCCGGCGAGGGCGGGAGGGGCGAGCCCGGCGGCCGTCGAGACGATCAGCGCGCCGAACATGAAGACGACCTGCTTGCGGTAGGGCCGCAGCAGGCCGAGCATCCAGCGCACCTTGCGCCCGCGTTCGTCCTCGCCGCGGATCAGGCGCCAGATCGAAGCGAACAGCAGCGCGATCTGCTTGAACGGGTTCTGAGCTTCGCCGCCGTCGTTCATAGCCGCGCCCCTTCCTCTCGCTCCTCGAGGTCGCTCTGCAAGCAGACCGAGTCCTGGAGGCCGAACTCGGCGATCTCGGCATACAGCGGCGAGCGCTCGAGCAGCTCCTCGTGGGTCCCGCGCTCGGCGATCCGGCCCTCTTCCATGACGACGATCTCGTCGGCGAGCGAGATCGTCGACAGCCGGTGGGCGACGATGAAGGTCGTTCTTCCTTCCATGACCTCGGCCAGGCCCCGCTTGATCTCCGCCTCGGTGCGAGCGTCGACCGAGGAGGTCGCGTCATCGAGGATCAGTACCCGCGGTTCGGCGAGCAGCGCCCTGGCGATCGCAATCCGCTGGCGCTGGCCGCCGGAGAGGGTCAGCCCGCGCTCGCCGATCACGGTCTCGTAGCCCTCGGGCAGCTGGGTGATGAAGTCGTGCGCCTGTGCCCGCCGCGCCGCGGCCTCGATCCGCTCCTGCGCCGCGCCGAAGTCGGGATAGGCGATGTTGGCGGCGACGGTGTCCGAGAAGAGGAAGCTGTCGTCGGAGACGTAGGCGATGTCGCCGCGCAGCGAGACGAGGTCCACCGAGCGCACGTCGGCGCCGTCGATCAGCACCTCGCCCTCGGTCGGGTCATAGAGCCGCGCCAGCAGCGCCACGAGGCTGGTCTTGCCCGAGCCGGTCGGCCCGACCAGCGCCACGGTACGCCCGGCGGCGACCTGCAGGCTGACCCCGGCCAGGGCCGAGTCGCGCGCGACGCCGTCGATCGGCGCGTCGGCGCCGACCGCGGCCAGCACCGCGGTCTCGGGGTATCGCAGGGTCACGTCGCGGAGCTCGACATGGCCGCCCCCGGCCGGCAGCGGCGGGGCATCGGGCGGGCTCGACAGGCTCGGCTCGCGGTCGAGGACCTGGAACAGCCGGTTGCCGGACGCGATCGCGCGCTGGGACATCCCCAGGGCGACGCCGAGCATTCGCACCGGGCCCGAGAGCATCAGCATGTAGCCATAGAAAGCGGTGAAGCCGCCGATCGAGAGGTTGCCGTTGATCACCTGGCGGCCGCCGACGAACAGCACCAGCGCCATGCCGATGTTGGGGAGAAAGCCCATCAGCGGCGAGTAGAAGGCCTGGAGGCGGGTCGTGAACATGCTCTGCTCGAATACGCGTGCCACCGAGCCGCGGAAGCGCTGCATCATGTGCTCCTCGCGGGCGAAGGCCTTGACGATGCGGATTCCCGAGACGCTTTCCTCAGCGGCCGAGGTCAGCTCGCCGATCCGCTGCTGGACCTCCTGGAGCGCCGGCCGGTTGGTGCGGTTGTAGCGCATCGCCGTGTAGATCAGGAACGGCACCGGGGCGAGCGCGAGCGCCGCGAGGACCGGGTTGATCGCGACCATTACAACCGCCGCGAGCCCGATCGTGAGGATGTTCTGGGTGATGAAGATCAGCCCATAGCCGAGGAAGAAGCGGATCGCCTGGAGGTCGACGGTCGCCCGCGACATCAGCTGGCCGGTCTGCTGGCTGTCGAAGAAGCTCAGCTCGAGCTTTTGGAGATGCGTGTAGAACCGCTGCCGGAGCTCGTACTCGACGCCGAGCGAGACCTTGCCCGCGTAGACGCGGCGGCTGAACGTGAGCGCCAGCCGCAGGATCCCCGCGCCGAGAATCGCGCCGGCGAGCGGCAGGATCTTGTCGCGGTGGCCATCGTGGATGGCGTTGACGGTCTGTCCCACGAGCCAGGGGATCGCCACCGTCATCGCCATCGCAAACCAGGCGAGAACCAGAGATAGCAGCAAGCCCCGGCGGTACGGGCGCAAAAAGCCGAGCAAACGCCGGAAAGTGCTCACACCCAAGACTATACAAAGTGAAGTGTGGTTGAAGTCAATGGCGCCGGCGCGGCCGCATACTTGAGGCGTGGCTCCCCCGGCCGGCATCTGCGACTCCTGCGCCCACCAGCGGATCGTCCGCAACACGCGAGGCTCGAGCTTCTCGCTCTGCGAGCGCTCGAAAACCGATCCGGCCTACCCACGCTATCCGCGGCTGCCGGTGGCCGAATGCCCGGGCTACGAGCGCCGCGAGGAGGCCGAGGGCCCGCGCTAGCTGACGGCCGCGGCTACTTCTCGGTGCCCTGCGCCAGCGCGGCATTGTTGGCGCCGTCTGAGCCCTGATCGCTCGAGGACCCGGTGACCGTCAGCGTCTTGGCGCTGGGGTCGAACGCGGCGCTGAGGTTGAACGACTGGCCGACGGTGACCTTGGAGAGGTCGATGGCGCTGCTCACCGGCACCGGCAGCAGCATGTCCGAGAACGACTCTCTGGTGTCGTCGGCCGAGAGCACCAGCTCGCTCGTCGCCGGGCAGACCGCCTGGACGATGCCCTCCAGGTCGAGGGTGTTGACGCTCGGCAGGTCGATGTTGAGCGACGTCTGCGTCAGCGGCGCCGCGGTCGGCAGCGCCGGCGTCGACGGGGTCGCCGGTCCGTCGGTATCGCAGGGAGGGGGAGGCGGCGGAATCAGCGGCGCCGGGGTCACGGGCGCTGGAGCGGTCAGGGCGGCGCTGTCGCCGATCGCGACCGAAACCGTGACGCCGGCACCGATCTGCGGGATCTGCGCTGCGGTCGATTGCGGCGCGTGGACGAGAACCGAGGAGCCTCGCGAGGAGACGACGTAGGTCAGGGCCGTCTCGTCGCGATAGCTGACGGCACCGGTGAACGTCGCGGCCTTGGTCGTGCCCGTCGTCGTCCGGTCGGCGTCCCGCGAGTAGGTGCCGTTGTAGAGCTTCGTCACCTGGGTCGAAACCTGGTCGCCGGCGGCGGGGAGGGTTGCGGAATGGACCGAGATCAGGTTGCCGCCCGCGGCGACCGCGAAGCTGCCGGCGACGGGGTTGACGTGGACGACCGTGCCCGCGATCGCCGTCGCGGCCGGCTTCTTCTTCTTTTTCTTCTTCTTGTGATTCCCGCCTCCGCCGCCACCCGAGCCGCTCGTCGGCGAGGTCGAAGGGGCGAAGCTGGTGCTGGCAGCCGGCGTAGCCGATCCGCCGCCGCCGATGGGGGCCGGGATGGTCGGGGTTGCCACCGGCGGGGTCGCCGGCGCTGCGGCGACGAGCGGCGGTGAGGCGGCGACGAGCGACTGCACGCCGGGGCTGATCGCGCTGCCGATGACGACGCCGAAGCCGATTGCCATCGCGCCGAAGGCGGAGGCCATGTGCGGCGGGACCGGCAGCCACTTGGGTCCGGCCTGCGACTTGAGCGGCGAGGCTTGAGCCGGCGGAGCCTGCGGGTTCTGTACGAGGACCATGCCGATCGGCGTCCCGACCCGCTGGCCGCAGGCGATGCAGTAGCGCTGGTCAGCCGCCAGCGGCGTCCCGCAGCTCGAGCACGACGTCACGCTTGCGGCCATACGGCCTTAGCTCTTGCCCGGCTCGGTCGGCGAGGCGATCTCGCTGCCGCACTGCCAGCAGAACACCGCGCCGCGGGCTTGGAGCGCGCCGCAGGAAGGGCAGGAGCCGGCGGCCCCGGCGTCGTCGAGCTTCATCATCCGCTCGATCTGGCCGAGCTCGGCATCGACCTTCTGCAGCTCGGCCGCCTGGCGGTTGAGCACGTCGAGGCGGTAGTGGTCGCGGCTGGCCATCTCGTAGGCCATGCCGCCGAGGTCCCACTGGAGCTCGACGAACGCCCTCGCGAGCGCCTCGCGCTTGGCGATCAGCTCGGTCTGCCCGACCGATTTGCCGGTCGGCCCGTGGCCATTGCTGCTCGCCTTGCCGAGCCAGCGACCCTTGCCGCGCGTCGCGGGAGCCCCGGTCGACCTGGGCCGCTTTGCGGGCGGCTTCCAGCCGTGCCGGATTGTCTCGATGAACGTCGGTTTAGCCATCAGCAGCTGCCGATACAGGTTGGTTTGCTGCCGCCGCCCGCTGCCCCGTTCGGGTCCTGCTGCGCGGGGGCGCCTTGGGTCGCGACGACGTCGGGGCTGTTCTTGGAGGCATCGGACGCGGCTTTTCCTGTCGATGGCGCCGCTGCGGTTGGGATACCCGCCGTCGAGCCGGAGCCGCCCTTGACGGCATTGCCGCCGGCCGCTCCGGCCGCCGCTGTCTTGTTCTTGGCGGCTGCCGCGGCTGCCGCCGCATCCGTCGGCGCCGCGGTCGGCGCCGCCGCGGCGGTCGTCGCGGTCGGTGCAGCGGTGACCTGCGTCGTTCCGTTGTCCTTCTTGCCGATCAGTACGCCGAGCAGGAGCATCGCTCCGAGTACGGCGATCGCGCCGACGGCGACGGCCGGGGTCCAGTCGCGCAGCCCGGGGTGCCCGACCGGGGCCGTGGCGGCCATCGCCATCGTGCCGCCGTTTCCGCCCAGTCCGCCGCCGGCGTTGGCGAAGAGCATCTGCTCGTAGTCGAGCCGCGAGCCGCCCCGCCTCGTGCCGCAGTTGAGGCAGTAGCGCTGGTCAATGGCAAGCGCCGAGCCGCACTCCTCACAGACGTCGCCTTCCTCTCCCAGGGCCGGCAGGTCAAGTTTGGGATCGCTTTTCTTGCGTGGTGCCATCCGGGCCTCCTTATTGAAGGGTGGTTGGGGGAGCTGTGACTTCGAGCTGGGCGCCCTTGGGATCGCCGATGAAGAAGAGCTGGTACTGGAACGGCTTGCCGACCTTCAGCTTCTTCACCACCGCCCGCCCCGCGGCGACGACCTTGCCGCCGCTGCGGGCTACGGCAAAAACTACGAGTCCCGCCTGGTCGATTTGCGATTTGTTTGTGACGGAGCCCTTGGCGACGATTCCAGAAGGGTCGTTTTCGACCTTGGCGGCGCCGAGGTCGATCTGCGGCAGCTTCGCCGGAGCCCGGCCGGTCGACTCGCCGACCGTGACCTTGACCGACTTCGGCA
Source organism: Solirubrobacterales bacterium (assembly GCA_033855935.1). Lineage (GTDB taxonomy): Bacteria > Actinomycetota > Thermoleophilia > Solirubrobacterales > 70-9 > JAWVFN01. Next base: position 30,132 of record JAWVFN010000159.1, on the reverse strand, counting down.
GCGTGTCGGCGTTCAACTGGTCGTTGACCCAGGTGAACGTCTGACCCGGCTCGATCAGCGGCACGTGGTTCAGGTTCGGCTCGAGTCCGGCCAGGTTGTTCTCGTACACGGTCTTACCGTTCGCGCCGCGCACGTTGACGAGGATCGGGAAGTTGACCTGGGCTTGCTTCGATGTGTTGCGGAGCTCGACCACGACCGCGTCGCCGTACTGGTCGTGGAGCAGCGTCGAGCTGATGACCTTGACGGCCTTGCTCTGCTTCGGGATCGTCAACGGCTGAGCAGCCGCGGCGAGCTGTGCCGCGCCCTCGGCCTGGATCTTCTTCGCCTTGTCCTGCGTGGACTCGCAGGCGGTGAGCAGCGAACTCGCTGCAAGCACCGCGGCTCCGAGTACCAGGGCGGTCCATCTGCTCAACCGAAGGCTCCGCTGACGTAGTCGCGGGTGCGCTTGTTGCGCGGCGATCCGAACAGCTGGTCGGCGGGGCCGTACTCGACCAGGTCGCCGAGGTACATGAAGGCGACCCGGTCGGCGACGCGGTACGCCTGCTGGAGGTTGTGGGTGACGATCACGATCGCCACCTCGTCCCGCAGCTTCATGATCAGCTCCTCGATGATCGTCGTCGAGCGCGGGTCGAGCGCCGAGCACGGCTCGTCGAGGAGCAGGACCTCGGGGTTGACGGCGAGCGAGCGGCCGATGCAGAGCCGCTGCTGCTGCCCGCCCGAGAGCCGCAGCGCCGGATGGCTGAGGTTGTCCTTGACCTCGTCGTAGAGGCCGCAGCGCTCGAGCGCCTCGATCACCTTCGGCTCCAGCGCTCTCTTGCCGGGACGCCGCGATCCGCGCTCGCGAATCCCGTAGGCGACGTTGTCGAAGATGCTCATCGGGAACGGGTTGGGCTGCTGGAAGACCATGCCGACCTTGCGACGCAGGTCGGTGACGTCGAGCTCGTGCGTCTCCCGGCCGTCGAGCGTGACCATGCCCGTGGTTGTCGCCGTCGGGGTCTGCTCGACCAGCCTGTTGAGCGAGCGCAGCAGGGTCGTTTTGCCACAGCCAGAGGGGCCGATCAGCGCCAGCACCTCGCCCTGGCTGACCTTGAGGTTGACCTCCTTGACCGCCGGCTTGCCGGCGTAGGCGACCGAGAAGTCCATCGTCTGCATCCGGTCGGTGACCTTGCCCTTCTTGGCGGGGCGCTTGCGCGGGGCGCTCAGCAGATCGCTTGCCGTCGATTTTGCCGCGGCGGCGCGACCAGCTCGGCGCTTCGGCGGCGCCACCGGGGTCGATTCCTTGACGACGATCCGGCGAACCGGAGGTGGGGATTTCAGCTCGGTCATTTATCGCTCCTTCTGCGAGACAGCATGTCGACGGCAAAGTTCATGAAGATCACGATGATCAGCAGCACGAAAGCGGCTGCGTATGCCTTCTCGGGTGAGTTGGCCTCTCCGGCCGGCGAGTTGGCGAAGACGTAGCTGGTCAGGGTGCTGCCGGTCCCCTTGAGCGTCCCGAGGACGCCGCCTCCCTGTCCCTGGAGCGTCAGCGAGGCGCCGAGCAGCAGCACGACGATCGCCGTGTCGCCCGCGATGCGGCCCATTCCCAGCGTCGTGCCCGTGGCGATGCCCTTGCGGGACGCCGGCAACAGCACCCGGCGGATCGTCGAGATCTTGTCCTTGCCGAGCGCGTAGGAAGCCTCGCGCACGTGGGCCGGGATCGACTGCATCGCTTCGCGGGTCGAGGTGATGATCAGCGGCAGCGCGATCAGCGACATCATGATTCCGGCGATGATGAAAGAACGGCCGAACACGGCGCCCCCCTCGGCCGTAAACGAGAGGAAGCCGAAGAGGTTCTGGGTGAAGACCAGGAGCCCGAAGATTGCGATGACGATCGTCGGGGTGCCCGCGATGATCTCGACGCAGGACTCGACCGCGCGAGCGAGCCACGAGGGGCGCCCGTATTCGCTGAGCCAGATCGCGGTGCCGACGCCGATTGGGAGTGCGATCAGGGTCCCGATCGTGGTCAGGATCAGGGTGCCCAGGATCGGGTCGAGGTAGCCGCCCGCAGTGCTCGGACCCGCGTCGGTGCTCTGGCCGACGACCGGATGCTGGCCAATCGCGTCGACGGTGACGAACTGGATGCCGCGCACGAGCAGGTAGATGACGATCGAGAAGGCGATCGCGCAGAGCAGCAGCCCCGCCGCCCAACAGGCCGCGACGCCGAGCCTGTCGATCGGGCTCCACGCGACCTGCTCGTCGGGATCGGGGAGCGGCCGGTCGCGGCGCAGCTTCGGCATCTCCGGCATCTGCGGCAGGCGCTTGCGCAGCGGCAGTCGTCCTGAAACGGGGGCGGAGCTCATATCGGCGACAGCGTGTAGCGGCGCAGGACGCGCCTGACGTACCAGCCGGCAAAGGAGAGGAAGGCCGCGGAGACGAGCAGGACCGCGGCGAACGCGTAGAGCGTCTGGGCGAAGGGGGGCACCGAGAGGCCCTCACTATTGTCGATGATCGTCGCGGCGAGCGGTCGCGCGGGCTCGAGGAAGAAGATCGAGCCGTCGATCGGGTTCGGCGCGAACGCCACCGAGCCGGTGACCATCGACAGCATGATCGCCTCGCCGAGTGCGCGAGCCGTGGCGAGGATCCCGGCGGCGACGATCGCCGGGCGCGCGGCGCGGACGCCAACGGTCCACAGCGCCCGAAAGCGGTTGACCCCGAGAGCGACGGCGCCGTCGCGCCAGGTGGCCGGCACCGAGCGCAGCGCGTCGACCACGATCGCGATCATGATCGGCGTGATCATTACGGTCAGGACCAAAATCCCGACGCCGATGCTGCTGCCGTTGAGCGAGATCACGCCGGCGACGGACTGCTTGGCGCTGTCGGTGACGAAGGTCTTGTCGACCCAGGGGACGAGCACGAGGATCCCGATCAGCCCGTAGATGACGGATGGGACTGCGGCGAGCAGCCGCACCACCGGCTCGAGCAGGCGGCGGATGCCGGTGGGCGCGAACTCGACGATGAACATCGCCGAGAGCAGCGCCATCCCCGTGGCGATGATCACCGCGGAGATCGTGATCACCGCGGTTGCCCAGATCAGCGGCCAGGCGTGCATGGTGAGTACAGGATTGGACGCCGACGAGTGGAAGATGGCATTGAGCTCGTCGTCGACGTTCCCCCCGGCCCACGGACTGAACCAGTCGAAGCCGTTGTGTGAGAACGACGGCCACGCCTTCTGGAAGACAAAGATGATCATGCCGGCGATAAGCGCCAGGACCACGCACGCCAGCGCGCCGAGCAAGCGCTCGGCGCGCTGGTCGGCACGGTTCTTCTTGTTCCTCGGTCCCGCCTTGCGCAGACCGATTCTCGATGCGAGGGTCATTAGTGCAGCGGCACCCACTCGGTGGACGCGATCTTCTGACCCTTCTTGCTGACGGCGAACCCGATGAACTTCTTGACCGGGCCCACGGGTGCGCCCTGAGTGACGAAGTAGAAGCTCCTCACTCCGCCATAGGCACCTGACTTGGCGTTACGCAGGTTGCAGTCAACGCCGTTGTACTGAACCGCATGGACGCCGCTCGTGAACGCGTACGAGACGTACCCGATCGCGTGCGGATCGCTCTTCACACCTTGCTGGACGAGGCCGTTGGAGGCCTTGCCGGCGACGAAAGCTCCCTGGTTCGATCCACCCAGGAAGATGTTCTTGAACGCATCGTGCGTTCCGGATGTCGTCGCCCGGCCGATCGGGTCGATGGTTCCGCCGATCGGACCGATGCCGTCCCAACTGGTAATCGTCGGTCCGACGAACATGCCCTTGATCTGGGCCGACGTCAGGTTGCCGACGGGGTTGGCCGTGTTGGTGATCATGCAGATCGCGTCGCGCGCGATCTTGGTGAACACCAGGCCGCCCGGGTCCGAGCCCGGGACCGGGTCACGCGAGGAGGCGCCGATCGAGACGCGTCCCTTGGAGACGTCGGAAATGCCGACGTTGGATCCACCCTGGAGGATCCGGAAGCTGAACTTCTTGCCCTTCTTGGTCTTATGCCAGGCCTGGGCGAGCTTCGTCTCCAGCGGGAAGACCGAAGTCGATCCGCTGATCGAAATCACCTTCGCGGCGCTGGCCGACGCAGGCACGATCGCGCAAAGCGCGAGCGCGGCCATGACCGACACCGTTCGAAGTTTCTTAGTTGACACAATGCTCCTTTCGATCTGTCACAAACGAGGACGGCGCCAGTGTCGTGCCGGGGCGGTTCCCGGGTGTAATCAGCCGGTGACCGCTCTGTAAACGCGATGTAACTAGCAATCGCCCGGCGCTCGTTCGACAGGCCGAAAAGAAAACGGCCGCCCCGTCAGGAGCGGCCGTTTTCGTGGTAATGAGATGCGCCTGGCGGCTACTTCTACTTCTTGCCCTTCGAGCCGGCCTTGACGGTCTTGGCGCACTTTTTCTTGGTGAAGCCCGTGACCTTCAGCTGGAACGGCTGCGAGCTGTACTCGCCGACCGTGCTGGTGTCGGGTCCGGGCGGCACCGCGGTGCTGACTGAGGTTACGAACGGATCACTGGCTGCGGTAACCCAGATCTTCGGCTTGTTACCGAGACACGGGCTCGTGTCGAAGCTGACATCGCCGGAGATCGTGTTACCGGCGCTGACCCTTGACGTGCACTTCGCGGCGGCCGGTGTTGCACCGCAGCCGCTCGGTGAGTTGCGGTTGACGACGCCGCACCCGAACCCGAAGCCGGGGACAGATCCCTCGCACTGCAGAGTCGCGCTCTGCGAGGTCGTCGGGGTAACGTCGGTCTCCGAGCCGAAGAAGTCGAACTTCTTCGTGCTGACGACCGAGAAGCCGCGGATGTCCTCGCTGCACAGGACGCTGTAGCGGGCGTCGGTGTTGACGTTCTTGCCCGTGGCCGCGACCTTGCCGCCGCAGACAATCAGGTTGCCGGCAGATGCCGTCCCCGCCGAGCCGAGGAAAACGGCCCCGCAGGTGATCGCCAGGGCGGCGGCGATGAAGACTGGCCGTCCCCGCCGGGCGGATCCTCTTGACTTGCTCACTGATCAGGCTCCTTTGCGATTGCGTTTCAGATCCGCCTGGACCGACGGACGCTGGCAGTCTCGCCGTGGCCTATGTCCTTGATGTTGCGATCTCGTGTACGCGATGTAAACGGGGGGCCCGCTGTAGGGTCCGCCGCCGATGAACGACGACGGGCAAGCCGACACCAATTTGGGCATCGACGGACTCAGCGGCTTCATCGGAATGCGCTGGGACGACTACGACAAGGTCCGGGTCACCGTCCGGGACGAGCTGATCAACCCGGCCGGGTTGCTCTCCGGCGCGGTCACCTACGCGATGGTCGATTACTGCATGGGATCGACTCTGTGGAAAGACCGCGCCTCGGGCGAGCGGATCGCGACTATCGGGATCTCGATCAACTACGTCCAGACTGCGCGCGAGGGCGACGTGATCTGCACCAGCGTCGTCGACCGGCGCAACGACCGGATCGCGGTTCTGTCGAGCGAAGTTCGCGACGAGGACGACCGCCTGCTGGCGACGGCGATCGGCAGCTACGCGATCTTCCCCAAGGAGCGGCTCGGGGGGCATGAGCGTCGCCCGGCGGCGCCGCGGTAGCCCACGTTTCAGAGCGGTAGGCTTCGGGCAGTGAAGGGGAAATGGAGAGGGGCTTGAGATGAAAAGGCGACACATGGTCGCCTTCGCGGCGACAGCCACGCTGGCGATTTCAGCGTCTGCCGGGACCGCATTCGCGGTTCAGGAAGTCACCCCCTCGTGCCCCGGCCCGGGTACGTCCACATGCCTGCTCGACCAGACCGGCCTCGCGAGCTTCCAGTCGGTCCTGTCGGATCACTACACGGAGGCCAGGGACGGCACCACGCCCCCCGACGAGCAGGACGCGACCCCGTTCACGGTGCCCGCCGGTCAGGCGTGGACCGTGAACGAGTTCGACACCATCGGCGGCTTCGTAACATGCGATTGCTCCGCGGGCCCGCCGAGCGGGATCAATATCTGGGTCTACAAGGACAACAACGGCGCGATCGGCGCCGAGGTCTTCCACCTCGACAACGTCGACGCGCCGAACGGCCCTCACTACGTCGTTCAGGTACCGGCGCCGTTCCCGGTTCTGCAACCCGGCAAGTATTGGTTCTCCGCCCAGGCCGAGAACGTGACCTACAACCAGCCCGACGGCTACTGGTTCTGGACTTGGAGCATCGCCGGCGGTGGGCAGGCGCTCGCGAGCACCCGGGCCGCGACGCCATTGCCGAGCCCGGCCCTGTTCGGCGTCGCCGGCGCGGCCGGTGCGCCGACGGCGCCGACGGCGCCGTGCGGGGCGGTCTCGGCCGACGCCAAGTACTTCAAACCACGCCACCCCGTTCGGCCGACGCTGCTCGGCGTCCGTGCCCGTGTCACCGCCAGCCAGCCCTCCGACGTAACCGCGACCGCGCACCTGCAGGCGAACGGCAAGACGGTCGACCTCGGCACCTTCACCAAGAACGTCACCACCTTCAAGAAGCTGCGCATCCCGGTGCCGCGATCGCTGCATCTCTCCCACGGCGACAAGGTCACGCTCTTGCTGCACACGGTGACCAAGCCGCACGCCGGCGGGAGCTGTCAGGCCGATACCCGCGACTTCACGATCAAGACGCGGATCATCAACATCCAGCGATCCCTCGCGGACCGCTAGGCGCCGGCGTCGAGCTCGGCGATCAGCCCGTCGACGCGGCGGGTGATCTCGTCGCGCGTCGCGCGCACCTCTTCGAGGGATTTGCCCTTGGGATCCTCGAGCTCCCAGTCGAGGTAGCGCTTGCCAGGTATGTAGGGGCACTCATCGCCGCAGCCCATCGTCACGACGACATCCGCCCACTCGGCCTGCTCGCGATCGAGCTTCCGCGGCACGCGGTCGCCGATCTCGATGCCGATCTCGCTCATCGCCTCGGCGACCTCGGGGTGGACGCGGCCGCCTGGCTGCGTGCCCGAGGACTGCGCCTGATGCCGTCCGTCGGCGGCGCGCTCGAATAGGGCCTGGCTCATCTGCGAGCGGCCGGCGTTATGAAGACAGACGAAGAGGACGTGGCTCATGTTGCCTCGTGCGGCAGCATGACCTCGGCCGCCCCGTCGGGTGTGATGTGGGGGTAAAGCACGCGCAGGCCCGCGATAGCGAGCGTCCCGCCGATCAGCTGCGCGACGACGAAGGCCGGGACCGACGCAGGCGCGATCCCGGCGAAGGTGTTGGAGAACATCCGCCCGACGCTGATCGCGGGGTTGGCGAAGCTGGTCGAGCTGGTGAAGAAGTAGGCCGAGCCGATGTAGGCACCGACGGCAGCCGGAGCCAGCGCCCCGCGCCGGGTCCGCGCCAGCGCGAAGATGACGAGCAGCAGCCCGAGGGTCGCGACGACCTCGGCCACGAGGTGGGCCTCTGACGCCCGGTGCTTGGTCGAGATGCTCACGGCCGTGAGCGCGAACATCGCGTTGGCCGTGACGGCGCCCGCCACGCACCCCGCGACCTGCGCCGGGATGTAGGCCAGTGCGTGGCGCCAGCGGAGGCCGCCGAAGCTCGCATCGACCAGCGACACGACGGGGTTGAGGTGGGCGCCGGACACCGCGCCAAACATGAGGATGATCGTAAACAGGCCCGCCGCGGTCGCCGCTGCGTTCTCGAACAGCTGCAGCCCGACGTCACCCGGCGACAGTTGCTCCGCGGCTATCCCGGAGCCGATCACGACCGCGGCGAGGAAGGCCGAGCCCAGGAACTCGGCAAACAGCCGCCTGGTAAGGGGGGCGTCCAGGTGCACTCGCCTGATCTTATTCCATTGATAAACATCATTTCAATTGATATAAGTGCATCGATGACCGTCGATCTGGAGCTCGCGCCGAAGCAGAAGCGCCCCAAGGGCGAGCCCTGTTGCGAGCCGGTCGTCTATCCGGACATCGAGCGCGTCGAGGCCGAAAGGATGGCCGGCGTCGCCAAAGCACTCGGCGACCCGATCCGGATGCAGCTCGTCGACGTCCTCCGCAAGCACGCCGGCAAGGTCTGCGTCTGCGAGCTCGTGCCCCTCTTCGATCTCTCTCAGCCGACCGTCTCGCACCACCTCAAGGTGCTGCGCGAGGCCGGCATCGTCGGCTCCGAGCGGCAGGGCCTCTGGGCCTACTACTACGTCAACCCCGAGGCGCTGGAGGAGGTGAGAGCATGGCTCACGTGAATCGCAACGACGGTGACGGCTGCTGTGACGGCGGCGGCTGCGGATGTTGACCTCCTAGATGGCGACGACGCTCGGGCTGAAGGATCCCCAGCAGCTCTACCTGGATTGGGAGCACGCCCACTGGGCGGCCCAGGACATCGACCTGAGCCGCGATTCGGCCGATTGGGCCGGCCTCGACGACGGCGAGCGCGAGCTGCTCCAGTTCGTCCTCAGCTCGCTGATGGTCGCCGAGGAGCGGATCTCGACCCAGTTCTGCGGGCTCGTCCTCGCCCAGGACGACGAGGAGGAGGGAAGCTACCTCTCGACTCAGCTCGTCGATGAGGTCCGGCATATGCAGTTCTACGCGCGCTTCCAGAACGAGGTGATCGTCGACCCGGCGGCTATCGCCGCCCACGTGGCGCGCTCACGGGAAAAGCTGAGCGAGCCGTTCGAGTACATCTTCGACGGGGCGCTGGTCAAGGCCCACGACCGGCTGCTCCGCGACCCGGCCGACCGCGAGGCAAAGGTCGAGTTCGTGACGATCTACCACATGATCCTCGAGGGGACCCTCGGTCTCGTGACCTCGCATTTCCTCCTCGAACTCCTCCGTCAGCGCGGCCAACTCCCCGGATTCAGCAACGGCTACGGCCGCATCGCCGCCGACGAGCAGCGCCACATCGCCTACGGCACATGGTTCCTGCGCGAGGCCGTCGCCTCCGACCCCGCGATGGCCGAGGTGGTACGCGCGCAGATCCTCGAGCTGCTGCCGGCGGTCGCCGAGTCGGTCGCGCCGCCGAGTGACGGCGCCTTTGATGCGCTCGGGGTCGAGGAGGGAGCGCTCGCCGAGTTCGGCCTCGACGCCCTCAACCGGCGCCTGTCGATCGTCGGGGTTTCGCTCAGCGGCGACTAACAGCCGTGGACCCGGCCGCCCTTAGGCGGCAGGGAGATCTTGCGCATGCCGGCGTTGTTGATCTCGTTCGATTCGTATAGGTAGTTCTCGGGGTCGGCGCGCTGGATGAACCAGAAGCAGCCGTGGAGGCCGCCGACGCCGATCCAGTTCTTGTCGTAGGAAGCGGGGTAGATGTCGGACCACCCGGGCGAGGTACCGAGGGTGCGGTACTTCTCGTGCGGGTTCTGGCTGCAGCCGGGATAGACCGGGTGGGTCGGTGATCCCTTGCCTGGGTCGGTGTGGGTCAGGTCGCGGAGGCAGTAGTTGATCTTCGGCCCGACGCGGACGAGCTCGTCGGGCTCGCCGTGCGGCCCGACGGTGCGCAGCTCGAAGCTCGCGGCGTGGTGGAACTTCCAGTACGGCCCCTGACCGGGGACGTAATAGAGGACGAGATGGCCGTTGGTCGGCACCTGGAGCTTGCCCCGGCCGAGCTTGTAGATCACCTGGTTGACCCGCATCGTCCGCGGCCCGGTGCGTTTGCCGCGGATCTCCATCGGTCCCTTGCCGCGGCTGCGCAGGTTGCTGGTCGCGTGCAGCTCGTTGCCGGTGAGGTAGAGGCCGCTCGGCTTCGCCATCTTCAAGTCGGGGCAAGCGAGCTTCTTGGCGCGCGCATCGCCGCAGGGGTTGGCGACCTCGGGGCCGTCCGCGGGCGGGACGTAATAGGCAAGCGCAGCACCGGTCGCCGCCGCCGCGAGCGCTGATGCCGCCGCCAAGCTGATTGCCAATCTCCTGCCCGGCATGAGCGAGCGATTCTGCCTTAGCGCCGAGGAGGATGCGGCCACATCGGCGGACATGAACGACACCTGACCGTGTCGGCAGGTTGCGTCTGCTTTTAGGAACCGGTCCTAATCTCAGTTGTGTGTTCGGATACCGGGAAGGAACCCGAGAAGGAACCCTATGAGTTGGCTCCGCCGCATCTCCAGCCGCCAGCTCCTCGCGCTGAGTGCCACCCTCGTCGCCTTGATGGCGGGCGCGGCCGCCTTGGCGCTGGCCGCCACCGGCGGCGGGCCGAAGCCGGCGCCCGCGCCGCTCCCGGTAGCCGCGCATGATGCGCTCACCGCCCCCGAGGTATCCGGCGTCAGCGCCCGGATCCAGTTCACCAACCACCTGATCGCCGGCTCCAGCATCCAGGGAGCAGATCCGATCTTGACCGGGGCGTCCGGCCGGCTCTGGGCTTCGCCGGATGGCAAGGTCCGGCTCGAGCTCCAGGCCTCCGGCCACGAGGGGGCAACGAGCGACAGCCAGGTGCTGGTCAACGGCGATCGCTTCAGCATCTACGACTCCGGCTCGAACACCGTCTACAAGGGCACCCTTCCTCAACAGGGAAAGGACAGCCAGGGCGCCGATAAGTCAGGCGCTCACAAGCCTCCGACGCTCGCCGAGGTCAAGAAGGCGATCGCCTCGCTGATGGACCACGCCAGCGTCGGCGGAGCAACTCCTTCTGACGTCGCCGGCCGTCCCGCATACACGGTCCGGATCGGGCCGAAGCAGAACGGCGGGCTGATCGGCGGCGCCGAGCTCGCCTGGGACGCCGTCCACGGGACGCCGCTGCGCGCCGCGGTCTATGCCAAGGGCGACAGCTCACCGGTCCTCGAACTGAAGGCCACCGATATCTCGTATGGCCCAGTCTCCTCATCGGTCTTCGACGTAACGCCGCCCGCAGGCGCGAGCGTCACCGACATCAGTTCCCCCACAAGCTCCTCGGCTGACAACGGCAATGGCAAGGAGCCCGCGCCGGTGACCGGTCTCGACGCGGTCCAGCGCCAGGCGTCGTTCCCGGTCACCGCACCTGCGAGCCTCGCCGGCCAGGCCCGGAACGAAGTCCGCTTGGTGCAGAGCGGCAAGGACGCGGGGGCGTTGGTCACCTACGGCAACGGCCTTTCCGGCATCGCGGTGATCGAGCAGCCGACCGATGCCAAGAACGCGGGCGCCGGTGCCAACCCGAGCGCCAACGGCGATCATGGACAGCTCCAGCTTCCGGCGGTCGACGTCAACGGGTCGCCGGGACAGGAGCTCGACACGCCGCTTGGCTCGGTCATCCGCTTCGAGCGCGGCGGAGTTCAATACACGGTCGTCGGCTCGGTGCCTCCGGCCACAGCCCTGTCAGCAGCGCGCAGCCTCTAGCCGATGGCGCAAGCGCCGCCGATCGAGGTGCGGAGCCTCGTCAAGCGCTACGGCGAGATCGTCGCGGTCGACCACGTCGACCTGACGGTCAACGAAGGCGACGTCTTCGGCTATCTCGGGCCCAACGGCGCCGGCAAGACCACGTCGCTGCGGATGATGCTCGGATTGATCCGGCCCACGGCCGGCTCGGTGCGGCTCTTCGGGCGCGACCCCCAGCTCGGTGTCGCGGCTCTAGAGGGCGTCGCCGGCTTCGTCGAGGCACCCTCGTTCTATCCCTACCTGAGCGGGCGCTTGAATCTCGAGCTGCTCGCCGCCCTCGACGGCGGCGGCGCCGAGGACCGCATCGACGAGGTGCTCGAGGTCGTCCAGCTCCGCGACCGCGCCGGCGACAAGGTCAAGGGCTACTCGCACGGGATGCGCCAGCGGCTCGGGATCGCCTCGGCCCTGCTGCGCAAGCCCCGCCTACTGCTCCTCGACGAGCCGGCGACCGGCCTCGACCCGGGCGGGATGCGCGACATGAGAAACCTGATTCGCGATCTCAGCGGGCACGGGATCACGGTGCTGCTCTCGAGCCATCTGATGAACGAGGTCGAAGAGCTCTGCAACCGGGTGGCGATCATCCGCGACGGCAGCGTCGCCTATGAGGGCGAGCTCGCCGAGCTGCGCGCGCGGGCGGGAGTCAGCTACCGGCTGCGCACGACCGATGACGATCGAGCTCGCGGGGTCGCGGCAGCCCAATCGGGGATCGAGGATGTAGGCGGCGCCAACGGAGAAGGCGTGTCGTTCACGGCGCGCGACGAGGAGGCCGTCGCGGCGCTGTCGCTCGCCCTCGCCGAGTCGAGCGCCTTGATCCTGGAGCTGACGCCGCAGCAGGCGACGCTCGAGGATCTCTTCTTCCAGCTGACCGAGGGGACCCCGGCGCCCGCCGAGCCGGTGGCCGTCGCCGAGGGATCCACCTGATGCCGGGCGTGCTGACCGCTTACCGCTGGGAGCTGCGCAAGCTGCGCGCGCAGAAGCGCACCTACCTCGGCCTCGGCGCCGCCGCGCTCGTGCCGATCATCTTCGTCGTCGCCTTGGCCGCGGGCGGCGGGCGCCCGAACGACGTCGCCTTCGGCCACTACGTTCACGACACGGGACTCGCCGTTCCCCTCGTCCTGCTGCTGTTCGGCTCGATCTGGCTCTTCCCCCTGATCACGGCGCTCGTGGCGGGGGACATCGTCGCCTCCGAGGACAGGAACTCGACCCTGAAGATGATCCTGACGCGCTCGGTCGATCGCCAGCAGATCTTCGCCGCCAAGACTCTGGCGGCGATCAGCTACGCAGTGCTGGCGATCGCGATAACCGGCGCGGTGGCGCTGGGCGCCGGGATCCTCGCCTCGGGCTTCAATCCGATCACCAGCCTCTCGGGAACCGAGGTCTCGGCCTCCCGCGGCCTCCTTCTGGTCGGCGCCAGCCTGCTCGTCTATCTGCTCCCGATCCTCGCAATCGCCTGCATCGGCGTGCTCTTCTCGACCGTCTTCCGCAACAGCGGTGCGGCGATCGTGGGCACGCTGATGTTCTCGCTGCTGCTCCAGCTGGTCGGCATCCTGCCGGGCCTCGGGGGGCTGGGCCCCTATCTGCTCAGCACCCAGTTCAACGCGTGGCAAGGACTCCTGCGCACGCCGATCGACTGGGCGCCGATCGCCCGGTCCGCCTGGGTCTGCGCCGTCTATGCGCTGCCCGCGATAACGGTGGCCGCGCTCGTCTTCCTGCGCAGGGACGTCGCCGAGAGCTGAGGCTGAGGTCCTCTACATTGGACCCAGATGCCCGACGACCCGGATGACTCCGGCCCACTACTGCTTGAGGACATCCTCGCCGCCAAGAACGTGTTCGCGTTCGTCGCGGTCCTGACGATCCTCGCCTTGGCCGCCTTCCTGATCGTCGATCCGCTGGACTTCTTCGGCTGACGAAGGTCGTCGTGGCTGCAAAGAAGAAAGCACGCGCGATACGCGCCGTCATCTCCGGCGAAGTCCAGGGGGTGGGCTTTCGGCCGGCGACCGTTCGCCGGGCTGCGAAGGACGGAGTGCTCGGCTGGGTGCGTAACGACGATGACGGGTCGGTTCAGGTTCACGCCGAAGGCGACGCCGCTGATGTCGAGAGGTTCGCGGGTTTCCTCGGCAAAGGACCGCGCAGCGCCCAGGTGAAGAGCGTCGAGATCGAAGAGGTGAAGGCCGAGGGCCACGAGCAGTTCGCTGTCCGCGGCGTCAGCGCCGGCGTCTTCGTCGTCCAGGAGCACCAGGCGACCGCGCACCACTTCGATCTCCGCCTCGAGGTCGACGGCGTGATGCGCTCGTGGGCCGTCCCCAAGGGCCCGTCGATGGACCCGGCGGTCAAGCGGATGGCGATCCAGGTCGAGGATCACGACAAGGGGCACAACGACTTCGAGGGCGAGCTCGGCGAGGGCTCGGTGATCGTCTGGGATCGCGGCGCCTACGAGCAGGGCGGCCGCGTCCCGTGGCCCGAGGCCATCGACCGGGGCCACGCCGTCTTCGCCCTCCACGGCGAGAAGCTGCAGGGCGGCTTCGCCCTCCAGCGCACCCGCCCCGGCGCCAAGCCTCAGTGGCTGCTGATCAAGCGCAAGGACGACGAGGCGCGGCCGGGGTCCGACATAACCGCCGAGGAGCCCGAGTCGGTAATCAGCGGCCGCAGGCTGAGCTAGCAGCCGGTCTGTTACCCGAGGGCGTCGAACTCGTCGTCCGTGAGCTCGATGTCGAGCGCACCGAGGTCCTCGTGCACGTGCTCGATCGAGAGCGTGCCGGGGATCGGCAGCACCACCGGTGAGCGCCGAAGCAGCCAGGCGAGTGCGATCTGTGCGCGGGACGCTCCGTGGCTCTCGGCGATCTCCCCCAGGGCCGGCGGCTCGTCGCCCTTGAGCGGGTAGTAGGGAACGAAGACGATTCCGTTCTCCTCGCAGTAGTCGACTACGTCGTCTGAGCCTCGCTCGGTGAGGTTGTAATGGTTCTGCACGGCCGCGATCGGGACGACCTTGCGCGCGGCCTCGATCTGCCCGACGTCGACGGCGGAAACGCCGACCTCGTTGATCTTGCCCGCCTCGCGGTACTCGGCGATGGCGCCGAGGCTCTCCTCGAGCGGTGTCTCGGGGTCGACGCGGTGCAGGTAATAGAGATCGATCGCGTCGGTGCGGAGGCTCTCGAGGCTCTGCTCGATCTGTGCGCGGATCGCCTCGGGGCTGCCGCTGCCGGAGTAGCCGCCCTTGGTGGCGACCACGACGCTGTCGGGCACCGGCGAGAGCGCCTCGCCGATCGCCCGCTCGCTGTCACCACCGGTATAGACGTGGGCGGTGTCGATCAGCCCGATGCCCGCCTCGACCGCCTCGCGCAGGAACGCGTGGGTCTCCTGGGTCGACGTGAGCCGGTTGGTCCCGAGGCCGATCCGTGCGACCTCCGTCCCGGCGACATTCAGAGTTCGCGGCGTCGCCGACGGCTGAGCGGACATGTCCTCAGACTAGGGGCTCTGGCTCGCCCGAGACATCGGTCGCCGGTTCGGCCAAGCGCCGGGCGAGCCGCATCAGGTAGTCGATGTGCTGGCTCGCCCAGAGCAGATTGAGCGCTTGGCCCGGGTCGGGAGCATCGGTGGCGCCGAGCACCGCGCCGATGCATTCTGCGACCCGTCCGTTCTGAGCAGCGCCTGCGCGCGGCGGAGCGATCGGTCTCCCAGACACGAGAGCCTCGGCCAAGCTGAGATACCAGGACCGCAGCTCACCCAGCTCGGCGTCGAGCTCATCGGCACAACGCGCAAAGGGCCGGACGGCACCGGGCGCCGCGGTCAGCGTGGACAGCGAATATCCGGCGAGCCGAACCCTCGCGCTGCCCGCGACGAGCCTCGCGAGGCTGTCGAAATCGCCGCGGTTCGGCGACGCCTCCGTCAGGTACTGGCGAAAAGCGCCGTCGAGGCGATGGGCCGCGCCCCTGGCCGTCGCGCGCTCCGGCGGCACTGAGCTACGAGATTCCGCCTCCGTCAGGCGTCGAGCAGTCGAGGCCACGTATTCGATCGCCCGCGAATAGGTCTCGGCGAGGCTCTGCCTGAGCAGAGTGCGGGCCCCGCGAGGCCAGAACAGAACCCCCACGGCGAGGCTGATACCGCAGCCGATTGCGACATCCTCGACTCGGACCAACCCGGCACTCCAGCCCGCCGGCGCGATCAGGTTGAAGACGATCAAGACCACGACCGTGAAGCCCGCCTGCCCGGCGGCAAAGGAGATTGCTCTGGGGGCGTACGCGGCGAGCAGGATCGCCGGGGGCAGTACGACCCAGAGCGCGGCCGCGTCGTTGCCGATGGCGGCGACGAGGCCGCCACCGACCAGGATTCCGGCAGCAGTTCCGATCAGGGCTGAGAGGACGGTCGAGCCGGTTCCCAGGGCGTTGGAGCGCAGCACCGAGAGCGTCGCCAGAATCACCCAGAACGCGTGCTGCGGGTTCGCCAGCTGGACAACGAGCACAGCCGCCCCCAGCCCCACGGCTCCTCGGACGCTGTTACGGAACCAGGACGACCCCGGTGTGAGCTGTTCGCGGAGAAGCCGGGCGGCCTCCTGGAGAGCGAAGGCGGCGCGGTCCTCGCGAGGGGGCGCCGCTGCATCCGCGGCCGCAAGCGCGTTGACCGCGACCTCCCGAGCGCCGGAGGAGATCTCGCGCATCCGGAATGAGGGTTCGAGCGCAGCCCGGAGCCGGCCGGCGCTGCCTTCGACCCGCAGATCGTCGATCCGCCTGGCCAGGGTCCTCGCCGTTTCCTGGCGGGCCTGCTCGAGGCGGTCGAGGTCCGGCTGCCTGTAGTGCCCCTCCAGGGTCTCGGCGCTCGACCTCAGCACCCCGGCGGTCGCCGCCAGGACCTCGAGGTTCTCGGCCCGGCACGGCTCGGCAAGGGGATCGGCCTCGGCCGGCCTGGTGGACGCGAAGGGGAGCAGCCAGTCGAGCTCGTCAACCAGGAAAGCGAGCGCTTCGCTCGCGCCCGTTGGCCCGGTGGGCCGCCACGGCATCGACACGAAGCTGCCGCGCAGGTCGCTGACCGCCGCCTCTCCAGCCGCCGTGTGCTCTGCGATCTGCGAGGTGTTTTCCGAGATCTCGGAGTCGAGAAGATCGGCGAGCGCGCGGGCTGCGCGGGCGGCACCCGCGCGCAGCGCGTCGCGCGGATGGGCGGGCCAGAGGAACATCGCGGCGGAAACTCCCGCGGCGGCTGCCAGGATCCAACCCTCCAGGCGGTCGGGGATCGCCGAGGGAGAAGCGGGGAGGGCCACAGGGAGGATGAAGGTGAGGAGAGCGGCGGTTCGGGCTGCCGCGAAGTAACCGCTGATCGCTCCCGAGAAGAGAATCACGAACCCAATCACCGCCATGCCGGCGACGGCCGCGACCGGCGCCTGTGAGCAGAGGGTGCCGGCGGTGATCAGGACGGCCCCGGCGGCGACCAGACCCAGATAGGCGGCCAAGCGCTTGCGCGGCGGACCGCCGAAGTCGGCGAAGAGGAGGATCGCGAGCGATCCGAAGGCAGCGAACAGAGTCGTATCCGGCTGCTCGATGACGCCGTCGGCAAAGCCGAAGACCGCCGGCATCACGATCGCTGCCCGCGCTGCGCTCTTCAAAGCGATCAACCCAGGGTCGCTGATATGGCCGCGGAGACGCCTCATCTCATCGAGCTGATTGTCCCCCCCGGCAGCTGCTTTGGGAACGGCGAGCGGGTTTGGGAACGGCGAGCGGGGTAGCTTGACTATGTCCAGTCGCGGCTATAGCGTGCCTGCCGCGCCGTTCTCTACTGAAGCAGCGACAGAAGGAACAGGTGGAAGGAGACGATGAAGTCCCTCACTTCACGGGTGATCGGGATCGTCATTGCGGTGGCGATCGTCGCCGTCGCGATCACCTTCTATGTCTCGGGCTTCCTGCGCTCCCCGACCCCGATTGCCGCCGGTCAGATTGGGCCGGGTCAGGCGCAGCTGACACTCGGAACGACGCCCGCGGTCGGAAAGCTCGGAGGGAATCCGACCTGGGTCTCATTTCTGGTGCGCGAGGGCGATCAGTGGAAGCACACGACGAACTTCGACGTGCCCGCTCACTCGCTCGTGAAGGTGACCGTCGACCAATACGACGGGCAGAGCGGCCTCAGGAACCCGTTCCTCTCCCAAGTCCAGGGCACCGTCGGCGGGGTGATGACGGTGGACGGGCAGACCATGGATGCCATCAATCCCCAGGAGGCCTCGCACACCTTCGCGGTGCCGCAGCTCGGGATCCTCGTGCCGCTGCCCGGCGTGGCGGATGACGCTCCGAACCAGTGCGCCGAGATGCCCTGCACCCTGGACCAGGCGCATAAGACGATCACCTTCACGATTCGGACCGGCGAGAAAGGGCGCTACCGATGGCAGTGCTTCGTCCCGTGCGCGGCGGGATTCAATGACGGGTTCGGCGGGCCGATGCAGACGATCGGTTACATGGACGGCTTTGTCCACGTGGTCTGAGCTCGCCGGCGATGCCAGAGTCCTCGCATCTGCGGCGAATCCTGGTTTTATGGCTCGTGCTGAGCGCTGTCGCGACGCCGGTCGTTGTTCTGGTGCTCGCCCCCGGGCTGCCGCCGGGCAACGACACGGCCGAGGCCTCTGCCCAGGTGACGGACAACACGGTCCTGCTCGGGATCGTGACACCGATCGCCGTGCTCATATTCGTCTACTTCGCCTACGCCCTGATCGTCTTTCGGCGCCGCGAGGGGGAGCCCGAGGAGGGCACGGCGGTCCGCGAACACCGCGGCATTCAGATGACGTGGCTGATCGTCACAAGCGTGATAGTGCTGTTCCTGGCCGGCTACGGGACCGTACGCCTCTTCGCGAGCGGCTCCGGAGGTGGGCAGGGGGCGGACCCGCTCGTCAAGCCGTCCGGGGACAAGCTCCAGGTCCAGGTGATCGCCCAGCAATGGGAGTTCACCTACCGCTATCCCTCCTTCGGTGGGGTGGAGACTCCCCACCTCGTGCTTCCGGTGGACCAGGAGGTCGAGCTTCATGTCACCTCGCTTGACGCAATCCATTCGTTCTGGGCTCACGACCTCGGGGTGAAGGCCGATGCGAATCCCGGCGTCGACAACGTCGCGTACGTGAAGCCGACGAAGACGCAGACCTTCGACATCCGCTGCGCCGAGCTCTGCGGGCTTTGGCACGGGTACATGTTCGACACGGGGCAGATCGTCAGCGACGCCAGCTTCGAGGCGTGGATTCAACAGCAACAGAGCCAGTTCGCTCCGGCGACCAAGGTCCTACCGCCGTACAACACCCACTACAACCCCGCTCCTCGCAGGAGGGCCGGATGAACGCGGAGCAGAGCGCCCGATCTCCCCTGCGCCGCCTGCTTGGGTTCAACGTCCTCACAGGGATTCTCCTGGGCATCGTCGGGTTTTACTTCGGCTGGTGGCTCGGCCATCGGATCCACGCACCGAGCCTCGACTACCTAGGCGATACGGGGCAGAACGACATCGCCCTGATGTGCGGCTACCTGTTCTTCGTCGTCGGGTTCGTCATCGGGCTGGGGTTCGCCAAGTACCCCCTCGCCAGAATGACCGGCCGCGAGCCTTCCCACCACGAGAACGAAGAGGGCGGCGTCGGCCGCTACTTCGGGGTCTGCACGGACCACAAAGTCGTCGGGATCCAGTACCTGATCGGGATCGGGGTCTTCTTCTTCATCGGCGGGCTGAATGCGATGCTGATTCGGGCGGAGCTGCTGCGGCCCTCGCCACAGCTCTTCGGCTCGGGCAACTATCTGACGATCGTTGGCCTGCACGGGGCGATGATGATGGGGATCATGACCTCGGGCATCCTTGGCCCGTTTGCCAACTACTTCGTCCCGCTGATGATCGGGGCAAGGCGGATGGCTTTTCCGCGGATCGAGGCGCTCAGCTTCTGGCTGCTGATGGCCGCAGGGCTGATTCTCGTCAGCACGATCTCGTTCGGCGGCTTCCCGACCGGGTGGACCGGCTACGGCCCGCTCAACGACCAAGCGAACTGGGGGTATGACTCGTTCATCTTCTTCTTCGCCCTGGTCGGCATCTCGATGACCCTCCTCGGCGTCAACCTGATCGCCACCATCGTCACCATGCGGGCACCGGGGCTGACCTGGGCGCGCCTGCCGATCTTCTGCTGGGGCGCACTCAGCACCTCCGGCCTGATGGTGCTCGCCGCGCCGGTCCTGATCGCCGTCCTCTCGATGGTCGCCTTCGACAGGGCCGTGCAGACCTCGTTCTTCCTCTCCAGCTCTGGCGGCAGCCCCTACTTATTCGAGAACCTGTTCTGGTTCTTCGGCCATCCGGAGGTCTACGTCCTGGCTCTGCCTGGAATGGCGATCATCCTTGAGATCCTGCCGGTCTTCGCCCGCAAGCCGCTGTGGGGCTACCGGCTGGCAGTCGCGGGCCTGCTGGGCGTGTCGCTGCTCAGCTTCTTCGTCTGGCAGCACCACCTGTTCGTCAGCGGCATCAACTCGGCCCTCCGGCCCTTCTACATGCTCTCCACCGAGGTGATTTCGGTCCCGACCGGGTTCATCTTCCTCTGCGGCATGGCGACTCTGTGGAGAGCCCGGGTCCGGTTCACGGTGCCGATGCTCTTCTGCCTCGCCTGGTTCTTCAACTTCTTCATTGGCGGCATCTCGGGCGTTTTCCTGTCGGACACCCCGAGCGACGTCAGCACTCACGGCAGCTTCTTCGTCATGGCCCACTTCCACTACACGATCATGGGCGGGCTCGTCTTTGCCTTCTTCGCCGCGATCTACTACTGGGTGCCGAAGATGCTCGGGCTGCGATTCAACGAGGCTCTCTCGAAGATCCATTTCTGGCTGATGTTCATCGCCTTCAACTCGACCTTTGCCCCGCTCTTCGCGCTCGGGCTGATGGGGATGCCACGGCGTGTCTCGACATACGCGGACAACCTGCAGCCCTTGAACATCTGGGTCTCCGTGTCCGCCTTCGTTCTCGGGACCTCGATGCTCATCTTCCTCGCCAACGTCGTCTACTCGATGGTCATCGTCCGCAAGCCCGCGGAGGCGAACCCGTGGGGCTCGAAGTCGCTTGAGTGGCAGTTGCCGACGCCGGTACCGGTGCACAACTTCGACCGCACGCCGGTCATTGACGAGGACCCCTACGACTACGGCGTCCCGCCGCCTGCGCCTAAACCCACCGAGCGGCCGGCCAGCGCCCCCGGATAGGAGCCATGCCCAGCTTGAGAGGAATATTGCGAAGGATCAAGACCCCGCGTGGGACTCCCGAGGACCCGCTCGCCGAGTCGCCGGAGGTCCACGAGCGAAACCTCTGGATCGCCGCTCGGATCGTCGCCGGGACCACGATCCTGTTCTTCCTCGCCTTCGTCTTCGCCTACTTCTACCTGCGCTCGCTCAACAACGCCGGCGAGTGGCGGCCGTCGCATCTCGACCCGCCCGATCGCTATGGCACGGCGATCGTCTTCTTGTTCGCGACCAGCGCCGGCTCATTTGCCTACGGCGCCGACGCCGCCCGCAAGGGCCGCGGCTGGTTGCCGGCGGCAGGGCTGGCGCTGGCGCTTGGCCTTGCCGGGTGCGTTGTGCAGGTCTTCGAATACGCGCACCTGGGGTTCGGGCCGCTGGACGGCGGCTATGCGAGCGTGTTCATCGGCTGGACCGTGTTCTTCGTCCTCTTTGCCCTGATGGCCCTGTACTGGGTGGAGATCCTGTTTGCCGAGGGCCTGCGCCACCGTCACGGCTCGGCCACATACGTCCCGGCCGGGCTCGGAGACGCGGCTTTTTACTGGGGGCTCCTCGCGGGCATCGGCGTGCTCACCTGGGCGATCCTCTACCTGCTCTGAGCCGGGCTGTCGGCGACCATGCCCTTCGACTGGACCTGGACCGCCGACCCGGCTCTGATCTGGGTTATCGGCGCCGCCCTGCTTTATCGGTTGGGGGGAACGCAAGGCGCCCGGCCGTCCTCCGCACGTCGCTGGCGGACGGCGTCATTCATCGCCGGTCTGATCGCGATCGTGGTCGCGCTGTGTTCCCCTCTCGACGATCTCGCAGCCAAGCTCCAGTGGGCGCACATGCTCCAGCACGTCCTGCTGCTCCTCGTCGCTCCCCCGCTGCTCGCCCTGGCGCGGCCATGGCACCGGATGTGGCACGGGCTTCCGCTCGCGCTTCGGCGGACGATCGGGCGCCAGGTCACGCAGGGTCGATCGTCGCAACCGCTCCTCCGCACGGCGCGCATCCTCGGGGATCCGGTGGTGTCGTGGTTCCTTTTCACCGCCACGCTGCTTGCCTGGCATCTCCCGTTTGCCTATGACGAGACGCTGCGCTCGCCGATGGTCCACGCGCTCGAGCACGCGCTGTTCTTCGGAACGGGTCTGCTGTTTTGGACGCGGGTGATCGACTCGCCGCCGTGGCGCTCGCCGCTCGGCGAAACTGCCCGCGCCGTCTACGTCGGTTCGGCTCTTCTGGTCAGCTGGATGCTGGCGATCGTCCTGGCGATGGCGCCCACGGCGCTCTACGCCCCGTATGCGGCCGAGGCGAGCCGGCCCGGTGGAATCAGCGCGCTCGCTGACCAGCAGCTGGCCGCCGGCGTGATGTGGGTTCCCGGATCGATCCCGTTCACGATCGCGATCCTGTTCGTCGTGTACCGTTGGCTCGAGCCCAAGCGCTCGAACCGGCCTCACGGTGCGCCACCAATTACCGGAAACCCGTGACCGAGGAGGAAGAGGATGCAGGCGCTTACACCACCGATCGTCGCCACCTCAATCGTGGCGCAGGGCGTGCTCACCTGGGCTGTCCCTTTGATTGTGTTCCTGGTCGTGTTGTTCTGGTATCTGCTGCTGCTCCGCAGCCGTCACCCGGAGTGACGACGGGCCATCGATCCAGGCAGGATCGGTGACGGACAGCCGGGTCGGGGCGCGGGCGGCTGCGGTGGTCATCCTCCTCACCGCGAGCGCCGGGGTTGCTGCCGGCTTCGGCATCCACCGGCTGACGGCCGGCGATAACGCGACCTCGAACGACATTCCGCCGGGGTTTCACGGCCAGGCGACATGGGCCTCGGGGGCGAGACCTGCACCGGGCTTCGCGCTGCTCGACCAGGACGGCCGCACCACATCGCTCGCCTCGTTACGCGGCCACACCGTGATGCTCGCCTTTCTCGGTTCGCGCTGCGCCGGCGCCTGTGCACGCGAAGCGCGCTCTCTTGGCACCGCGCTTCGGCTGGTGCCGGAGGCCGCGAAGCCCGCCCTGGTCGTGGTCAGCGTCGACCCGCGACGCGACGGGCCCGGATCGGTCCGAGCAGCCGCGAGACGGTGGGGGCTCGACGGCGTGGCCGAATGGCACTGGCTGCTGGGCACGAGGTCCGAGCTCGGCCCAGTCTGGAGGTCCTACCGAATTGCGGTTCGGGGCGCTGTCGGCAGAGTCGTGAGCTCGCCCGCCGTGTATCTGATCGACCGGAGGGGATTCGAGCGCGCGGGCCTCCTGTATCCGTTCCCGCCCACCTGGCCGGCCGGCGACCTGCGCATTCTCTCCCGCGAGGGATGACCGCGACGCCGGGATCGGTTTCGGCCTCTCATCGAGCCGTAATACTTGGGGACCAGAGCCGATGAGCTTCCCCTTCAGCAATCTGCGCCGAGCTCCGCGCCTGGTCATCGCGTTGGCGGCGTTGGCCGCGTTGACGCTGGCGATCGCCGGCTGTGGCGGGAACGGGAACAGTCAGACCGCCGCCTCCGGGACATCGAACGCGAAGTACGCCGGTGTCGCTGCACTGCCGCTCAAGCCGGCCCCGCCGCTGGCTCTCGAGGACTCGCTCGGCCGCGCGGTCAACCTGGAGCAATTCCGCGGCAAGGCGGTGTTCGTGACCTTCATCTACGACCATTGCCCCGACGTCTGTCCGTTGATCGTCGGCAACCTGAGGACCGCCCAGGCGCAACTCGGTCCCGACGCCGGCAGCCTGCAGATCGTCGCCGTCTCGGTGGATCCGAAGGGGGACACTCCGCGGACCGTCAAGGCTTTCCTGGCGGAGCATCGGATGACCGGGCGGATGGAGTACCTGCTCGGCTCCCGGCCCCAGCTCGAGGGGGTTTGGCACGCCTGGCACATCCTTGCCAAGGCCCCGCCGGCGAAGGGCGCGCGCGACCTGGTCGAGCATTCCGCGCTGGTCTACGGAATCAGCGCCAGCGGCAAGCTCACGACCCTCTATCCGCAGAGCTTCAGGCCGGCGCAGGTCGTCCACGACGTCCCGATCCTGGCCTCGGAGTAGGAGGACGCGATTCGTCGCCACCTGCTCACCGGGTTGGCGGTCCTGGCCGTGATCGGGGTGCTGATCGGGATCGAGGTTCTCAGCGGCAGCTCGAGCCCGGCAGGATCGGGAAGGTCCGCACCGCGGTTGCCGACCGGCGTTCTCGTGCCCCCCGGGGTCGATCTCGCCTCGTTACGTGGCAAGCCCGCCGCGATCAACTTCTGGGCCAGCTGGTGCCACCCGTGCCACCAGGAGGCCCCGGCACTCGAGCGCGTCGCGCACTCGCTCCACGGGCGGGCCCGGATAGTTGGTGTCGATTGGAACGATGGGCTCAGCGCGGCTCGCTCGTACGTCAGCCAGTACGAACTCACCTTCCCGAACCTCGTAGACCCCGACGGAGTCGCCGGTAACGCCTACGGCTTGAACGGCCTGCCCACCACCTTCATCCTCGACTCCCAGGGGAAGATCATCAACGTCCTGCGGGGCCCCCAGTCCGCCGGGGCCGTTCTGCGGGCGTTGCACTCGACCAGCTGAGGCGCGCCCAAAACTCTTAGAGAACTCTCACCGAGTTTTAAGTTTCCTCCGAGGTTCCCCGGGCAATCTGTCAGGACACCCGCGACCGAACGGAGGTGGACAAAAATGACGATTGCATTGATCCTGGTCCTGAATGTGGCTGCTGCAACCGGGCTGCTGGCCCTTCTGGCCGCTGCGATGAGGCTTCCTCACAAGCTCCCTGCCGGTCCCTCGGGCCGTGCCATCCGGCGAGTCGAGAGCCGGTGGCGCCGTCGCAAGACGGAGCCGGCGAGCCGGCCCTCGCGCGAGAAGCGTGGCGCGCCGGAGCCGATCTACTCCCGATAAGCCCACCGTGATCAGGCGGCGGCGCGGTCAGGCGACGACCGCGTCGACTGCCATCGCGGAGAACAGGACCGCCAGATAGAGAAGCGAGTAATGGAAGAGCCGGCCCGCACGCGCGGGGTTGGTCTCACGTGCCAGTCCCACCGCCAGGCCGATGAACACGGCGTCGAGGACCAGCGCCGCTCCCAGATACAGGTCGCCGACCGAGTTCCACAGGAACGGCAGCAGGGTCGTCACGGTCAGCACGAACGAGTAGGCAAGGATCCGGCGGGAAGTCTCACGGTCCCCGCGCACGACGGGCATCATCGGAACTCGAGCTGCCGCGTACTCGCGCTTGATCAGCAGGGCGAGGGCCCAGAAGTGGGGCGGCGTCCAGAAAAAGATGATCAGGAAGAGGAAGAGCGCCGGGAGGGTCAGGTTCCCCGTTGCCGCCGCCCAGCCGACGAGCGGTGGCACCGCGCCCGCCGCGCCGCCGATCACGATGTTCTGCACCGTCCACCGCTTCAGCCAATGCGTGTAGACGACGACGTAGAACAGACCCCCCACAAGGGCCAACGTCGCGGTCAGCACGTTCACCAAGCTGGCGAGCAGGACGAACGAGAAGGCCGAGAGAACCAGCCCGAACTCGAGTGCCCGGGGAGGAATCAGCCGACCTGCGACGATCGGCCGGTCTGAGGTCCGATCACCCATCAAGGCGTCGATATCGCGATCGAGGTAGTGATTCAGGGCGCTCGCCCCGCCGGAGGCGAGAGCGCCGCCCGCGAGCACGACAGCGAGCTGCGCCAGGTTCGGCACCCCGCCGGCGCCGACGAACATGCCGGCGGTCGCGGTGATCAGCAGCAGAACCATGATGCGTGGCTTCGTCAGCGCCACGTAGTCTCGCCAGGCGCCTGCCGGTACCTGGTCCCCAGAGAAGGTCCCTACCGCGCTGACGAGTGTCGCGGCGAGGGCCAAGCCCGCGAACACGAGATGGAGGGCTACCGCCCACTCTGGGTGTCCCGCCAGCGCGACCACGCCGCCAAAGCCGCTTTCGGCGACGAATAGCCCGAGCGCCGTCGCTGAGACCGCGAGCAATCGCCGGTGGCCGATAGCGGCGGCGAGGACCACCGCCATGAGCAGGGGCAGGGCCAAAACCGCCAGCGCCTTGTGGGGGAGACCGAGGTGGAGGGCGCCGCTGACGACGACGGCCGCCGTGACGGCGGCAGCCCCCAGAGCGGCGAGCCGCAGCCAGGCGCCGGGCGCTACCTGATCTGTGCGCGAGCGCATAGCCGAGCGCCGCGAGTCGCGAATCAGCGCATGCGTGCGGTCCAATCCAGCCTCCTTCGCTGATGCTCAGGCTTGGCGAGTGACCAGTCCGCGGCGAAGTGTATTCCTCGATCGGCGACCGGCCTGCGAGGCTCCGGCATTGACCCGTGCGCGCCGATTGGCCACACTGGGCGCGATGCGCCTGTCGCTTGTAACGCTCCTTTCCGTCGTCGCCCTGGTCGCGATGGCCCCCGCCGCCAGCGCGGACTCGTTCGTCGATACGACACCGGGGACGATGGCCTTCGCGGTCCCTGCCGGCGTCAGCTCGCTGAGCCTGAGCGCGACCGCGGGCGCCGGCGGAAACGTCACCAACAGCGTCGGTACGACCCTGGTCCAGGGCGGTCGGGGCGCGCTGGTGACCGGCACGGTCGCGGTCTTCCCGGGCGAACAGCTGCAGCTCACCGTCGCCACCAACGGCGGCAACGCGAATGCGAGCACGGGTGCCACCGGGGGCGGCGGAGCGCCCGACGGTGGCGCCGGCGGCTGGTCGGCCGGCGGTGGCGGGGGCGCGACGCGAATATTGTCGTGTCAGGCGGTCACATGCCTGATCGGCGTCATCGCGGCGGGTGGCGGTGGAGGGGGGAACAGCGGCGGCATCAACAACAACGGAGTCTTCACGACACTGCCGGGCGGGCCTGGCGGCGCGGCCGGCGCGCGCGGCACCGACGGCACTTCGGACGGCACGATCCACGGTGGGAGCGGCGGCCAGCCCGGAACAGCCGGCGCCGTGGGCACCGGCGGACCCGGCGGATCCGGCGGATCCGGCGGATTCGGACCTGTCGCGGGTGCCGACGGGAGCGGCCCGACCGGCGGCGGGGGCGGAAATCAGGGTGGTATCACCTTCCCCGAAGGCGGCGGGGGCGGTGGCGGCGGCGTCTTCGGCGGTGGCGGGGGTGGTTCGGGGACCTTCTGGAGCGACATCTCAGGCGTTCAGGTGAACACTGCAGGTGGAGGCGGCGGCGGCGGTTCGTCGCTTGCGCCCGCCGGCGGGGGCGTGACCGCGGCCGCGCTCGGGGCCGCACCGGGAATTGTCCTGACCTGGACGTTCCCCGGCGCATCGGCCCCGACTGGCCAGCGCGCCGCGGCGCTCAAGAAGTGCAAACACAAGCACAGCAAGAAGAAGCGCAAGAAGTGCAAGAAGCGCGCGGAGAAGCTGCCGGTTTAGTTGACGAGCCGTGCCGCAACATCATTTAAGCGCCGGGACACCGGGTTACTGACTCTCATAATCGTGTCCGCCGCCTGCGTGCTGGCTCCCGGGGCCGCCTTGGCCGGGACTCTCGATCAGCAGCAAACCGACGGCAGCGGCGGGTTCGTCTCCATGTACGTGGGCCAAAGCGCTGCTCAAACCTTCACCGCCGGCCTCTCCGGCGGGGTCGACCAGGTCGATCTGGACCTCGGGACGAGTGGCGGCACCCCCACGGCTCCCCTGAACGTCGAGATTCGAGACGTTTCGGGCGGCTTCCCGGGCATCTTGGTCCTGGCCAGCCACAGCGTTCCGGCCTTCAGCGGGGCCCCTGCATTCATGTCGATCAACTTCGCCACGCCCGCACCCGTGGTTGCGGGGACCCAGTACGCCATCGTTGCCTACAGCGGGGCCGATTTCAGCAACGTCTACACGTGGTCACAAAGCACGACCGCCGATCCGTACGCCGGTGGGGCAGGGTTCCGGACGCTGAGCTCCCCTCCCTCCGGCGCCTGGATGCCTGTTACAGGAGACCTTGCGTTCAAGACCCACGTTGTGCCCCCGATGACCCCAACCGGTCAGCGCGCTGCGGCGCTCAAGAAGTGCAAGCACAAGCACAGCAAGAAGAAGCGAAAGAAATGCAGGAAGCGAGCGAAGATGCTGCCGTTGTAGCGCCTTGGGGCCGCGCCTCCTGATCGCGCACCCGATGCCTCAGTGCTTTTTCGGCGCTCTGCGCGTGAGCGTCAGCGTCCCGCTCGTATCGGCCACTACAGTTCTGCCGCCCTCGCTGGTGTTGCAAGTGCCGGCAATGTGGACGGTGATGCTCTTGCTTCCGATTCTTTTGGCGTTGATGAAGCCCTGAGGATCGGGGCAGGTTGGACCGCCGCCGCCCCACCCGGAGATCCAGCCGCCTGAACAGCTTCCCTCCTCGGTCAGCGGTGGCACCAAAGTAACCTTGACTCCTCGGACCAGGCTGGCGAGCCCGCTCCCGATCGGATCTCCGACCTTCACCTGCGAGAAGTGGCCGTCCTCATCCCCCGCGTGGACGCCGGGCGGGGGGGTCTCCACCCCGAGCGGGCAGCTCTGGGGGCTGCCCCCCGGAAGGCAGCTGGGGGAGGTGTGGTCCCAGTCGAGATTTCCGCCGCCCGTCCTCGTCTTTGCGCTGAGATCCGAAGTTGCGTAGTGCAGTGACGAGATCAGGCCGAGGTCAACCGGGTAGAACGTCGCCCCGTACTGGTACACGACGTGATCAAAGTTTCCGCAGTCTTCGGTGGCACGCCAACTGCCGGCGGCCGTGGCCTTGGCGGTGTAGATGATTGGCTTGGACTTCGACTTTGAGGCCTGCGCCGTCGGCGCCGCCAACGTGATCCCTGCAAGTGCGATCGCAGCGACGGCGGCCGATGCGGTGACGAGCTTCCGGCGGGCACTTCGGTTCTCGATAGCCATTTGCGGGCTCCTGACCCCACGCGGGCCGCGCTTCGAGCGTCCCTAGTGTGAATTGGATTCGGCGTCTCCCTGGCTGGGGCGCCAGCCGTACGCTCGCCGAGTCTCAGTGATCCAAGGCGGCCGCGCGAGAAGTTCGTCAGCGGCGGATGACCGTGTGTCGATGACCTTACTCTCGTCGGCGTCGCGTAATACGACTGATCTATCTCCTCTGCCGACGGCTCACGCCGATTGACGCGCCGGCGGCAAGGAAGAATCCGACCAAATAGTCGATCACCTGGTCGATCGTCGCGTCGATCTCGCCGTCCTGCCAGTCGATCATCAGCCGCTCGATCGCGCCGACAAGCGACAGCGCTCCCATCTTGAGCACTCGATCGGGAACGCCTTTCCGCAGGTGGGGTCGCGCGGTCGCCGCGACGAGCGCGGCGAATCGCCGCAGAGCCCCGCGCATGTGACGCTCGGCCTCGACCCCAGCCGAGGCCCTCTCGAGGAAGATCAGCTGTGCCTTGCGCGGATCGTCCGCCAGCGCCCGGACGAAGGCCTCGATCGCAGCCCGGACCTGGGCCTCCGGACCTTGGCCTGCTTCGGCGACCCTCCGCTCGACGAGCCGCAGTAGATCGTCGGTGGCGCGGTCGAAGGCTGCGGTGAAGAGCTCCTCGCTGTTGCGGAAGGACTCGTAGAAGTAGCGGTCCGTTAGACCCGCCTCGCGGCAAATGTCCTTCACGCCGGTCGCCACGTAACCGCGGGTGCCATAGAGCTCGAGCGCAGCGTCGAGCAGGCGCTCGCGGCGGGCGGCCACGCGGTCACTCGCACTCACCCCGCCGTAGCGGCGGGCGGGGGTTCTCTGCTCGGTTACCGACATCTCGATACATCTTGACAACGACCGTCGTCAGATGAAATGCTCTTTGACGATACGAATCGTCATATTCATCGGTGAGAGGAGATTACGGTGACGGCATCAGCGGGCGGGTTCTCACGGCGGGCGTTCCTGACGCGGGGCGCGGCGACGACGGGCGGCGCGTATCTCTATCTCGCGGCACCGGCGCTTGCACGTTTGCGCCATGTCCGAGCGGCCGACCTCAGGACCGGCGTGGCGATCCTCGGGGGCGGAGTGGGGGGTCTCACCGTCGCCCACGAGCTCGCCGAGCGCGGCTTCCGAGTCACCGTCTTCGAACCGAAGGCCCTCGGCGGCAAGGCGCGCAGCATGCCGGTGCCCGGAACCGGCTCGGGCGGGCGGGCCGAGTTGCCGGGGGAGCACGGCTTCCGCTTCTTCCCCGGCTTCTACAAGAACGTCCCCGACACGATGCGCCGGATCCCGGTCCCCGGGAACGCAAATGGCGTCTACGACAATCTCGTCGATGCCCAGCAGGAAATGTTCATCTTCGAGAACGGTCAGATTTGGCTCCTGCCCAGCTTCGACGCCGAGGGTTTCCAAGAGGGCATGCGCTCGCTGGTCACCGGGATCGGCCTCGCCGCCGACGTCCCGGCGAATGAGATCGAGTACTTCGTCCGCAAGCTCGCCGTCTTCCAGACCTCGAGCGACGCCCGCCGCTTGGGGGAGTGGGAAAACGTCCTCTGGTGGGACTACGTGAACGCCGAGCGCTTCTCGGAGCGGTACCAGAAGGTGTTTGGCAATGGTCTGACCAAGGACCTCGTCGCGGCGAAGGGGAAGAAGGCCTCGACGCGGACCATCGGCCTGATGGCGCTCGCCTTCGTGTACTCGATTCTTTCCTGGCAGGCGCCGCCGCTGGCAGAGCGCAGCGGTTACAAGGCGCCGGACCGCCTGCTTGACGGGCCGACGAACGAGGCCTGGATCGACCCGTGGGTTTCACACCTCCAGAGCCTCGGCGTCGACTTCGTAACCG
>JAWVFN010000158.1:0-7353 GCA_033855935.1 Solirubrobacterales bacterium | reverse complement strand
CGCGCCGAGCGCGCAGGCCGCGATTCCGAGTGTCTTCGGCGGCGACTTGAGCTGCGCGGCGCAGCCGTCGGCGGGCAATATCCGCCTCTGCAGCGGGCCGACGACGACCTTCGACGGGGTGACGAAGGTCGACGTCAACGTGATCCTGCCGCCGGAGCCGGCGTCCGGGCCCGACGGGCCGTATCCGACGATCGGCGCCTTCCACGGCTGGAGCGGGTCGAAATTCGGGCTCACCGAGGCGACCAGGTACTGGGCAAACAGCGGCTACGCCGTCTTCAGCCAATCCGACCGCGGCTGGGGCAATTCCTGCGGCGGGTCTGACCCCGATCGCTTCGCCCCGAAGTGCGCCAAGGGTTACAACCACTTGATGGACACCCGCTATGAGGTGCGGGACGCGCAGTACCTGCTCTCGGTCCTCGCCGACGAGAACGTGGTCCAGCCGACCAAGATCGGCGCCTTCGGCGGCTCCTACGGCGGCGGGCTGTCGATGGCCCTCGCCGCGCTCAAAGACCGCGTGATGAACGCCGACGGCAGCTACAGCCCCTGGCAGAGCCCGCTGGGCAAGAACATGGCGATCGCGGCGGCGACGCCGGAGATTCCCTGGACCGACCTCGCCAACGCGCTGATGCCGAACGGTGACACGCTCGACTACGTCGCCGACGCGCCCTACATGAAGCGCAACCGGATCGGCGTCTCGAAGAGCTCATGGGTCGCTGGGCTGTTCGCAACCGGCCTCGCCGGCAGCAACTATGCGACGCCCGGCACCGACATGGACGCCGACGTGATCTCCTGGTATCTGGCGATCAACGCCGGCGAGCCCTACGACGGCAATCCGATCGTCACCGACGTCGCCAACGAGGTCATGGCCCATCACTCCTCGTACTACATCGACCACTCCGAGACGCCGGCGCCGCTGCTGATGTCCAACGGCTGGACCGACGACCTGTTCCCGGCCGACGAGACGATCCGCTTCTACAACCGCACCCGCTCCGAGCACCCGAGCGCCGACCTCTCGCTGTTCTACATGGACTACGGGCACATGCGCGGCCAGAACAAGGACGCCGACATCGCCAAGCTCCGCGACCGCCAGAACGCCTGGTTCGACTACTACCTCAAGGGCGTCGGCCAGAAGCCGTTCGAGGGGGTCGAGACGCTGACCCAGACCTGCCCGAAGTCGGCGCCCTCGGGCGGGCCCTACTTCGCCCCGAGCTGGGCCGAGATCGCCCCGGGCGAGATCCGCGGCGAGACGGTGGCCGCGCAGACGATCCAGCCGCTGACGAGCGACCCTACTCGCGGGGAGGCATACGACCCAGTTGCCGGCGGCGGCGCCTGTGCCACAGCGCCCAGCTCCGACCAGACCGGCGCCGCGAACCTTCGCTTCGACCCGGCGCCTGCCAGCGGCTACACGCTGATGGGCTCGCCGACGATCGTCGCCGACATCAACTCGGTCAGCCCCACCGCGGAGATCGCCGCCCGCCTCGTCGACGTTCCGCCCGGTGGCGGCGCCGCAACGCTCGTCGCTCGCGGTCTCTACCGGCCCACCGTCGGCTCGGCCGCCAACCAAGTCTTCCAGCTCCACCCGAACGGCTACAAGTTCGAGGCGGGTCACGTGGCCAAGCTCGAGCTGCTGCCCAACGACGTCCCCTATGCCCGGCCCTCAAACCTGCAGTTGCCGATCACGATCTCGAACCTCGAGCTGCGGCTACCGGTCCTCGAGCAACCCGGCAGCGGCCTCGTCTGCCAGCCCGCGGCCAAGGTGCTGCCGGCGGGGTATGACCTCGCTCCGGGCTTCAGCGCTGGAGGGTCGACCGCGAGCTGCAACGCCGCCGAATCGGGGGCGGGTGGAGGGGGAGGATCCACGCCGACCGGCTTGCCCGGCGCGGTCAAGCCCGCCAAGAAATGCGCCAAGGCCGGCAAGGCCAAGAAGAGGCGCAAGCAACCCACTTGCAAGCGGCGTCACCGGAGGCACAAGCTCCACTCCTGAATCAGGCCTGACCGCTTAACTGGGTCTTTAACCGGAATTGAACCGCAGCCACTTGGCTGCCGTGCTCGTCAGCCTGCTCGCCGTAATGGAAGCGCAAACCCCTCACGTCACCGCCGCAAGCAAGCCGCGCGAATCGGCCCTTGCCCTGCGCTGGCGAGAATTCGCGGCCGGCGGGCTGATCCTCGTCCTGCTCGTCACCGGCTTCCTGCTGGCCGCGGGGGCCGCCGCCTACCACGGCGGGCCACTGCTCCACAACCATCACCCGCTGCCGATCAACTTGCGAGGCGTGTTCGAGCCGCTGAAGCTGGGCCTCAGCCGCGCCGACTTCCAGGTGATCATCGCCATCTTCACGCTGAGCTACTTCGGCGTCCTGTTGCTGGCCGGATCGATTTCGAAGGGGGTGGGGATCGGGGCAATCGTCGCCCTGCACGTGATGTTCATGCTGGCCCCGGCTCTGCTCTCGGGCGACATCTTCAACTACATCGGCTATGCGCGGCTCGAGGTCCTGCACCACCTCAACGCCTATTACCACCCGCTCGCCGCGGCCCCCACGGACTCCGCCTTTCCCTACGCCGGCTGGCCCAACAACACGTCCGCCTACGGGCCGCTCTTCACGCTGGCATCGCTGCCTTTGGCGTGGATCGGCGTCGCGGGGGCGATGTGGACCCTGAAGGTGGTGATGACGGCCTCGAGCCTCGCCTGTGTCGCCCTCGTCTGGGCCTGCGCCAAACGGCTCGGACGGGAGCCTCTCCCGGCGATCCTCTACTTCGGGCTCAGTCCTCTGCTGCTGCTGTTCGCGGTCGGCGGCGGCCACAACGACCTGCTGATGCTCGTGCCGATGCTGGCCGGAGTCCTCTATCTGCTCCGCGACGACGCCCGCGGCGTGCTCGGCATCGTCGCCGGCATCGGCATCAAGTTCTCTGCGGGGGTGCTGCTGCCGTTCGCCGTGATCGGCGCCAAGGACCGCCGCAGGACGCTGCTGTGGGCGGTAGGTGGGCTCGCGGCGATCGCGGTCCTCGCCCTGGCGATCTTCGGCAGCCACATCGCAAACGTCCGCGGCGTGATCGCCCACGATTCGACCCTGGAGACGCCCAACAACGTCCCCGCGTTCTTCCTGAACACGATTCTTCACCTCGGGCTCCACAAGCACACCCAGGGGACGATCGGGACCATCGTGCTCGTGCCGACGCTGCTGGGCCTCATGATTTGGACCTGGCGCGGTGCGGACTGGCTTACAGCCGCGGGCTGGGCAACGCTCGCGCTGCTGGCGACGACGACCTGGCTGCTGCCCTGGTATCCGGTCTGGTGGCTGCCGATCGCCGCGATGCTGCGCTCACCCGTCCAGCGCTACGTCGGGGTCGCGCTCACCGTGCTGGTGATCGTCCTGCAGCTGCCGCTCAAGTAACCGTTTCTCGCAGCGCCACAGCGGGTAATAGACGGTTTGCGCCGCCGGGAACTCAGCACAGCCCGGGGTGCATTCTCATCAACTGGGCTGAATCGAGAAGGAGCGCGAGATGCCTTTGTCCAGTTGCCCCCGTTGCGGTTTCGTTTGCCGAACGCTCTGGCCCAGCGCCGAGGCGCCACGGTGCCCGCAATGCGACGGCGAGATGGCGTTCATCGGGCGCCGATCGCTAGGCGAAGGAACGCTGCCGTCGTCCGTGAGCAATCGGGGTGGAAAAGCCGAGCGGCCGAGCACCACGGGCCGGCCCTCGAGAAGCAACTCGGGCTAGTCCGCGTAGTCAAAGTCAACGCGCGATAACTCCGATTATGTCCCCCTGGGCGGAGCGCGGCGACGATCCTCGATCTCGTCGAGGGCTTCCTCGCAAATACCGCTGTTCTCGTCGATCGCCGCCGCCGAGGCTTCGCTCTCGGCCGCCTGGCGCGCTTGACGCGCGGAGTACGATGGGTTGCGTCGGATTTTGAGGAGCGGGTTTGGGGCGAAACAGAGCCGGGGGTCGAGAAGGAGAGATTTGATGCCCCTGTCACGTTGTGCCCAATGCGGATTTGTCTGCCGGGTGCTGGTCGTTTCCACCTCCAAGCCCGAATGCCCGGAGTGTGGGGCGACGATGAGCTTCATCTCCCGCGGTCCAACAGACAGCCTGTTGCGCCGCGAGCGAACGACGTTCGTCCGCGATCGCATTCGCAGAGGCTCGGCGTCGCGTCCAGCCGCGCGATAGCCTGGCGGCCGTGCTCAGGCGGTCGCTCGCGCTATCAGTGTGTCTATTCGGCCTGCTGGCCGTTCCGGCTGACGCCGGGCTGACGCTGTTCCATTCGCCCAGCGGCAACATCGGCTGCGCCCTCGGCGGCTTCGGGGCTCGCTGCGACATCGCCGACCACACCTGGGTCGCCCCGCCGAAGCCGGCCAACTGCGACGTCGACTGGGGCGGCGGCGTCGCCGTCGACAAGAAGGGCAAGGCCGGCTGGGTCTGCGCCGGCGACACCACCCTGCACCAGGGCAACGCGCTCGGCTACGGCAATTCGGTGTCCCAGGGGCGCTTCAAGTGCAAAAGCAAGCAGTCGGGCGTGCGCTGCGTCAACACCGGCAACAAGCACGGTTTCTTCGTCTCGCGCGACACAGTGCGGCTGTTCTGACCGCTACCTCGGCCCGACGAGGGCCTTACTTCTTTTTCTTCTTGGTCGAGTCGCTGCGGCAGTAGGCGTAGGCACTCATCGTGGTCCCCGGCGGCGTCACCGACGGGAAGGGAAAGTCATAGCCGTGGACGACCCAATCCCTCGCTCCCGACGGCGCCGACTCCTGGACCTCCGGCACCGGAGGCACATTGCTCGGCCCCTGCACGGGCGTGAACGAGAATCCGCCCCCGACCGCGTGATGCTTCTTGCTACAGCTCGCGGTCGCTGCTGCCGAGGCGTTGTCAGTCAAGGGCACCGACTGCTGCACCTGGGTGATCGGGCGGCTGCCGCTCTTTTCGCAGATCGCGTAAGGGGTCAGCGTCGACACCGGGAACGATGGGTTCGGAAAGCTGAATGCGGAGACCGTCCAGACGTTGCTCGCCGAGCGGTATGAGCCCAGGATGAAGATGTGTGAGCTGTCGGCCGTGTTGTTGAAGGGCTTGTCGACGAGGTAGCCGCCGGAGAGCACGTGGGTCCCGGAAGGGCACGGCAGGTTGAGCGTGAAGGAGTCGCCCGGGTTGAGCGCCTGGGAGCCGAAGACGGTGCCGGCAACCTTGCCGAGCTTGTTGTGCTCGCACCGCGCGAAGCCGGTCAGGGCCCCCGCCGTTGACGGCATCGCGAACGAGCTCGTCGTCGCCGTCCAGGTATTCCGTGAACTTGGATACGAGACCTGCGTCAGCGCCTTGATGCCAGTGTCGTCCGCAACCGTGAGCGTCCCATTGCCATTGAACTCGGGGGTAATCGAGAAGCCACCGCCGGTGACGTGGAGGCCCTTTGCGCATCTGGGCGTCGTCGATTGCACGCTTCCCGGAGGCATCGGGACGGCGGTCGAGCTCGTGCCGACGATGGTGATCTTCTTTTTCTTCGCCACCGCCGGCGGCGCCAGAACGCTGGCGATCGCGAGCGCCGCTACACCGAGCGTCAGCGCGATCCGCCCCGCTTTCCTATGAGGAACCCCGGCTCCCACGCGACCGATCCTACCTCAGGGAAATGCCGCAGCGCACGAGTGGCCAAACGCCCTAAGGAATTCGCGGGCAGGCGTCGAAGTATCTGCTGAGGACCCAGAAATGACCACTCCCAAGCGGACACACGACTTCAACAGCCTTCCCCTCGGCGCCCCCGCCCGGCGTGTGCGCATCGACATGGGGCCCTCCCCGATCCGCAGCTCCTCTCCCCCCTGCCGGATCCTCGGCTCGGAGCGCAAGCGCGCCCCGGGCTTCCTCATCGACTGCTAGCGACGTCAGCCCGCCGTACTTCGTCGCGGCGGCTTGCCCGCCGCGACTTTATGCCGGGCGGGCGCTACGGAGCGATCTGATGGCGACGTCAGCCCGCCGTGCTTCTAGCTCTTCTTCCAGCCGCGGCCGAACATGCGGCTGAGGCGGCCGCCGCCGGGGTCCGCCTTGTAGCTCGGCGTCGGCTTCTCGGGCGGTGACAGCTCTGCCGCCTCCGCTGCGGTGATCGCCAGGGTCACGCCGCGTTCGGCGGTGCGCTGGACCTCGGGCGCGTCGCAGAAGCGCAGCTCGCCGCTCGGGGTCTCGAAGATGACGCCGTCGAAGATCCGCTCCTCGGGGTTGTCGAGAATCGTGTCGATCTTGCCGACGATCTGCTCGTCGCAGCTGTAGACCGGCGTGCCGCGGGAAACCACGGCGTAATCGATCGCGTTTCCGTCGTCGATGGCCACGGCTGAATCATAGATACGTAGGATGAGCGGCAGATGAACCGCGCCCGACGACTGAGGGGAGTGATCGGTGTCGCGCTCCTCGCGGCGTGCTTTGCGCCGCCGTCCGCGAGCGCCGAGACCGTGACCATCGGCAGCCCCCTCACCAACAACTGGACGATTGACTACGCGTGCGGTTCCGGCTGCATGATGCTTCAACACGCAGCCGGCGCCGGAGCTCCCCTCCCGCAGGCTTCACCGGTCAACGGGGTGATCAACGCTTGGGCCGTGAGATCGAACTTAATCGGTTCCGTCTTTTCGCTGCGAGTCCTCCGTCCCGCGGGCGGGCTGACGTTTGGCGTGACGGGATCGAGCTCGGCGCTAACCGCGACTTCCGCCGCCGGCGATGCGGTCACTCGGTATCCGGCTTCTCATCTGCCGATTAGGCAGGGCGATCAGGTCGCGCTTTCGAACGCGGAGGGCGGCGGCGCGATTCCGATCCACCTCCAGCCGGCCTCGGGCTTCACCGTCGCCTTCGGCTCCACCGGGGGTCCCCCTGATGGCGCGACTGAGACCTTCACGGACAACGGGACCGGCAACGACCGCGAGCTCCTGTTCCAGGCGACGATCTCGTTCTGCCGGATTCCGGACGTGCTCGGCAGAAAAGTCGCCGACGCCCAGCGATTGATCGCCACTGCCGGCTGCACGGCTACGACCAAAACCAGGAAGCTGAAGAAGACCAGGAGGAACAAGAAGAAAAAGGGCACCGTTCTCGCTCAAAGCCTGGCCGGCGGGGCATCGGCGGCACCGGGCACCGCGGTCGAGCTGACGGTCGCTGCCGTGAAGAAGAAGTAGCTCCGCTCCCGCGTGGCCGGCTACTCGGGAACGCCGCTGCCGAAGAAGCTTGGCATCAAGGAGGAGCACCGGGTCTGGTTCCCGGGCGCGCCCGGTGAGTTCGCTGACGCGCTCGGCGAGTTACCCGCCGGGGTCGAGGTCATGTCCCGGGGCGCCAAGGGGCTGGATGTGATCGTTTTCTTCACCAAGCAGCGGGCGCAGCTCGCGAAGCGCCTCGCGCCGCTCG
>JAWVFN010000157.1:0-8140 GCA_033855935.1 Solirubrobacterales bacterium | reverse complement strand
AACGGCGTCAGGTCCCATCTGGCGTCGGCCAGCGAGGTGGTCAGGAGGCCGCGCCGAGGACGAGCAGCACGCCGAGCAGCGGCGGCAGCTTGTCGCGCGCGCTGACGCCCAGCTTCCCGTACACCCTGTAGAGGTGCGATTCAACGGTGCGAATCGACAAGCCAAGCCGCTTGGCGATCTTTCCGTTCGGGACGCCCTTTGAGGCCAGGGTTGCGATCTGGCGCTCGCGGCGCGTCAGCGGGCGGGGGGCCGGCTGATTTCCATTTTCGTCTGCCATGCGGGAGCCATTCTGCCATTTCCGGCAGCGCGAGGCGAGGCCAGGGCGCGGGGCCGCCTCCGACGCCCGGTAACGTAGGCGAGGGCATGGACGTCCTGCACCTAACGCTGAGGGCTGTGAAGAGCACCGTCGTGACGCTGCTGATCATGGTCGGCGCGCTGCTGCTGGGCTTCGGCGTCCCCGTGGCCTGGCTCTGGGTCGCCTCGCAGTTCTACGGGCAGACCGGGGCCGTCAACGGCTCGGTCGCCTTCTTCCTCTTCGTCGCGATCCTGCTCACCTACTCGGCCGTGCTCCTGATCGCCTCCTGGGCCCGGGCGAGGATGGGCCAGGGATTGGTCGACGCCAAGCAGACCCACCGCGCCGTTTGGAACCGCAGCGTCCGCGACACTCACTACCAGCCGGGCTCGGGCGGCGGCGATCCCGTCGAGCGGCTGTTCGTCGTCGCCACGATCCTCGCCGCGATCGGCTTCCTGATCTGGTTCGCCTTCTTCGCCGGCGCGCCCTTCCAGTAGCGGCGAAGGCCGGCTACTTCCCGCGGCGGGCGCGCTTCAGGCAGCGCTTGCGCTTCTTGCCCCTCGCGTGCCGGCACTTGGACTTCGCCTTGCGGGCGGCGACGGCGGCCGGGACGCTGCCGCCCGGCGGGGCCGGGACCGGACCGTAGGCGTCGCCGACGAAGTCGTAGCTCGGCGGTAGCCCGTCGGGCGCCATGCTCGGGCAGCCGGCGCGCAGGTCGTCGCAGACCGCGCGGCCGCCGCCGGCGAGGCCGACGTCGTAGCGCGAGCGGTAGTAGAAGCTGAAGGCGTTGCCGTCGCCGGACGGGTCGATCGCCGCCTCGGGGGCGTCGTTTCGCCAGCGGTCCGAGAGCAGCCGCGTGTCGGCGCCGGGGTCGCCCTTGACGTACTTGTCGAACCAGGCGGTCGTGTACCAGGCGATCAGATCGCTGCCGCGGAGGCTGCCGCAGCCGAGCGGGTAGGGGCCGGTGACGATGCCGGGGATGAAGGCGGACTCCTCGTGGCAGCCGCCGCGGATCACCATCTCGGCCGAGTCGACGCCGGCCGACCTGTAAGACGAGAAGGCGGCGGCCTTCTCCTGCGGATCGGGGTCCGACGTGAACGGCGTCGGCACGATCCCGTAGTCGTTTGAGATGCCCATCGCGGGCTTCGCGACGTCGACTGGCGCCCGGGTCGCCGGGGCCGAGGCGCAGGTGATCGCGCTGCCCATGAAGTCGGCGGTCGCCTTGCCGCCCGAGGAGCCAAGGTTGTCCCAGGCGACCACACCGTCGACCCGCGGGTCCTCCTGGCCGACGTATGAGACCGCCGCCGCGCCGAGCGAGTGGCCGGCGATTCCGATCCGGCTCGGGTCGAGGAGGTTCCAGGCCGGGTTGTAGCCGGCGTCGAGGCCGGCGCCGACGCGCCGGTCCTGCTTGGCGGCGTGGCTCGTCCCGGTCGAGCAGCTCGGTCTCGGCTCGTAGGGATGAGCGGGCGTCGAGGTCAGGAAGTCGAGCGCGTCCTCGGTGCCGTCATAGAACGGCTCGCCCGCCTGCGACGGCACACCCTCGAGCGCGTCGGCGCCCTCGCCGAGGAGGTCGGATCGCCCCTGGCCCTGGACGTCGTAGGTGAGGACGACATAGCCGTGCTTGGCGAGGGTCGCCGCCTGACCCCAGTAGAGCTCCTCGGGCGCCTGCACCGACCCGGTCGTGATCACGATCCCCGGCCGCGTCGCGGGCCCGTCCTTCGTCGCCCAGACGGTTCCCGAGAGCGTGGCGCCGTCGCGGGCCGTGAACAAGACGGGCTGCTGGATGTTTCCGGTCCGCTTGCCCCAGTCGTAGAAGCGGACGTCGCCGGCGCACTCGAAGCCGCGGATGCCGCAGACATTTGCCGGCATGCGCTCGGGGTCGGTGGCGAGCTGGTTCAGAGTCTCGAGCGGCGCCGTCGCGGTCTGGGACAGCAGCAGCGAGAGGAAGTCGGGGGTGAGGGTGACGTAGCGCTCGCGCTCGGTGGTCTTGGAGAAGTTGAGCAGCTCCTTGCCGGCGTCAAACGCCGAAGCCGAGGCGGGTGCGAGCAGCGCAGCGCAGAGCACCGCCGGCAGACCCCATGTCAGCAACCTCCTCACCGCCGGCGAAAAATACCCGGTCCTGGCGAGCTACGTGACAGTCAGCACACTGGGCGGGGTCAGTTGCGTCACGCAACTCAGAAGTGGTAGGGTCGCTTTCATCATGCAACTGACTACTCGGAGGGGACCGAAATGAGCAAGTCCTGGCGAACGCTGTTGATCACCTCGGTCGGAGTCTTCATGGCGAGCCTCGACCTGTTCATCGTCAACATCGCCTTCCCCGACATCGCCAAGAGCTTCGGCAACGCGAAGCTCTCGGACCTCTCCTGGGTGCTCAATGCCTACGCCATCGTCTTCGCGGCGCTGCTCGTTCCCTTTGGGCGGATCGCCGACCGCGTCGGCCGCAAGCGGGTCTTCCTCTACGGGCTGATCGTCTTCACCACCGGCTCGGCGCTCTCGGCAGCCGCGCCCTCGGTCGGCGCCCTCGTCGGCGCGCGCGTGATCCAGGCCGCCGGCGGAGCGATGATGATCCCGACCTCTCTCGGGCTGATCCTCGCCGCCTTTCCGATCGAGAAGCGCGCCGCCGCCGTCGGCGCCTGGTCCGCCGCCGCCGGCGTCGCCGCCGCGCTCGGGCCGCCGATCGGCGGCTTGCTCGTTCAAGCCGACTGGCGCTGGATCTTCATCGTCAACATCCCGGTCGGCCTGGTGATGGCGGCGATCGCTTACCGCCGTCTCGACGAGGTCCGCGACCCGAACCCCGGCCCGCCCCCCGACGCCGTCGGCGTGCTGCTGATCGCCGCCGGCATTGCGCTGCTCACCTCGGGCATAGTCAAGGGCCCGGACTGGGGCTGGGGCGACCCGCGGATCGTCGGTGCCTTCGTCGCCGCGGTCGGCTCGCTCGTGTGGTTCTTCCGGCGCTCGGCGACCCACCCATCGCCCGTGATCGAGCTCGACCTGCTCGAGCATCGCTCGTTCATCGTCGGCAACGCTGCGACGATGGTCTTCTTCGCCGGTTTTGCCTCGATGCTGCTCGCCGGGGTCCTGTTGCTGACCGAGGTCTGGGGTTATTCGGTTCTACACGCCGGCGTCGCCCTGGTGCCGGGACCGGCGATGGCGGCGACCTTCGCGGCGCCGGCCGGCCGGCTGACCGGTCGCTTTGGGCCGCGGCCGGTCGTCTTTGCCGGCGGCCTCGTCTTCGCCGTCGGCTTCTTCATGTTGCTGGCGATGCTCGAGTCGACCCCCGACTACGCAGGCAGCTTCCTCCCCGGCTTCATGGTCGGCGGCATCGGCGTCGGCCTCAGCGTCGGCTCGCTTCCGGGCGCGGTCACTTCCACGCTGCCCCCTGACCGGTTTGCGACGGGCTCGGCGGTGTTCGGGATGTCGCGCCAGGTCGGTTCGGCGATCGGCGTCGCGGTGCTGGTCGCGCTGCTCGCCGACCCGTTGCCGGCTCAGCTCT
The DNA here is from genome assembly GCA_033855935.1 of Solirubrobacterales bacterium. Classification (GTDB taxonomy): domain Bacteria; phylum Actinomycetota; class Thermoleophilia; order Solirubrobacterales; family 70-9; genus JAWVFN01. The sequence goes on along the minus strand of JAWVFN010000157.1, from coordinate 4,355 downwards.
TCCACCACCTGCTGCGCGGCCTCTGGTTCAGCGGCGCGACCGGGATCGGCACCGCCGTACTCGGGCTCGCCCTCGGACCGGCGTCTCAGCCTTCGAGCGTCGCCGACACCGAGATGTCGACGTTGCCCTTGAGGGCCTGAGAGATCGGGCACTCCTCGCCCGCGACCTTGGTTGCCTCGTCGAAGGCGGCGGCCTGGAGGCCGGGGACCTTTCCTGCGACCTCCAGGTTCGAGGACTTGACGCCCTCACCGGGGACGAAGGTGACGGTCGCCGTCGTCGTCAGCCGCTCGGGCGGGCTGCCGGCCTCGGCCAGTCCGTTCGCGAGCGCCATCGAATAGCAGGAGGCGTGGGCGGCGGCGAGGAGCTCCTCGGGGCTCGTCTTCTCCGACGGCCGCGTCGTCCTCGCCTTCCATGTCACCTCGACCTCCGGCAGCGCGCCGCTCGCCGCCAGGGTCTTGCCGCTGCCGCCGATCAGATCGCCTTCCCAGACCGTCGTCGCACTGCTCTCGCTTGACATCGGAAACCTCCTCGCTCGGGTGTCTGAGGATTATCGCTACCGACACCCTTCGGCAACCATCGCCGCGCAAGGCCGTCGGGACCCCTCCTTACGATCGGAGGATGGCAAAGGCAAAGCAAAACTTCGTCTGCAGCGGCTGCGGGCACGAAGCGCTGGCGTGGACCGGGCAATGCCCGGGCTGCGGCGAGTGGAACACGCTCGAGAAGGTGGTGGCGCCAGGCAGCAGCGGCCGCGGCCCGCGGCGGGGGGTGGGCGGCGCCACGGCGGGGCGCCCAGTGCCACTCCGCGACGTCGTGCCCTCGCGCTCGGGGCGGCTCGAGACCGGGATCGGCGAATTCGACCGGGTCCTCGGCGGCGGCTTGATGCCCGGCTCGCTGGTCCTGCTCGGCGGCTCGCCGGGAATCGGCAAGAGCACGATGACCGGCATGGCCTGCGCCAACCTCGCGGCCGGCGGACACAACGTCCTCTACGTCTCCGGCGAGGAGTCGGCGGCGCAGGTCCGCATCCGAGCGGAGCGCCTCGGCGACTCGGCGCTCGATGTGCCGGTGCTCGCCTCGTGCTCGCTCGAGGAAGTCGTGGCGACACTCGAAGCCGAACGCCCCGAGGTCTGCGTGATCGATTCGGTGCAGAGCATGTACGGCGCCGACTCGACCGGTGCGCCGGGATCGGTCGCCCAGATCCGCGAGGTCGCCGGCGCGATCATGGAGGTCGCCAAGCGCCTCGACATCGCCACACTGCTCGTCGGCCACGTGACCAAGGAGGGCGCGCTGGCGGGCCCGCGCGCGCTCGAGCACCTCGTCGACTGCGTCCTTCACTTCGAGGGCGAGCGCGAGCGGACTTACCGCACCCTGCGCGCCTTGAAGAACCGCTTCGGCGCGACCAGCGAGGTCGGCGTCTTCGAGATGCGCTCGGGCGGGCTGATCGAGGTCGCCGACCCCTCGGCGCGCTTCGTCGCAGAGGCGCGACCTTCCCCGGGCTCGGTCGTGCTCTGCGCGATGGAGGGCACGCGACCGGTGCTGGTCGAGGTCCAGGCGCTCGTCGCGCCGACCGAGATCATTCCCCCGCGGAGGACCGCCACCGGCGTCGATCGCAACCGGCTCGGATTGGTGCTCGCGGTGCTCGCCCGTCACGGCGGGCTCCAGCTCTCGTCCGCGGACGTCTTCGTCAACGTCGCCGGCGGCATCCGCGTCGACGAGCCCGGTGCCGACCTCGCGGTGGCGCTGGCGATCGTCTCGGCGCACAGCGGCAAACCCCTTGCCGGCGGCGACCGGCCGCTCGCGTGCTTCGGGGAGCTGGGCTTGACCGGCGAGCTGCGCTACGTCGGCCACCCCGACCGCCGCATCGCCGAGGCCCGCAAGTTCGGCCTCGCGCCGGTGCTCGGCCCGCACTCGGCCGAGGAGAAGGGTGCGAAGGGGCCGAGCGGCCTGCGCGCCTGCGACTCACTCTCGGCGGCGATCGCCGCCGCCCGCTCGGTGGCCGCGGCTGAGAAGCCGCTGAGCAAAGCCGCCTGAAGACCCGGCTGATCTACAACGTCGTCGCGCCGATGCCGGCGAGGATCTCCGGGACCGAGTCGGCGACTTCGACCTGAGCGAGGTCCTCCTCGGCGATCCGGCCCTTGGCGAGCAGCTCAGCCCGCATCCACTCGATCAGCTCGTCCCAGTGGTGGTGGCCCTGGAGGACGATCGGGTGGTCGACCGCTTTGCCGGTCTGGATCAGGGTCAGCAGCTCGAAGGTCTCGTCGAGGGTCCCGAAGCCGCCGGGGAAGGCGACGAAGGCCTCGGAGTAGCGGACGAACATCAGCTTGCGCGCGAAGAAGTAGTGGAAGACGATGCCGAGGTCGATGTAGGGGTTGAGCTCCTGCTCGTGGGGGAGCTCGATGTTGAGGCCGACCGAGAGCACGCCGGCGTCTTGGGCGCCGCGGTTGGCCGCCTGCATCGTCCCCGGCCCGCCGCCGGTGATCACAGCGAAGCCGGCTTCGCCGATCGCGCGGCCGGTCTCGCGGGCGAGCTCGTACTCCTCGTCGCCGGGGCGGGTCCGCGCCGAGCCGAAGACGCAGACCGCGGGGCCGACGTCCGCCAGCTTCTCGAAGCCCATCGCGAACTCGTCGTGGATCCGCTGCAGCCGCTCGGCGTCGTCGCGGGTACTGAGGACGGCGGGCTGCTCGGCGCTGATGATCTCCTCGTCGGCGGTCGCCGGCCGGCGCGGGTTCTCGGCGCTCGTCATCCGCCGAGCCTACTGTCGGCTTGACAACGTGTTATCCGACCTCTCCACACGGGTATTGGCTCAAGTCAAGCGGCGAACCATTCTGCAAACATCGCGAGCGTGTCAGACGTGGTCACCGGTGACGATCTTCAGCAGCTGGAGGCCCGTCAGGACCCTCGGCTTCTGCAGGCTCTTGACATCGTTGCCCCCGGCACCGCGCTTCGCGAGGGCATCGACAACATCGTCCACTCGCGGACCGGCGGCCTCATCGTCATCGGCGAAGCCGAGGAGATCTCGTTCCTCTTCTCCGGCGGCATCCAGATCGATGTCGACTACACGCCGGCCCTGCTCTACCAAGTCGCGAAGATGGACGGCGCGATCGTCCTCGACAAGGGAGCGCAGAAGATCGGCTGGGTCAACGTGCAGCTGATGCCGGACCCGACGATCCTCTCGACCGAGACCGGCACCCGCCACCGCACGGCCGAGCGCGTCTCCAAGCAGACGCCGGCCCTCGTCGTCGCCATCTCCCAGCGCCGCGACGTCGTCTCGCTCTATCTCGGCGGCATGAAGTACATCCTTCAGGACATCCCCGCGGTGCTCGCCAAGGCCAACCAGGGCCTCGCGACGCTCGATAAGTACCGCGCCCGGCTCGACCAGGTTTCCTCACGGCTGACTGCTCTCGAGTTCGAGGGCGGCGGTGTCCTCTACGACGTGCTCGCCGTGCTCCAGCGCGCCGAGCTGGTGACGCGGATGGCGGTCGAGGTCGAGCGCTACATCGTCGAGCTCGGCACCGAGGGCCGGCTGATCGAGATGCAGCTCGAGGAGACGATGGTCGGTGTCGCCGCCGACAAGGCGGCGCTGATCCGCGACTACTCGGTCGAGGACTCCGAGCAGGGGCTCGAGGAGACGCTGCGGACGATCGCCACGCTGACCCACCAGGACTTGCTCGACTTCGGTCGTCTCGCCGAGTTGCTCGGCTATGACCGCAAGATGAACACCCTCGACTACCCGGTCGCCCCCCGCGGCTATCGGGTGCTCGGCCGGATTCCGCGGCTGCCGAAGCTGGTGGTCCAGCGGATCATCCAGGAGTTCGGCGGGCTCGAGGAGGTGCTGGCCGCGAGCGACTCCGACCTCGAGTCCGTCAAGGACGTCGGAGCGACGCGGGCCAAGGACATTCGCGAGGGGCTTCGCCGGCTTCAGGAAGTCGACCTCGTCGACAGGTACTTGCCAAGTTGACCACTCGGCGGCGGCCCTCAGGGCCAGCCGTCACTACGAAAGGAGCAAACGATTCCCGAAGTAGCTGAGGTAGTGGACACAGAAGAGGCGTTGGACGCCGAACTCGAGATCGAGGTTGCACCCGTTTGCAATTTTGAGATCGGCGACAACGTCGTCTATCCGCATCACGGCGCAGGAGTCGTGCTGAAGAAGGAATCGAAGTCGCTGCTGGGGGAAAAGCGCGACTACCTGACAATCCAAATCCTGCACAACAGCATGACGGTCATGGTCCCCTGCGAGAACGCGGGCATCGCCGGTTTGCGGCGCGTGATCGACGAAGAGCAGGTCAAGAAGGTGATCTCGGTCCTCACCGATGACGTGTCCGAGATGCCGAAGAACTGGAACCGCCGGTTCAAGCACA
>JAWVFN010000156.1:0-4422 GCA_033855935.1 Solirubrobacterales bacterium | reverse complement strand
GTGTCCTGATCCACGGCTTCTCGACCGAGAGGTACCTGCGCGAGGCGACGCTGCCGGCGCTCGAGAAGGGGTTCGAGAAGGCGGGCCGGACGCGCGAGGGGTTCGAGATCACGGCGCCGGCCTTCGTAGTCGCCCGCGACACCGAGGACGAGATAGCCGAGGGCGTGGCGACGATCAAGCAGCAGATCGGCTTCTACGGGTCGACGCCGGCCTACAGGCCGGTGCTCGAGGCGCATGGCTGGGGAGAGCTGGGCGACGAGCTCAAGGCGATGACCAAGAAGGGCGAATGGGACAAGCTCGGCTCGATGATCGACGACGAGGTGCTCAACACCTTCGCGGTCATCGGCACGCCCGAGGAGGCGATCGCCGAGGTCAAGAGGCGCTACGGCGACGTCTGCACGCGGATCACGATGATCGTCCCGCCCGAGCGCGACGAAGCGCGTTGGACGAAGCTGTTCGAGGAACTGCGCGCTTAGTCCGCGAGGAGGGTCGGCTGCGGTGGGCCGAGTACCGCAACCGGGCGGCCCCAGCGGGTAACGAGGATCTCGTTGCCGGCCTCAGCGTGACGGACGTAGTGGGCAATCTTGGCGTCGAACTCGTCCATGCCGACGGTGTCCTTGAGAGGAGTGGAGCTAGAGGGACTCGAACCCTCAACCTCCTGGCTGCCAGCCAAGCGCTCTTCCAGTTGAGCTATAGCCCCGAGTTGATATTCAGAGGCCCAGTTTAGCCCGGCGCGTTGGTTGTTATTCGGCGGTGCGAGACGGAGATAGAGATGCCCCTGGCCAGTGACTACGTCTATCGGGAGCAGGTAGCAAGCATCTAGATCTTCGCTATAGACGCCAACCGCGTCGATCTCATCAGCGCTATATGTGCTCCGAACGTATCCCCGCCCGGGGGAATGCCAGGAGCCACCTATATGCACGACGAGCACATCGTCCTTTCGCGTTGCCCACTTGCACTGAACGCGAAGCAGCTTTGGCCGCAAGTCAAAGATCAGGTCGTACCGCTCGTCGGCGAATGGCCGGGCTACACCGATTCCAAGCCTAGCCGCCGCGGCGGCGATTGCGGTCTCTGCGATTAGCCCTTTCTCGTTGCTGTTCATGGAAGCAGAGCTTCCATGACAGAACGTCACAGGTGACGCGGAGAATGTGACGAGTTGAGTCGGGCTAGGCCGCGGCGGCGGAGTCTTCTTCGACGTCGAGGACGACGCGATCCTTGTTCAGCGAGCGGACCTTGAACCCGAGCGGCGCGTTTTGCTCGAGCTCGCGGAGGAGGTCGACAGGCTCCTCGAGGTCGACCGAGAGCGTCGCCCGGCCGCCCGAAAACCGCTTGACGTTGATCTTGCCCGCGCCCCCGATCGCCTTGGCGGCGTCCTCGAAGCCGGTGAGCTGGGCGAAGTCGGCGAGCGGGCCGATCTCGACCTCGATCTCGCCTTCGAAGACGCCGTCCTCGATCTCGGCGACCGGCTTGCCCGCGGCCGGCTTCGGCTGGGCCGGTTTCGGCGCCGGCCTCGGCTTCGGGCGCTCGTGCTCCTTTGGAGGGAGCAGTCCCGCCGCCTCGAGCAGGTCGCCGAGCCGCGCCGACTCCGCAAGCCGCTCGGCCATCCGCACGCTCCGCGCCAGCATCCCCGGCCGCGCCGCCGGCTCGCGCGCAAACGTCGCTTCGGACTTCACGCTGCGCAGCTTCTCGGTCTGCTCGAGCTGCGCCATCGCCGAGCGCAGGCGCCGCTCGCGGTCGAGGACGCGCTCGGCCAGATGGCCGGCTTCCTTCTCGAGGCGCTGGACCCTCGCATCGCGGCTCGCCATCGCCGACTCGACCTCCTCGCGCGAGTAGCCGAACAGCCTGCGTCTGAAATCCCTCTTGGCGATGGGGCGAAAGCTACGAAGCGGCGCGGACGTCGAACGTCAACCGTCTGCTGCAAGCGGCCGACGGGGCGTGAGGTCCAGCGAAGGCGCCTCGCCCCAAAGTTGCTCGAGGCGGTAGCGGTCGCGCGTCTCGGGCGTCATCACGTGCAGGACGCAGTCGAGGTAGTCGATCAGCATCCAATCGGCCTCGCGCACGCCCTCGGTGCGGCTCGGCAGCCGCCCCTCGTCCTTCAGCGCCCGTTGCACCTCTTCCTGGATCGCCTTCGCCTGGCGCTGGTTGCGCGCCGTCGCGACGAGCAGGTAATCCGTGTAGCCGACGAGCCCGCGAACGTCGAGGGCGACAATGTCCTCTGCCCCCTTCGCGTCGGCGATTCCGGCGATCTGGCGCGCCAGGCCTTCGCTCGAAGCCGGGGCGCTCACCGGTAGAGCCCCTCGCGCTCGATCATCTCGGCCACCGGCGCGGGCACGAGCCCCTCGAGCGGCTCGCCGGCCGCCGCGCGCTCTCGGACCTTGCTCGATGAGATCTCGCATTCAGGCATGGCGATGATCTCAGCACGATCGGCGGCTCCGAGAAGCTGTAAAGCGATTTCGACGTCGGCGAGGTCGACGCCGGGACGGGCGGCGATCCCGAGCCGGGCGAGCTCGACCACGCGCTCGGGCTTCTCCCACGACGGCAGCGCCGCCGCCATATCGGCGCCCATCAGGAACGTCAGCTCGCGCTGCGGGTCCTCGTCACGCAGCTCCTCCAGCGTCAGGTACGTGTAGGAGAGCCCTTCGCGCCGGACCTCGATGTCGGAGGCTTCGATCCGCTCCTCGCCCTCGGCAGCGAGCTCGGTCAGCCGCAGCCGCACCTCGGCGCCCGGGTCGTCCTCGATCACCTTGTGGGGCGCCTTCCCGGTCGGCACGAACAGGACCCGATCGAGCCCGAGTTGGTCCGCGGCGGTGCGGGCCAGCAGCAGGTGGCCGTTGTGGGGCGGATTGAAAGCGCCGCCAAGAACTCCACATGACTCGGCGCTCGGCTGGGCCTCCGCTGCGGGGTGCTCAGCGATTACTCCCGCACCTGGCCGTCGCCGCGGACTACGTACTTGGTCGTGGTCAGCTCGCGGACTCCAATCGTGCCGCGGGCGTGGAGCTTCTGGGTCGAGGTCCCGATCTCGGCCCCCATGCCGAACTCATAGCCGTCGTGGAAGCGGGTCGAGGCGTTGACGAAGACTGCCGCCGCGTCGACGCCCGCAGTGAACTCGTTGGCGGCCTCGTCCGAGGAGGTGACGATCGCCTCCGAGTGGCCGCTGCCGTGCTCGTTGACGTGCGCGATCGCCTCCTCGAGGGAATCGACGACGCCGACCGACATCTTCAATCCGTGGTACTCGGTGTCCCAGTCCTCCTCGGTGGCCGGGCCGACCTCCGTCTCCCCCGCGTCGGCGCGCGTGCGCTCGTCGCCGACGAGCTCGACCCCGGCGCCGTGCAGCTCGGCGAGCAGCGGCGGCAGCAGCTCGTCCGCGATCCCCTCGTGGACGAGCAGCGTCTCCGAGGCGTTGCAGACGCCCGGCCGCTGCACCTTCGAGTTGTAGGCGATCTTGCGAGCCATCTCGAGATCGGCGTCGGTGTGGACGTAGACGTGGCAGTTGCCCGCCGCGGCGTAGATCACCGGGACGGTCGCAACGCCCTTCAACGCCTGCTTCAGGCCCTCGCCGCCGCGCGGAATGATCAGATCGACGTATTCGTCCTGGGTCGCGAGCTCGACGAGCTCGGCGCGGTCGCCGCCGGCGATCAGCCCGACGGAGCCTTCCGGCAGGCCGGCGTCGCCGATCGCGTCGGCGATTATCCCGGCGAGCACCGCGTTCGAGCGCTCGGCGCTCGAGGAGCCGCGCAGAACGGCCGCGTTGCCGCTCTTCAGGCACAGCGCCGCGGCGTCGACGGTCACGTTCGGCCGCGCCTCGTAGACGATCGCGATCACGCCGATCGGCACCCGCTCGGTGCGGAAGCGCAGCCCGTTCTCCAAGGTCTTCTCCTCGATCACCTCACCGACCGGGTCCGGCAGAGCGACGATCTGGCGCACACCTTCCGCCATCCCCGCGATCCGCTCGTCGTCGAGCAGCAGGCGGTCGATCAGCGCGTCGTCGAGCCCGGCCTCACGGCCCGCCTCGACGTCGGCGGCGTTTGCCTCGAGGATCTCGGCTTTGCGCGCCTCGATTCGGCCGGCGATCTCGACCAGCGCCGCGTTCTTGGCCTCGGTAGTAGCGACGGCAAGGCGCAGCGCCGCCGCCTTCGCGGCGCGGCAGACCTCAGCTACGGGTGTCGCGGTCGTTGCCATCCCCACAAAGGGTAGGGACTAGGCCCTCGGGCTCAGGATCACCAGTGGGATCTCGCGCTCGGTGCGCTCCTGGTAGTTCTCGTAGTCGGGCCAGGTATCGACCACCCGCGGCCAGAGGCGCTTCTTCTCGCGCCGGCCCGCCTTGCGCGCGGTCACTTCCCGCTTCTCCGAGCCGACCTGCACACGGGTTTCCGGATTGGCCATCAGGTTGTGAAACCAGGCGGGGTGCTTGTGCGAGCCGCC
>JAWVFN010000155.1:0-3821 GCA_033855935.1 Solirubrobacterales bacterium | reverse complement strand
CTGCCCAACGGCGAGGTCCCGGTCGCCCAGACGACCGGCACCGTCCCCAACGACCTCGTCCAGAACATCCTCCGCGAGCCCTACAAGCGCGGCCTACAGCTTCTGATCAACGAGTTCGGCACGGCGCTGACCGGCAACGCCGAGAACCTCAACGCCGCGATCCTCCGGGGCGCCCCGGCCCTGCGCCAGCTGAAGCAGGTCCTCGACGTACTCGGCGCCCAGAACAAGACGATCGCCGATCTCAACTTCCACTCCGACACGATCGTCGCCCAGCTCAACAACCGGCGCGAGGACGTCGTCAACTTCATCAAGGAGGCCGGCAAGACGGCGAGCATCTCGGCCGAACGCCGCGCCGCCCTCGGCGAGACGTTCAAGCTGCTGCCCGACTTCCTCGCCCAGCTGCAGCCGACGATGCAGCAGCTCGGCAACGTCGCCGAGCAGGGCAAGCCGCTGCTCACCGACCTCCACAAGTCCTCGCACCGCCTCACGGTCTTCTCCCAGCTCCTGCCGCCGTTCAACAACGCGGCGACGCCGGCGCTCACCACGCTCGGCAGCGCCGCCCAGACAGGCACCACCGCCCTGACCAATGGCCAGGACGAGATCAACCAGCTCCGCGTCTCGACGACCAACGCCAGCTCGGCGGCGGATCTCGTCAACCAGTTCTTTGACTCGATCAGCAACCCGAAGAACGCCGTCGAGGAGGACGCCCGCGCCCGCACCGACCTCTCGCTGCAGCCGGGCGAGGCCAACCGCCGCGTCAACCTGCTCAACCAGAAGACCGGCGGCGGCGTCACCGAGCCCGGCTATACCGGCATGGAAGGCCTCCTCAACTACGTCTACTACCAGACCGGTGCCCTCAACCAGTTCGACCAGATCGGGCACCTGCTGCACTTCATCCTCTACGACGTTCAGACCAGCCCCTGCTCGTCTTTCAACGGCGGCCCGACCTATCCCAACGGCGGCACCGACCCGAAGACCGCCGACCACTGCGTCGCGATCCTCGGCGACAACCAGCCCGGCATCAACGGCCAGAACGGCCCGACCGGCAATCTGCCGCGCTACGACAACTCGGTCTGTCCTCAGGGCTCGACCGACCTCGCGGTCTGCGACCCGACGATCTCGACCAACGGCGGCACGCGCAAGGTCGCGACCGGCGCCGTAGGCAACGCCAACGCCGCCGCCTCGATCCCGCCCGCCGCGCAGCAACTGCTGACGCCGCAGGTGATCCAGGACATCCAGAACGGCAAGCCGGTTCCGAAGCCGTTGCAGCAGCTGCTCGGGCCCGCCACTACGCAGCAGCTCCAGCAGACGATTCAGCAGCTCACCAGCGGGGGCAGCACCACCAGCAGCGCCGGCCCTGACAAGGCCACGGCCACCGACCTCCTCAACTTCCTCTTCGGGCAATGACCGGCCGCGGACGCGTACAGTCACTCGCCGCCTCGCCGACCATGGTCGGCGCGATCACGACGCTGATCGTGATCGTCGCCGTGTTCCTGGCATACAACGCCAACAACGGCCTGCCGTTCGTCCCGACCTACAAGGTCTCGGTGGTTATCCCGAATGCCGCCCGCCTCGGTCCCAACAACGAGGTTCGGATCGGCGGTAACCGCGTCGGCGTGGTCGAGTCGATCGAGACGACGACGAACCCCCAGAACGGCTCCCAGGCGGCCCAGCTCAATCTGAAGCTCGACAAGACCGCCGATCCGATCCCCTCGGACTCAACCGTGCGCGTGCGCTACCGCTCCTCGTTCGGCCTCAAGTACCTCGAGCTGACCCGCGGCACCGGCCCGGGCCTGCCCGAAGGCGGCACCCTGCCGATCACCCAGGCCCAGCCCCAGACCGAGTTCGACCAGATCGGCGATACCTTCGACCCGCCGACGCGCGAAGCGGTCCGGACCAACCTCGACGAGTTCGGGGCCGCCTTCGCCGGTCGCGGGGCCTCGCTGAACCAGGCGATCCAGAGCTTCAACCCGCTGTTCGAGAACCTGAAGCCGGTGGCGACGATCCTCGCCTCGCCGGGGACCGACCTCTCGCGCTTCATCTCCGAGCTCGGCGACGCCGCCCGCATGGTCGCCCCGGTCGCCTTCGAGAACGCCCAGCAGTTCACCAACATGGCGATCGCCTTCCGGGCGCTGTCGTCCGACCCCCAGGCGCTGAAGGACGCGATCTCCTCGGGCCCGCCCACGCTGCAGGCCGGGATCGAGTCGCTGCCCGTCCAGCGTCCGTTCCTGCGCGACTTCGCCACCTTCCAGCGGCTCCTGCGCCCCGGCGTTCGCGTGCTGCGAAAGACGCTGCCGACGCTCAACGACACGCTGCGGATCGGCACCCCGGTGCTGCTGCGGATGCCGCCGGTCAACGTCGAGCTCCAGGGCGTCTTCGGCGAGCTCAACAACCTCGTCCAGAACCCGTCGACCAAGACGAGCCTCGTCCGGCTCGGCGACACCTTCAACTCGACCAGCGACGCGGCGGCGAAGATCATCCCGGTCGAGACCGTCTGCAACTACTGGGAGTACTGGTTCACCTTCCTCACCGAGCACATCTCCCAAAAGGACAACACCGGCTTCTCCCAGCGCGTCCACCTCGTCGGCGTCCCCGGTCTCACCACCCCCTCGGACTTCCCGATGAACCCGCTCGACAACACCTCGGGCCTGCAGGCGAACGGCCGCTTCTCGGCGCTGTCGGCGACACCGGGCCTGTTTGACCCGCGGGCGCAGCCAATCCTCCACGGCAACCCGTACGTCGACTACGGCACCAAGGCCCAGCCCAACTGCCAGAACGGACAGACCGGCTACCCGCTCGGCAGCGCGCCCGTGGCCGGCCAGGCAGCTGACAACCCGACCTTCGGCACCTCCGACATCAGCAAGGCGCTCGGGATCCCGCCACTCGGGAAGACCGACCTCTTCATGTACAAGAACGGCGACCGGACGTTCACCGGGCAATGAGCAGGCGCCACCAGAAAAAGCGCTGGCAGCCGTGGATGACGGGCCTGATCGCCGTGGCGCTCACGGTGTTCGCCTTCTATCTCGGCTTTGCCAAGTCGCTGCCGTTCACCGGCCATGGCTACCAGATCAGCGCAGTCTTCTCGAACGCCCAGGAGATCCGGGTCAAGAGCCCCGTCCGCATCGCCGGCGTCAACGTCGGCAAGGTGACCGAGGTCGACCACCTGGTCACCGACGGCAAGGGCCAGCAGGCGGCCGTCGTGAAGATGGAGCTCTCCGACGATGCGCTGCCGATCAAGCAGGACGCGACGATGGAGATCCGGCCGCGCCTATTCCTCGAAGGCAACCTCTTCGTCGACCTCCACCCGGGCTCGCCCTCGGCGCCGGAGATAAACAGCGGCAGCACGGTGCCGATCGCGCAGACGTCGACCTCGGTTCAGCTCGACCAGGTGCTGACAACGCTGCAGGCGCCGGTTCGCTCCGACCTGCAGACCTTCCTCGTCGAGTTCGGCAACGCCCTCGACAAGTACGGCGGCGGCGCCGGCCTGCAGACGAACTTCCGCAGTTCGCCCGCCGCCTACCGCTACACGGCGGAGGTCAATGAGGCCGTGCTCGGCACCCAGCCCGGAGACCTAACCGGCCTCGTCGTCAACCTCGACAGCTTCATCCGGGCGCTCAATGGCCACCAGACCCAGCTCCAGGATCTGGTCACCAATCTCGGCACGGTCCTCAACGCCTTCGGCAAGGAGGGCAACGCGCTCGAGACCGCGATCTTCACGCTGCCGCAGGTCCTCAGCGAGGGTCAGCCGGCGCTCGTCAACCTCAACGCCGCGCTGCCCCAGCTCCGCGCCTTCGCGCGCGAGGCCCTGCCCGGCGCGCGCA
>JAWVFN010000154.1:0-15046 GCA_033855935.1 Solirubrobacterales bacterium | reverse complement strand
CGCCGGCAGCGCCAGCTCCTCGTCGGTCTCGCGCAGCGCTGTTTCCTCCAGCTCCTCGCCGGGGTCGCGGCGGCCGCCGGGGAACGAAATCTCGCCTGAGTGGCTCTTGAGGTCATCGCGGCGACGGGTGAAGACGAGGCCCGGGTTCTCGGGCCAGTCGTAGATCGGCACCAGCACCGCGGCCTCGGTCTCGCCGTGAGCGTCCATCGCCGCCGCCTCGGCTGGTGTCAGGAGGCGAGATGTCAGGTCCCCTCCGTGGAAGTTCATGTCACAGGACAAACAGGATCAGCACGGGAACGCCGATCTCGAGCAGGACCATGAGCGCGACGAGGGCGAAGATGAAGCCTCTCCTGTCGCGGTGCTCGGCGCGCAGCGGCGCCGGCGGCTGCTCGGCGAACACCGGCTCGACCGCCGGCTCGAAGTCGTAGAGCGCCTCGACGTACGGAAGGGGCGGATGGCCGGCGCCGGCGAGCTCGCGGTTGATCCTCTCGCGCAGGAGCACGCCGTTGGTCCGGTCGAGGGCGAACTCCCAGACCATCGGGCGCTCGTCGCGGCTGACGGCGAGTCTGGTGGTGCCGCTGTGGTGGCGGCTGCGGACCTTGTGGCGGTGACCGCCGGAGCCGCTGACCGTGATCCCGCGAAGGTCCTCGAGTCCGGCGTGGAGCTCCTCCGTGCCGTGGCAGGTGAAATGGAGTCCGTTCGAGTCGAGCGCCAGCGTTCCGTCGTGGATCGGCCCCGGCTCGGCCGGGTCACCGTCGATGTAATCGACTCGGGTATCGAGCACCACTGACGCCACCCCTCAGAGTTGCCCCGGTCGCGCCCGAACTCCTGCGGCCGGGCGGGGAGTTGCACCGCCCTAGACGCGCTCGGCGTGGTCGTGGAACTCGACCTCGTGGGCGAGGGCGCGGTGCACCGGGCACTTGCCGGCGACGATCAGCAGGCGCCGCTGCTGCTCGGCGTCGAGCGCCTTCGGCAGCCGCAGCAGGACGTCGAACTTCGAGGGGCCGCTCTTTCCGGCGAGCTCGCCGTCGACCTCGACCTCGAGATTGCCGAGGTCCCAGCCCTTGCGGTCGGCGTACATCTCGACCGTGATCGCGGTGCAGGCCGCGAGGCTGGCGGCGAGCATCCGCGACGGCGACGGCCCCTCGTCCTTGCCGCCCTTGGAGACCGGCTCGTCGATCAGAACCGTGTGGCCCGTGTCGACCTCGACGTCGTGGGCGTAGGCGCTGCGGCGGCGCGCCGTTGCCTTCATTTCCCCCGGCCGGCGAAGAGCTCGGGGTCGTCGACGTCGGCGGCACGCGCCATCGCATAGACGAGATCCGAGCAGCGGTTGAGGAAGCGTCCGACCTCGGTCGGGCCGAGGTCTTCGGTGGCAGCGAGCTCGGTCATACGGCGCTCGGCGCGTCGCAGGACGGCGCGGGCGACGTCGAGCTGGCCCGAGAGCTGGTTGCCACCGGGGATGACGAACTTCGGCGGCAGGTCGACCGTCGACATGAGTTTGTCGATCTCGGCATCGAGCTCGTCGACCATCTCGGCCGTGACCCGGCTGACGCCGTCTTCGAGCCGGTCGGTCGCCTCGGGCGCGGTCGCCAGCTCGGCGCCGGCGACGAAGAGCTCGTTCTGGACGCGGAGCAGCAGCGCCGCGAGCTCGGGCTCGGGCTGGTGGCACATCGCTCGCGCCAAGCCGAGCATCGAGACGGCCTCGTCGATCGCGCCGTAGGCCTCGGTGCGGGGGTGCGATTTGGGGACGCGGCCGCCGTACCAGAGTGAAGTCGTTCCGTCGTCGCCCTTCTTCGTGTAGATCTTGGCCACGGCGGAGATCGTAGATGCCGGGCTACTCGAGCGGGTTGAAGACGATCCCGGTGAGGAGCTTGGGGAAGAAATAGGTCGACTTCGGCGGCATCGTCTCGCCCGCGGCCGCCACAGCCCTGACCTGTTCAACTGGCGTGGGGCGGAGGAAGAACGCGGCGTCAGCCTCGCCCGAGTCGAGCTTGGCGAGCGCTCCCTCGAGGCTCGACTGGTAGGCGAGGCCGCGCTTGGCGGCGATGTCGTCCTCGGTCAAGCCGAGCGCGCGGCGCAGGATCAGCGCCTCGAGCGCGGCGGCGTCGAGCCGGCGATAGGCGTCGGAGTGGCCGGCGAGCGCCTCGTCGAGGACGGCCGGGTCCTTGAGCGTCAGTTTGCGCGGCGCCTTGTGGTGGGCGTCCATGTAGCCGAACGCGGCCGGACCATCCTCGGCTCCGGGAATCAACTCGTCGCGGCTGACCTCGCTGACGTCGAAGAGCTCGGTGACGGTGTCGCGCAGCGCCTCCTGCTTGGCCGAGTCGAGATCGGTCAGCAGCCGGTGCGTCGCGAAGACCGTCAGTCCGGGGTCCTCGAGCGAGACCAGCGCCATGAAGACGTACTGATGCTCGCCATCGCCACCGACCTCGCGCGCGTAGGTGAGCGCGGTCTCGTAACGGTGGTGGCCGTCGGCGATCAGCAGCTCGGCGTCGGCGAGAGCGTCGCGGACGGCGCCGTGGACCGCGGCGTCGTCGATCTTCCAGACGCGGTGGACCGTGCCGTCCTCGTCGGTCGCCTCGCCCCAGGGCTCGCCTTCGGGGGCACCGCCGAGCAGCTCCCAGGTGGTGCCGGGGTGCAGGGAGAAGATCGGCGAGAGGTTGTGGCGCGTCGCCCGCGTCAAGCGCAGGCGGTCCTCCTTTGGGCCGGGCTGGGTGCGCTCGTGAGGGCGGATCGCGCCCTCGCCGTACTCGGCCAGGCGAACCCGGCAGAGGATGCCGCGGCGGGTGTGCGAACGGCCGTCGGGGCCGGTGTAGTCCTGTTCGAGCGCCCAGAGCGTGGGCTCTTCGTCGGCGGTGAGGACGCCGTCGTCCTTCCACTTCTCCATCAGCCGCGCAGCGTGCTCGTAGCGGTCGCCCTCGTCGGGCGCCTCGGGCAGATCGATCTCGACCACGTTGTGCGGCGAGCGGCCGACGAGGTCGGCCCGCTTGGCGGCGTCGATCACGTCGTAAGGCGGCGCGGTGACGTCGCCGAGCGCGACCTTGCCGAGGTCGTAGTGGACCGCTTTGAGGGGGAGCACCTCCGCCATGGGCGCGGAACCCTAGCTGGCGGCGGCCCGCTCCCTGTCCTTGAGCACGCGGCGGAGGATCTTGCCCGAGGGCGACTTCGGGATCTCGTCGGTGAGCTCGACCAGGCGGATCCGCTTCTGCGGGGCGACCCGTTCGGCGACCCAGGCGATCAGGGCGTCCGGGTCGAGGTCGTCCCCCGCGGCGACGACGTATGCCTTGGGCAGCTCGCCCGCTTCCTCGTCGGGGACGCCGACGACGGCGACGTCTGAGACCTGCGGGTGGCCGAGGATCAGCGCCTCGAGCTCGGCCGGCGGCACCTGGAAACCGTTGTACTTGATCAGCTCCTTGAGCCGGTCGACGATCTCGAAGTCGCCGTCGTCGTCACGGACGCCGATGTCGCCGGTGTGGAGCCAGCCGTCGGCGTCGATCGTCTTCGCCGTCGCCTCTTCGTTTCCGAGGTAGCCCTTCATCACCTGGGGCCCGCGGATCCAGAGCTCGCCGCGTTCGCCGTCGGGGAGGTCCTCGCCCGTCTCGGTGTCGACCACGCGGACCTCGGTGCCGATCAGCGGCGGCCCGATCGAGCCGGGCTTGTCGGCGTCGGGGTGGAGGGTGTGGGTCACCGGGCTGGTCTCGGTCAGCCCGTAGCCCTGGATCACCGTGGCGCCGCTGCGCTCGCCGAGTTGCGCGGTGAGCTCGGAGCCGAGCGGCGCCGCGCCCGAGAGGATCAGGTTGACGCTCGAGAGGTCGCGGCCCTCGACGACGGGATGCCTGGCGAGCGCGAGGGCGATCGGGGGAACGACATAGAGCCGCGTCGCCCCGTTGGCCTCGATCAAGTCGAGGTACTGCGGGAGGTCGAAGCGGGGCATGGTCACGATCGTGGCGCCGCCGTGGAGGCCGAGATTCATCGTCACCTGCATGCCGTAGATGTGGAAGAACGGCAGGCAGCCGATCAGCACGTCGTCGCGCCCGGCGCCTGATGTCGGCGCCGCCTGGATCAGGTTGGCGACGAGGTTGCGGTGGGTGAGCATCACGCCCTTGGGCAGGCCGGTCGTACCGCTGGAGTAGGGGAGAACCGCGAGGTCCTCGGCTGGGTCGATCTCGACCTCGGGCGCGTCGGCGGGATCGCCGAGCAGCTCGGCAAAGCTCTTCTCGCCGACGACGAAAACATCCTCGACGCCGGAGGCCTCGGCCGCCTCGCCGGCGACATCGAGGCCGGCGGCGACCGTGACCAGCAGCTTGGCGCCCGAATCCTCGAGCTGGTGTGTCAGCTCGTTGGCGGTGTAGAGCGGGTTGACGGTCATGCACATGCCGCCCACGGAGGCCGCGCCGTGGAAGACAGTCGCGTACTCGGGGAGGTTGGGCATGAACACCCCGAGCACATCGCCCTTGCCGAACCCGCGCGCCGCGAGCCCGGCGGCGAGGGCCTTGATCTGCCCGGTCAGCTCGCGGTACGTGACCGCCCGTCCAGTCGGCCCGTCGATCAGGGCCGGCTTGTCGGGCCACTGATCGGCGTGCTCGAAGACGAACGACGTGATGTCGATGTCGGGAATGTCGAGCTGCTCGCTCCCTTGCGCCACGCCTGTCCTCTCGAGTAGCGGTCGCTGGAGATCGTAGACTCGTAGCCCGTTCGGGGCGTAGCGCAGCCTGGTAGCGCGCCTGCCTTGGGTGCAGGAGGTCCCGGGTTCAAATCCCGGCGCCCCGATTTTCAACCCCGGTCGTCCGTACCCGCTACTCAGCCGGTCGAGAAACCACTACCCACACCTCCGCTGCCGGGGCGCGTACCCTGAACGCATGCCTGGAATGGCGGAGAGCGCGAAGCCGATCACGGTGGTCCTCGCCGACGATCACGCGATCGTCCGCGACGGGATTCGGATGGTGCTCGAGTCCGAGCTGGACATCGAGGTCATCGCCGAGGCCGGCGACACCAAGAGCGCCGTCCGCTACGTCATGGGGCATAAGCCGGATGTCCTCGTCCTCGACCTCAACATGCCCGGTGGCTCGAGCATCGAGGCGATCCCCTCGATCCGCGAGAGCTCACCGGAGACCTCCGTGGTGATGCTGACGATGCAGAGCGACGAGGCGTTCGCCAAGGAAGCGCTGGGGGCCGGCGCCCGTGCCTATGTCGTCAAGCACGCCGCCGCGAGCGAGCTCGTCGATGCGATCCGCGCCGTCGTCGCTGGTCAGACCTACGTCAACCCGCAGCTCGGCGCCAAGCTCGCCGCCGCGGCCTCGTTGCGGGACGGGAGCCCCGACGGCTTGACGCCGCGCGAGCTCGAGATCCTCAGCCTGCTCGCCGACGGCCTGATGAACCCCGAGATCGCCGAGCGGCTGGTACTCAGCGTCAGGACCGTGGAGACGCACCGGGCCAACGTCCAGCGCAAGACCGGCGCCAAGACTCGCGCCGAGCTGATCTCCTACGCGCGCGAGAACGACCTCGTCAAGGTCTAGCTCGGCGCGGCGCCATTGCCGTCGCCATCGGCGACGTGCTCAGCCGGCAGCTTGGCTGTCACCCGCGTGCCCTGTCCGGGCCGCGAGCTGACTTCGAGCTCGCCGCCGGTGAGCTCGACCCGCTCGCGCATGCCGATCAGGCCGAACCGGCCCGAGATCGCACTGGGGTCGAATCCGCCGCCGTCGTCCTGGACCCTGACCCGGACCGAGTCGGCGCTCTCGGCGATGTTGACCGCGACCTCTGAGGCGTGAGCGTGCTTGACGATGTTGTTGAGCGCTTCCTGCACGAGCCGGTAAATCGTCGCCTCGATCTCCGGCACGAGCCGGTTCGGATCGCGGCCGGCGTCGTAGGCGAGGTCGATGTCTCTTGTGACCGAGAGCCCGTTGGCGTCGGCCATTCGCCCGATCAAGGCGTCGAGCGCCGGGCGTACGCCGAGGTCGTCGAGGGTCGCCGGGCGCAGCTCGGTGATCAGGCCCTCCAGCGATTCGATCGTGCGCTCGAGCTGCTCGATCGCGCGCTCCATCATCTGCCTGGTCAGATCCTCTTCGCCGCGCTTGAGCGCGTTCTCGTGCATGACCTTGAGCGCCCCCAGCTCCTGAAGCGTCTCGTCGTGCAGCTCCATCGCCCAGCGCCGGCGCTCGCGCTCGGACGAGTCGATCGACAGTCGCAGCTTCTCCTGCTCGAGGCTCTCGGCGTTGGCGATCGCAATCGAGGCGCTGGTCGCTAGCGAGTCGAGGAGCAGGGCGTCGTCACGGCCGAAGTGGTCTTGATCGACGGCGTCGAAGGCGACGAGCAGGCCCTGGTTCTTTCCACGGAAGACGAGTGGGCTGACGAGCATCTCGGTGTGGGGAATTTCCAGCGCGACCTGGACGATCGGATCGGTTTCGGCGATGCGCCGGCTCTCGCGCGCCCGGTAGGCGTCCGGCAGGGCCGACCCGTGCGCAAGGGCAAGTCCCCTGCCGGTGACGTCGGAGCCGAGCTCGCCCGCGGCGTCGGCGACTACGAGTTGGTCCTCCTTGCGGAGCAGAACAGTGAAGACGCGCGCATCGACAAGCGCTCGGCCCCACTTGACGATCACCTCCAGCACCCGATCGATGTCGGTGACGCCGCTGAGCTCGCTGTCGAGCTCGGCAGTCGCCTGCAGGCCCTCGATCGCCCGCTCGAGCTCGGCATGGCGGCGCTCGGCTTCCTCGTAGAGGCGAGCGTTCTCGATCGCGACGGCCGCCCAGTCGGCGAGGACGATCAGCATCTCCTCGTCGTTCTCGCCGAATTCGGCGCCGGCCTCCTTGTCGGTGAGGAAGATGTTGCCCGAGGACTTGCCGCGGATCGCCACCGGCACGCCGAGGAACCCGCCCGTCGGAGGGTCGATCCGGCCTCGCTTCTCTTCGCCGACGTCGACGAAGAGAAAACGGTCGCCGAATTCGCGCGGGTCGCCGATGATCCCGGCCCCCGCGTAGCGGGCGCCGGTCAGATCGCGAGCGGCCTCGAGCACCTGCCCGAGCACGGCCTCGAGATCGAGCTCGGCGACCAGGCTGCGCCCGACGGTCAGCAGACGCTGCAGTTGCACCCGGTTCAGCTCGGTTGAGCTCACCCCAGGGATTGTTGCCCGTTCTCGTCGAGCCCGCCGATCTGGAACGTGAAGATCTCGGCGGGAAGCTCGGGGCGAGACTCAGAGCTGGATCTGCGAGCCCATGATCACGGTGCGCCCCAGCGGCAGCCGGAAGTAGTCCGCGGGCTCGGCCGCGATCGAGGCCGTGATCAGGAACAGCTCCTTGCGCCAGCGGCTCATGCCCTTGGCTGAGCCTCGCTTGATCTCGACCTTGGAGAGGAAGTAGGAGGCCTCCCTGGGGTCGGCCCCCGGCTCGAATCCCTTGCGGGCGATCGAGCGCAGGAGCGCGGGGACGTTGGGCTCCTCCAGGTAGCCGAGACGCGCGGCGACGAAGGTGATGCCGTCGTCCTTGTAGCCGAGGTGGTCGATCTCGAAGCGCTCGGCGGGCGCGACCCGGGGCACCGGCAGCGTCTCGAGCGAGAGCACGATCACGTGCTCGTGAAGCGCGTGGTTGTGGTCGACGTTGGCGCGCATCGCCAGCGGCGCCGTCTCCTTGCCGCGGTTGAGGAAGACCGCGGTGCCCGGAACCCGGACGACCGGCGGCTTCTTGCTCCGCAGCTGCTTGACCCACGCCTCCAACGGTCCCTCGGCGCGCAGGCGCTCCTTGCTGACCATCTCGCGCCCCCGGGCCCACGTCGTCATCACGGTGAATACCGCTGCGCCAACGAGCAGCGGCACCCAGGCGCCGTGAAAGAGCTTGGTCAGATTGGCGGCAAGGAACGCGAGCTCGATCGTCAGGAAGAAGCCGGCGCCGAGGAGCGCCACCCACAGCGGCCGGCCCCAATCGCGGCGGACGATCCAGAAGAAGAGCACCGTCGTGATCGCGATCGTCCCGGTCACCGCGACGCCGTAGGCAAAGGCGAGGCGGGCCGAGGTCTGGAAGGCGAAGACAAGCGTGAGCACCGCCGCCATCAGCGCCCAATTGATCCAGGGCACGTAGATCTGGCCGTACTCCTGCGCCGAGGTGTGGATGATCCTCAGTCTCGGCAGGTAACCGAGCTGCACGGCCTGGTTGGCCACCGAGAAGGCTCCGGAGATCACCGCCTGTGAAGCGATCACGGTCGCGATCGTCGCGAGGAAGACCATCGGCCACTGGCCCCAGGCTGGGACGAGCTGGAAGAAGGGAGAGGTGATCGAGCCGCCAGGGTTGTCGAGAAGCAGGCCTCCCTGTCCCAGGTAGCAGAGCACGAGAGCCGGGAAGACGAGGAGGAGCCAGGCGCGGGTGATCGCCGGGCGCCCGAAGTGACCCATGTCGGCGTAGAGGGCCTCGGCGCCGGTGATCGCGAGGACGACGGCGGCGAGCGAGAAGAAGCCGGTGGCGCCGTGGTGGACGAGGAAGTCAAAGGCGTAGCTGGGGGAGAGCACCTTGAGGATCTCCGGCGACATCACGATGCCGCGAACCCCGAGCAGCGCGATCGTCGTAAACCAGACGATCATGACCGGGCCGAACATCCGGCCCACGGCCGCCGTCCCAAAACGCTGGACGGCGAAGAGAAAGACGACGATCGCCGCCGTCAACGGCACCACGAGGTGACCGAGCGAGGGCTGGACCACCTTCAGCCCTTCGACCGCCGAGAGCACCGAGATCGCCGGCGTGATCATGCTGTCGCCGAAGAAGAGCGCGGCGCCGAAGACGCCGAGCGCAGCGAGCCCGCCCTTGACCCGGGCGCTGCCGGCGGTCTTACGCCGGATCAGCGAGAGCAGAGCGAGGATTCCGCCCTCGCCCTGGTTGTCGGCGCGCATCACGAACAGCACGTACTTGACGGTCACGATCAGCGTCACCGCCCAGAAGATCAGCGAGACGACGCCGAAGACGCTGTCCATCGACTGCCTGACCGGATGTGGATCGTTCGGGTTGAACACGGTCGAGACCGTGTAGAGCGGGCTGGTGCCGATGTCGCCGAAGACAACGCCGAGCGCACCGACGGT
Organism: Solirubrobacterales bacterium; assembly: GCA_033855935.1. GTDB lineage: Bacteria > Actinomycetota > Thermoleophilia > Solirubrobacterales > 70-9 > JAWVFN01. The sequence continues at coordinate 5,994 of JAWVFN010000154.1, read as the reverse complement.
CAGCGCCAGCTTGGCGGGCGCGCGGGTACCCGGCTGCAGCATCCCCGCGACGCTACCGACCTAAGCCCGGCGGCAGGTTTGCGCACGCGTGTCGAATTGGCCCAGGCGTTGTACCTTTGGGTGCGTGGAGCGAAACGCCGCCCTCGAGGCGGTCTTCACGCCGGTCAGAACACCGACCGCGTTCGACGAGACGGTGGAGCGACTCGGGACGGCGATCCGCATCGGCTTGCTCAGTCCCGGTACTCAGCTCCCGCCCGAGCGCGACCTCGCGACGCAGCTCGGCATCTCGCGCTCGACCCTGCGGCACGCGCTGACCGCGCTCGTCCAGAGCGGCCACTTGACCTCACTGCGGGGCCGCAAGGGAGGAACGTTTGTTACCAACGAGCCGCCGCTCGTCGTCGACGCCGGCAGCGAACCGCTGAACGACGACGCCTGGGCGGTTCTCGACCGACGCGTCGCCGTCGAGATCGGCACCGTCGTTCTGGCCTGCGAGCGCGCCGACGCGGGGAAGCTCGACCATCTCGAGGAGGCTGTGGTGCGGATGAACGGGGCCACCGGAGACTTCGAGGCGTACCGGCGAGCCGACGTCAGCTTCCACATCGGCCTCGCTGAGGCCGCGGCGCGCTCGCCGCGCCTGGTCGCCTCGATGACCGAGGTCCAGGGGCAGATGAGCGATCTGATCTCCCAGATCGCCCACCCGGCGGAGGTTCTCAAGCGGTCGAACCAGCAGCACAAGCGCCTGCTCAAATCACTGAAGAAAGGCGACACGACCAACGCCGTGCGCCAGATGCGTGCGCACATCGAGGGCACCGAGCACATTCTCGCCGGCCTGCTGCCCGGCGGGCGCCGCAACTAGTCGGTAACGGCGCTGGAGCGTTTGACTTCCGGCCGCGCTTTTGAATAGGCTGGCGACGTCCAATGGTCGGACCAGCACACCTTTGGAACAGTCTGGCCGCTATTAGAGGGGAGCTTTAGATGGCGCCCGAGGCCACACCCACGCCCACCAGCGACGAACAGCGACTCGCTGAGCTCGGCTACAAGCAGGAGCTCTCGCGAACCTGGAGCAGCTTCACCAACTTCGCGATCTCGTTCACGATCATCTCGATCCTCGCGGGGACGTTCACGAACTTCGGCTTCGCCTGGCAAAACGGCGGCCCGGCTGGAATCGCATTCGGCTGGCCGATTATCTGCGCGCTCATTCTGATGGTCGGCTTTTCGATGGCCGAGTTGACCTCCGCTTATCCCACGGCCGGAGGCCCCTACTGGTGGGCCAACGAGCTCGGTGGCAAGGGCTGGAGTTGGATGACCGGCTGGTTCAACATCGTCGGCCTGGTCGGGGTCGTCGCCGGTGTCGGCTACGGCGCGGCGATCTTCCTCAACTTCCTGCTCAGCCTCTACTCGGTGAACATCTTCGGCATGAACTTCGCCGACACCAATCACGTCCTCAGCGAGACCTTCGTTCTCTTTGTGGTGGTCCTGATTTTGTTCACGGTGCTCAACGTCTTCGCCGACCGCGCGCTGGCGATGGTCAACAACATCTCGGTCGGTTGGCACCTGCTCGGTGTCGCAGTCATCATCGGAATTCTGATCCTCGTTCCCGATCACCACCAGAGCGCCAAGTTCGTCTTCACCCACAAGATCAACAACAACGGCGCATTTGGCGGCTCCACCACGGCCCTCGGCTTCTGGCTCTTGGTGGTGCCCGTCGGGTTCATCCTGACGATGTACACGGAAACGGGATACGACGCCTCGGCGCACACGGCCGAGGAAACCAAGGACGCCGCGATCGCGGCCGCCCAAGGAATCTGGCGGTCGATCTTCTACTCGGCGATCATCGGCTGGGTCCTGCTGCTCGCCTTCCTGTTCGCGGCCCATGACGTCGCGGCGGTCAACGACGGCGCCGGCTTCGTAGGCGCGATCTTCACGAGCGCTCTCGATTCGTGGGCGGCGAAGTTGGTGGTCATCATCACCACCATCGGCCAGCTCTTCTGCGGCACGGCGTGTCTGACGAGCGCCTCGCGCACGTGGTATGCGTTCTCGCGCGACCGGGCGATCCCGGGGTGGGCGCTCTTCCGCCGCGTCAACAGCGACAGGGTGCCCTTCAACGCGGTGATCGCGGTTTCGATCTTCTCGCTGATCATCGCTATTCCCGCGCTGTTCGGCAAGAACAACATCCCGTTCGCGTTCTTCGCGATCACGGGGATCTGCACGGTGGGCCTCTACATCGCCTACCTGATCCCGGTCTACCTGCGATTCCGTGCCGGCGACAAGTTCGAGCCCGGGCCGTGGACGCTCGGAAGCCGCTACAAGGTGGTCAACATCATCGCGCTGATGTTCGGGGTCCTGATGGTGTTCGCCCTCGACCTGCCGTACGCGCCGCAGGGCCTCCCCTGGCACAGCGGGTTCGACTCGAGCCTGGTGAACTACACGCCGCTCGCCATCATCATCCCGCTGATCTTCGGGGTCTGGTACCTGATCTCCGCGAAGAACAGCTACTCGGGTCCGGTGCGCACGCTCGAAGAGGACGAGGTGACGAAGGACTAGCGGCGACGTTAGGCGGCGAATCCTCAGCGAGGGGCCGCGCCCGCGCCGGCCTCTCGCATTTGAGGCCTATCGTCCAAGCGACATGCACGACGTGGCGGAGTTCCTGAGCGCCCATGATCCGTTCAGCGGGCTCGACGAAGCCGCCCTCGAGCGGCTGGCCGAGCGGACGGAAATCGAGTTCTTCGCGGCCGGCACGACGATCTTCAAGCAGGGGGAGCAGCCGCTGGCAGCAGTACGCGTAGTCCGGCGGGGCAGCGTTGAGCTCGTCGACACAGGTCGCGTGCTCGATCTGCTCGGGGAAGGGGAGCTATTCGGGCATCCGTCGATGCTCTCCGGCCTTCCAACGGGGTTCGAGGCGCGCGCCCACGAGGACTCGCTCGTCTACGCGCTCCCCGCCGGCGAAGTCAAGCCGCTCCTCTCTCGGCCGTCGAGCCTTGGATTCGTCGCCAAGTCGCTGCTTAGCCGGCGCAAGCCAGGCTCAGGCCACGACACCTATGTCGGCAGCGCCGAGATGGCGCAACAGACCGCCAAGGCGTTGATTCGGCGCAAGCCGATCGTCCTCGAACCTGCGATCACGCTCCGCGAGGCAGCACAGCGAATGGCGGAAGAGGGCGCCAGCTCGGTCTTGATCCGTGGCGAAGACGGTGAGCTCGGGATCTTCACCGACAGCGACTTCCGTTCGGTCGTCGGCGACGCAACGCCGATCGACGCTCCGGTGGGCGAGGCGATGAGCACCCCGGTGTTCACGGTTGGGCCTGAGGAGAGCGGCGCCGACGTGATGCTGACAATGCTCGACCACGACATCAGGCACGTACCGGTCGTTTCGCCGGGATCGGAGATCCTCGGTGTGATCATCGGCATCGACCTCGTCGCCGCCGAGGCCCGGGCTCCGTTCGTACTGCGGCGGGCGATCGCCGAGGCCAAGAGCGCCGGCGAGCTCGCCGAGATCGCGGGCCGGCTGCGGTCGACGGTCGTAGCGCTCCACAACGCCCATCTTCCGGCGGCGCAGATTAGCCAGGTGATCTCGGCCGTCGCCGACGCACTCATCCGGCGGATGATCGAGTTCGCGATCGAAGCCGAGGGCTGGCCTCCGATCGAGTTCGCCTGGGTCCAGCTCGGCAGCCACGGCAGGCGCGAGCCGGTGCTCTCCTCCGACCTCGATTCGGGGATGTCATGGCGCGACATTGCCGAAGGCAAGGAGATCAGCGGGCCGCGTCGGATCCTCGCCGGCGAACAGACTGAGCGCTATATGCGAGCGGTCGCCGCCCATGTCGCCCGGACCGTGCAGGCGCTCGGCTGGAAGCTCGATCCCCACGGGGTCAACGCGACCGGCTCGTTCTCGGCGAGCTCGCTCGAAGATTGGGCGGAGGCGATCGATCAATGGCTCTCGCACCCGGACCACGAGACCGTCCTGATCGCCACCTCGATCCTGCTCGACGGCCGGGTCAACTACGGCGACGAATCGCTCAATCCGAAGCCGATCCTCGTCTCGAGCAAGCAGCACCGGGCGACGCTGCTGCGCTGGATGCTGCGGCTGGCGCTGGCGTCGAAGCCTCCGACGGGCTTCCGCCGCGACATCGTCGTCGAAAGCTCCGGCGAGCACCGCGGCACCTTTGACATCAAGCATGGTGGGTTGCTGCCGATCACCGATCTCGCCCGGTATGCGGGCCTGAAGGCCGAAGCCGACACCGTCTCGACCGTCGAGCGGCTGCGCTCGGCGGCCGATGCGGGCATCTTCGACTCGGGCCGCGCGCGCACCCTCGAGGAGGCATTCGACCTGTTCAGCGCCCTGCGCATCGAACACCAGGTGCAACAGATTGAGGCCGGGCTCGAGCCCGACGACCGCATCGACCCGAAGGAGCTCAACCCGCTGACGCGTCGCTACCTGCGCGACGCCTTCCGGGAGGTCGCCTCGGTGCAGAGGGCAATGGCAGGCGAGCTGCGCTGGGGGACCGGCTGATCGCAGCCGCATCGACACCGTGGCGGGAAGCGGAGTTCTGCGTCATTGACCTCGAGACCACCGGCCTCGATCCAGGCGCGGACGAGATCGTCTCCTACGCGACCGTGGCCGTCGCCGGTGGCAAGGTGAGGCCGGGGGACTCGCACTACCAGCTGATCCGCCCGCGCCACATGCCCGGGCCGGAGACGACTCGCATCCACGGCCTGCTCGAGTCCGACCTCGCCGCTGCGCCGCCGCTCGACCAGGTACTGGACGATCTGCTCAGGGCGATCTCGGACCGGCCGCTCGTCGCCCACGTGGCGCCGGTCGAGCAGGGCTTTCTCGGCGCGGCGCTCGCAACCCGCGGGCTCGAACTCGCCAACCCCATGATCGACACAGCAGCCCTGGCGCGCGAGCTGCGCAGCCGGAGTCGCCTCGCGATCGGCACTCGCCGTGGGCCGCCGATCGGCCTCGGAGACCTCGCCCGCTCGCTGGGGCTGCCGGTGCACCGGCCCCATCACGCCGACGGGGACGCGCTCACTACGGCCCAGGTCTTCATCGCTCTAGCGACACACCTCGATGTGAGCAAGGCGCAAACGGTCGCCTCGCTGGCACGGCCTAAGCTCTGATCTGCGCGCCCTTGGGGTCGAAGAGGGGCTCGGCGGCGACCTCGCCATCGATCCACTTGCCGAAGATCTCGACCGCGACTTCGGTGCCGGGGTCGGCGGCTTCGGGCGGCAGATAGGCGTATGCGATCGAGCGCTCGACCGTGTAGCCGTAGCCGCCGGTCGTCACCCGGCCGCGGACTTCGCCTTCGACGCGGACCGGCTCATTGCCCAGCGCCACCGAGCGCGGGTCTGCGAGGGTCAGGCAGCAGAGCTTCGCCCGCGGTCCGTTCTCGTTGGCCGTGACCAGCGAGTCGCGGCCGATGAAACCGCCGGGCTTGTCGAGCTTGACGGTGAAGCCGACGCCGCCCTCATAGGGAGTCTCGTCGGGAGTGATGTCCGCGCCCCAGACGCGGTAGCCCTTCTCGAGCCGCAGCGAGTCGATCGCGCGGTAGCCGCCGGCGACCATCCCGTGGGGCTCGCCGGCGTCCCAGAGCGTCCGCCAGAGATTCATCCCGTATTCGGCCGGGCAGTAGAGCTCCCAGCCGAGCTCGCCGACGTAGGTGACGCGCAGCGCGCGAACCGGCACGAACCCGACCGTTGTCTCGCGGACGTTCATGTAGGGGAAGGCCTCGTTGCCGAGGTTCTGCGGCGTCAGCGGCGCCAGGACCTCGCGGGCCTTCGGGCCCCAGATCCCGAAGCACGCCCACTGCGAGGTCGTGTCGTGGACCTGGACCGAGCCCTCCTCGGGTAGGTGCCGGCGGATCCACTCGCGGTCGTGGTTGCCGAAGGCGGTGCCGGTGACGATCGAGAACCGCTCCTCGCCGAGCCGCGCGACGGTGAAGTCGCACTCGATGCCGCCCCGGCGGTTGAGCATCTGGGTGTAGGTGATCCTGCCGACGTCGC
>JAWVFN010000153.1:0-7636 GCA_033855935.1 Solirubrobacterales bacterium | reverse complement strand
CGGATCAGCTCGAGCAGGCTGAGCGTCTTCGGCACCCCGTCGACGAGGGCGACCATGTTGATCCCGAAGGCCTGCTGCATCCCGGTGCGCTTGTAGAGCTGGTTGAGCACGACCGCGGCCGGGTCGCCGCCGCGCTTGAGCTCGATCACGAGCCGCATCCCGGAGCGATCGGACTCGTCGCGCAGGTCGGAGATGCCGGTGATCTTCTTCTCGCGGACGAGGTCGGCGATCTTGGTGATCAGGCCGCCCTCGCCGCCCTTCTTGACCTGAAACGGGAGCTCGGTGACGATGATCGCCTCCTTGCCGCCCTTGATCTGCTCGACGTGGGCCTTGGCGCGGACGCGAACGGAGCCGCGGCCGGATGCGTAGGCGTCGCGGATCCCGCCCTTGCCCATGATCGTGCCGCCGCCCGGGAAGTCGGGGCCCTTGACGTACTTCATCAGGCCCTTGAGGTCGACCTCGGGGTCGTCGATGTAGGCGTTCACGGCCCCGACGACCTCGCGCAGGTTGTGAGGCGGGATGTTGGTCGCCATGCCGACGGCGATGCCGGCGGCGCCGTTGACCAAGAGGTTCGGGAAGCGCGCCGGCAGCAGCAGCGGCTCGCGGTTGGTCTCGTCGTAGTTGGGCCCGAACTCGACGGTGTCCGCGTCGATATCGCGCAGCATCTCGGTCGCGAGGGCGTCGAGGCGGGCCTCGGTGTACCTCATCGCGGCGGCGGGGTCGTCGTCGATCGAGCCGAAGTTGCCCTGCCCGTCGACAAGCGGATAGCGCATCGAGAAGTCCTGCGCCATCCGCACCAGCGTCTCGTAGATCGCCGAGTCGCCGTGCGGGTGGTACTTGCCCATCACTTCGCCGACGATGAAGGCGCACTTTCGATAGGCCCGGTTCGGCTGCAGGCCGAGGTCGTGCATGGCGTAGAGGACGCGCCGGTGCACGGGCTTGAGGCCGTCGCGGACGTCGGGCAGCGCGCGGCCGACGATCACGCTCATCGCGTAATCGAGGTACGACGACCGCATCTCCTGCTCGAGCTCGCGCGGCTCGATGTTGCCGGTCAGCGCTTCGAGGCTGGTGCCGTCTTCAGGCGGCGTGTCGGCCATCAGTCTTCCTCTCTCTCACTAAACGTCAAGGAATCGCACCTCGTTTGCGTGCCGCTCGATGAACTCACGGCGGGGCTCGACCTTGTCTCCCATCAGATCGGAGAAGGTCTGCTCGATGTCGAGCGCGGCGGCGTCGTCGACTGTCACCTGAGCCAGGGTGCGGCTCGCGGGGTCCATCGTCGTCGTCCGCAATTGCTCGGGGTTCATCTCGCCGAGGCCCTTGAAGCGCGAGAGCTGGATCCCCTGCCGGGCGAGCTCCATGACCTTGAAGCGGAGCTCGGCAAAGGTGTCGGCCTCTTCCTCTCGCTCCTCCAGTGCGACGACGAAGGGCGCCTCACCGACCTGGGCGACGAGCTTCGAATGGGCTTCGACCAATTCCTTGTAGGCGTTGGACTCGAACATCGCCTTGGGCAGGGTGTGCTCCTTGGCGAGCCCGCTGCGGCGCTGGATCCCCTTGACCACGATCGCGTCTTTCGTCTTCTTGACCATCTGGGTCTCGTAGGGATGGTCCTTGGGGTCCCTGGCCTTGAACAGCTTCTCGGCCGCGGCGAGGGTCTTGACGCCCTTCTGCAGCAGCTGTGAGTGGCCGATGAAGTCGATCCGCTCGTGGCCGTATTCGGCGACCAGCGTCGCGCTCCAGCCTTCGTAGGCCTTGAAGGCGCGGTTGAAGTCCTGCCAGCGGCGCTTGCCGAGCTTGCGCTGCTTGCCGACCGCGTCCATGATCTCGAAGTTCTCGAGCTTGTCGCGGAGCAAAAGCTCCTCGAGCTCGGACTCGCGCTCGATGTAGGTCTCCTTCGAGCCATTCTTGACCTTGTAGAGCGGCGGCTTGGCGATGTAGACGAAGCCGCCGTCGATCAACTCGCGCATGTGGCGGTAGAGGAAGGTGAGGACGAGGGTGCGGATGTGGGCGCCGTCGACGTCGGCATCGGTCATCAGCACGATCTTGTGGTACCGGAGGTCGTCGACCTTGAACTCCTCGTCGTGGACGCCGATGCCGATCGCCGTGATCAAGGCCTGGATCTCGTTGTTGGCGAGGACCTTGTCGATGCGGCTCTTCTCGACGTTGATGATCTTGCCGCGCAGCGGCAGGACGGCCTGGGTGTTGCGGTCGCGGCCCTGCTTCGCGGAGCCCCCGGCCGAATCGCCCTCGACGATGAACAGCTCGGCGAGCGCCGGGTCCTTGACCGAGCAGTCGGCGAGCTTGCCGGGAAGGGTCGAGTTCTCGAGCGCCGACTTGCGCCGAGTCAGGTCGCGCGCCTTACGGGCGGCGTCGCGGGCCCGGGCCGCCTCGACGGCCTTGATCAGGATCCGGCGGGCGTCCGCGGGGTGCTCTTCGAGGAACTCGCCGAGCTTGCGGTTGACGACCTCCTTGACCAGCCCTTCGATCGGCGGGTTGCCGAGCTTGGTCTTGGTCTGGCCCTCGAACTGGGGGTCGTGGAGCTTGACCGAGATCACCGCGGTGAGGCCCTCGCGAACGTCGTCGCCGGAGAGGTTGTCGTCCTTCTCCTTGAGCAGTCCCTTGGAGCGCGCCTGGGCGTTGAGCGTCCTGGTCAGTGCCGAGCGGAAGCCCGAGAGATGGGTGCCGCCCTCGTGGGTGTTGATGTTGTTGGCGAAGGTGAAGGTCGACTCCTGGTAGGAGGAGTTCCACTGCATCGCGACTTCGACCTGGCCCTCGTCACTCTCGCCCTCGAGGAAGATGATCTTGCGGTGCAGCGGGTCCTTGGCCTCGTTCAGATGCTTGACGAAGTCGGCGATGCCGCCCTTGTATTGGAACTCGACCTTCTCGCCGGCGCCGCGCTCGTCGATCAGCTCGACCTTGAGGCCGCGGGTGAGGAAGGCGGTCTCGCGCAGGCGCTCGGCGAGGGTCTGGAAGTCGAACTCGACGTCCTCCTTGAAGATCTCCAAGTCCGGCTTGAAGGTGATCGTCGTCCCGGTGGTCTTCACCGCGCGTCCCTTCTTCAGCTTGTTCTGGGGCTTGCCACGGGCGTAGTCCTGCTCCCAGACGGCGCCATCACGCCAGATCTCGAGATGGAGCTCTTCGGAAAGCGCGTTGACGACGGATATGCCGACGCCGTGGAGACCGCCGGAGACCTTGTAGCCGCCGCCATCGCCGAACTTGCCGCCGGCGTGCAGGGTGGTGAGCACGACCTCGGCGGCCGGCTTCTTCTCCTTCGCCATCCGCTCGACCGGGATGCCGCGACCGTCGTCGACGACGGTGCAGCTGTTGTCGGGGTGCAGCGTGACGGTGACCTTCGTGGCGTTGTCGGCGAGTGCCTCGTCGACAGAGTTGTCGACCACCTCGTAGACGAGGTGGTGCAGGCCGCGGGCGCCGGTCGAGCCGATGTACATGCCGGGCCGCTTGCGAACGGCCTCGAGGCCCTCGAGGACGGTGATGTCCTTGGCGCCGTAGCTGCCCTTGCCGCCCTTGGTGGAGGCGGTTGTCTTCGCGGGCGCCTTCGTAGCAGTCGCCTTCGCGGGCGTTGCCTTGGCGCTCGATTTGTTGGCCTTGCTCTTGGCAGGGGCCGGCTTACGGGTGCTCGCCACTGAGGTCCTTTCCTCTCAAATCATGGGAAACCCCGACTGCCCTGCTGCCCGGGAACGTGTCCGAAACAGCGGAGTCGGGGCCTCTCGTCAACTTCACATAAGTCTACCAGTCGGGGGCCGCGGAACCAACCCGCCGAACCCTAAAAATCCCTGCAAATCACGAAAGAAATAGTAAATTTATCCGGGCGGGGACCCGCGGCCCTGTTCGGCAACCCTAAAACGCAATTCGAGCACCTCCGGGGCCTCTCCGAGAGCGGTTCTGAGCTTGGCCAAAAGCTCCACCTGGAGCAGGTCGAGCTGCTCCGCCCAGCTCGCGGAGGCGCAGGCCACGGTGATCACGCCGTCCTTCTCGGAGACCGGCGAGGCAACCCGGTCGATCGCCGCACCGGCCGCCTTCGGCCACGCCATCTGCACGGCGGCGAGGGGGGTCTTGGGAGCCACGTGGTCGAGAACCCCCGGCAGGGCCGCAGATATAGGCCTCGGGGCCCTGCGACCCACTACGCGGCCTCCCTGAGCCGCGGGACCGCCGCGACCTTGCCCGAACTCATCGCCAGTGAGGTCCACTCGACCCCGTCGGGGATCGCTTCGGGCTCGGTGGCGGTGATCACGGTCTGGCCGGCGCCGGAGAGGCGTTCGAGGAGAAGGGCGCGGTGCTCGGGGTCGAGCTCGGAGAGGACATCGTCGAGGAGCATCAGCGGCGCCGGGCGGCCGGCCGCCAGCAGCTCTCCGCGCTCGGCAAAGAGCAGGGCCAGGAGCGTGAGGCGCTGCTGACCTTGCGATCCGAAACGGCGCAGCGGTTTGCCGGCGAGCGACAGCGCGACCTCGTCGAGCTGCGGGCCGAAGCTGAGATAGGCGCGACCGAGGTCGGCCTCGCGCCGCGAGGTGAGCTCGGCCAGCAGCTCCTCCGCGGTCGCCGGGCCGCGCGGGCGGTAGGCGATCGCGGCTTCACCGGCGAGGCCGATCTCCGCGGCCGCGGCCGCGAACGGCGCTGCGATCAGCTCGATCGCTTCGGCTCGGGAAGCGACCAGCGGCTCGGCCTCGCCGGCGAGGTTCTCGTCCCAGGCCGCCAGCGAGTCGACCGAGGCGAGGCCCGCCTTGACCCGGGCGACGAGCGCGTTGCGCTGGGCCAGGGCGCGGCCGAAGCGCTGGCGCAGGTCGGCGCGCGCGGGTCGCAGCGCCGCGGCGAAGCGGTCGAGGTGGGCGCGACGCTGGGCCGGCGGCCCCTTGACCAGCGCCAGCCGGTCGGGGAGGAAGACGCTGACCGGCGGCCGCTCGGGGGTTACGGCGCCGAGCGCCGATCCGTCGGAGAGGCGCCGGCGCTCGCCGTCGCGGGCGATCGAGGAGAGCAGGGTGCGCGTGCCGTCGTCGTCGGTCAGATCGACCTCGGCCCGTGCGGCGTCGGCGTCGTGGGCGATCAGATCTCGGTCGTTGCCACCGCGGCACGAATGGCCGGTGAGGGCGAAGTAGACGGCCTCGAGCAGGTTGGTCTTGCCGGCACCGTTGGCGCCGTGGACGACGGTGATCTCACCACCGAGCTCTACCTCGGCGGTGGCGAGGTTGCGGAAGTGCAGCGTGCGTACCCGGGCCACCTGCATCGCATCACACGTTCAAGCGGATCGGCATCACGAGGTAGCTGAAGTCGTCAGAGTCGGCGGGCTCGATCAGGCCGGGTCGCAGCGACGAGATCAGCTTCAGCACCAGATCCTCCGAGTCGACGCTCTCGAGCCCGTCGCGAACGAACTCGGGGTTGAAGCCGATCTCAATCGGTTCGCCCTCGAACGGAACCGGCAGCGCCTCGCGGGCGTCCCCGAGATCCGGCGTCTCGGCCGAGACCACCAACTCGCCGCTGGAGAAGGAGAGGCGCAGCGCCGCGTTTCGCTGCGCCACCTGGGCGACGCGACGGACGACGTCGAGGAGCTCCTCGCGCTTGACCTTGACCTCGTGCTCGAACGACTCCGGCAGCAGCTGGCGGTAGTTGGGGAACTGGCCGTCGATCAGGCGCGAGCTCATCGATACGTCGCCGACCCGGAACAGGGCCTGGTTGCGGGTCAGAGTGATCGCGACCGCGCCGGGCTCGTCGCCCTCGGTCAGCCGCGCCAGCTCCTTCAGCGCCCGCGCCGGCACGTTGGCTTCGACCTCGGTCGCCGGCGCACCGAGCTCGGTGCGCTTGACCGCCAGCCTGTAGGAGTCGGTGGCGACCATCGTCATCTCGGCGCCCTCGACCTTGAGCAGGATCCCCGTGAGGACCGGGCGGGCGTCGTCGCGCGAGGCGGCACTGGCGACGCGGTTGATCGTCTCGCGAAGCGGCTCGGCGGGCAGCTCGAACGAATCGCCCTCGGCCTCCGGCGCCCGGGGAAAATCCTCGGCCGGCAGCGTCCGCAGGTGAAAGCGGGACGATCCGGCCCGAATCTCGACATCGCGCTCCTGCTCGCGCAACTCGAGCTCGATCGAGCCCTCGGGCAGCGAGCGGACGATGTCGACCAGCAGCCGCCCGGGCAGGACCACGGCGCCGTCGCCCTCTGCCTCGGCCTGGGGGGAAACCTGGAGCCCGAGCTCGCCGTCGGTGGCGCGGAGGGTCACGGCGCCGTTGTCGACCGTAACGAGGATTCCCGTCAACGCCTGAAGAGCGGCGCGTGCCGATACCGCGCGAGAGACGATCTGCAAAGAGTCGAAGAGCGGTTGCCGTTGAGCAGTGATCTTCAAGAGTTGGACCGTCCTAGTGGTAGTAAGGGGTGTGAATGGCTGTGGAGATGTGGATGGGGCGGGTCCGAACGATTCTTTCAGCGGCTTCGGTCACGACGCGTTGACGGTGCCGGATGTGCTGGGACGGAGCTCGCTGTCAAGCGTCTCAACGAGAGAACGGAGTGTCGGATCGGTCTCGAGGCGAGAGTCGACGCGTTTGAGGGCGTGCATCACGGTGGTGTGATCGCGGCGCTTGAACGCTCGCGCTATCTGGGGCAGAGAGTGGTCGGTGAGGCGCCGGCATAGGTACATCGCGAGCTGCCTCGCTTCGACCACCTGCCCGGCGCGGCTCTGGGAGAAGATGCTCTCGACGTCCACATCCAAGCGCCGGCAGACGAGCTTCTGGATGGCCTCGATCGACGGTCGCGCCGGCCGGGGGGTGGCGGCGGAGGAGCTCGGCAGCGCCTCACCGACGAGGCGGCGGGTGATCGGCGTGTCGGTGAGCGAGGAGAGGGCGATTACTCGGGTCAGCGCACCCCGCAGCAGGCGCAGGTTCTCGGTCACCTGACGGGCGATGTCACCGAGCGCCTCGGGCTCGGCCGGCGCGATCTGCTGCTCGGAGGAGAGGCGGTTGAGGAAGGTGACGCGGGTGCGCTCGTCGGGCGCTCGCAGCTCGGCGACCAGGCCCCACTCGAAGCGGTCGCGGAGCCGCGCCGCGAGCTCGGAGAGCTCGCTCGGCAGCCTGTCGGCGGAGAGGATGATCTGTGAGCCGCTCTCATAGAGGGCGTTGAAGGTGTGGAAGAGCTCGTCGGCGGTGTGGGCCTTGCCCTCGAGAAACTGGACGTCGTCGATCAGAAGCACGTCAGCGCCGCGGTAGCGCTCCTTGAACGAGTTGATGTCGGCGCCCTGCAAGGCCGCGATGAAGGCGTTGGTGAATGACTCGGCCGTGGCGTAGTGGACCGAAAGGTCGGGCGAGCGCAGCCGCAGGTAGTTGGCGACGGCGCCGAGCAGGTGGGTCTTGCCGAGCCCGGGCGGGCCGTGAAGGAAGAGGGGGTTGTAAGCCTGGCCGGGGGCTTCGGCGACGGCGAGGGCCGCGGCGTGGGCGAGGCGGTTCCCCGGGCCGATGACGAAACGCTCGAAGGTGTAGTCGGCGTTGACAGCGGGTTCCCGCGGGGTCGGGCCGGCGTCGTCGGCGATCACTCCGTCCTCCTCGACGAAGCGGATCTCCTCGAACGGGGAGTGGGCGCGGACCGTGCGGCCCAGAAGGTCGGCGTAGCGGCGTTCGACCCAGACTCGTACCTGCTTCGGCGCGG
>JAWVFN010000152.1:0-7148 GCA_033855935.1 Solirubrobacterales bacterium | reverse complement strand
ACGGCGACCACGCGCTCGGCGACCGGAGCGGCCAGGGGCTCGAGGCTCTCCTCCTTGCGCTGGCCGCCGAGGATCAAGTGGATGCCGCCCTCGAACGCGTTGACCGCGGCGAGCGCGGCGGCGACGTTGGTCGCCTTCGAGTCGTTGACGTAGAGGACGCCGTCGAGGGCGCGCACCGGCTCGAGCCTGTGGGCGACGCCCTCGAAGCTGCGCAGCCCCTCGGCGACCTTCGCCAGCGGGACATCGATCGCCAGCGCCGCCGCCGCCGCGGCCATCGCGTTGGCGACATTGTGCGGCCCGAGGAGATGGAGCTCGGCCGAGAGGACGAGCGGCTCGCCGTGCCAGCGGATCTCGCCGGCCTCGATCGTCATCTCGCCGTCGCCACTCCCGTCGGGATTGAAAACGACGCGCTCGACTCCCTCCGGCAGCTCGATCTCGGCGAGCGCCGGCTCGGCGCCGTTGATGACGGCGATGTCGCCCGGCCCGTGGTTGGCGAAGATCCGCAGCTTGGCGTCGAAATAGGCCTCGACCGTGCCGTGGCGGTCGAGGTGGTCGGGGGCGAGGTTGAGGAAGACTGCGCACTCCGGCGCGAAGGCTTCGGCGTCCTCGAGCTGGAAGCTCGAGCACTCGCAGACGATCGTCGCCTCCTCCTCGACCTCGCCGACGAGTGCCGCGAGCGGCATGCCGACGTTGCCGGCGACGGCGACGGGCTCGCCGGCGGTCCGCAGCAGGTGCCCGATCAACTCGGTCGTCGTCGTCTTGCCGTTTGTGCCGGTGACGGCGACGAAGCGGTTCGACAGCGCCCGCCAGGCAAGCTCGAGCTCGCCGGTGACGGCGAGGCCCCGCTCACGAGCGGCGGTGATCACCGGCGCGTCCTGCGGCACACCGGGGCTCTTGACGACTGTCTTCACCTCGTCCAAAAGGTCAGTTCCCGCCTCATTCACATGGACTTCGACGCCCGCCTCGGTGAGCCCTGCCGCGCTCGCGGGCTCGCCTGAGTCGACGCCGATCACGCGCTCGCCGCGGTTGCGGAGCAGGTGGGCGACGGCGGCCCCGGAGCGGGCCAGGCCGACAACCAGAAACGGCCCCTCAGGCAGGGGCGGACGTGCCTTCATGGCTACATAACTTCGCTCCTGAGACCCCTGCGCCTGCCTGGGCCGAGGTTATTTGCGGCTAGCGCCCGATTGCCTGTTGGTAGAGCGTGAAGCCGATTCCTGAACACACGGCGGCGATGATCCAGAACCGCAGCATGATTTTCGTCTCCGACCAAGCCAACAGCTCGAAGTGGTGGTGTATCGGCGCCATCAGCAACACCCGCCGGCGAAAGAGCTTGAACCACGCGACCTGAACCGCCACCGAGAGCGCCTCGAAGACGAAGATGCCGCCGATCAGGATCAGCAGCAGCTCGGTCTGGGTCATCACCGCAAGGGCGCCGATCGCGCCGCCGAGCCCGAGCGACCCGGTATCTCCCATGAAGATCGACGCCGGGAACGAGTTGAACCATAGGAACCCGACACAGGCGCCGACCAGGCAGGCGGAGAGCAGCGCCAAGTCGTCCTGACCGTTGGTGACGAAGGTGATCGCCGTGTAGGAGAGGAAGACGATCGCGCAGCACCCGGCGGCGAGGCCATCGAGCCCGTCGGTGAGATTGACGGCATTGCTGGCGCCGGCGATCACAAGGAAGATCAGAACCACGTAGGCGACGTCGGGAATGTCGACGGCGGCGTGGGACACCCGCAGCTCGACTTGCGAGTTGAGCCCGACCACATGGTCGGCGACGTACCAGAGCCCGACCGCGAGGAGGAGCTGAAGAAAGAGCTTCGTCCGCGCCGAGATCCCCAGCGAGCGCCGCTTGACGATCTTGACGAAGTCGTCGCCGAAGCCGATCGCCGCGCAGCCGAGGGCGACGCCGAAGACGGCAAGGCTCTGGGTGTCGCGACCCGACAGCACGAGGTACGGCACCGAAATCGCGAGGAAGATGATCAGCCCGCCCATCGTCGGCGTGCCGGCCTTCTCGTGGTGCTCCTCGGGCCCGTCCTCGCGGATGTGCTGGCCGAACTCCTTGAGGCGCAGGTACTCGATGAACTTGGGCCCGAGGAAGATCGTGATCAGCATCGCCGCCATGCCGGCGATGAGCACTTGGCCCACTAGGCGCCCGCCTTAAGTTGCTCGGCGACCGTTTCCAGCTTCACCGCGCGCGAGCCCTTGACTAGGACCGCGTCGCCGGGCCCGAGCTCTGCCCGCAGCGCCTCGGTGGCGGCTGCGGCGTCGGCCGCGGCGCGGTCGGGGGCGTAGGCGCCGCCGAGCTCGCCGACCCCGATCACCAGCTCCGCGCCGACGGTGCGCGCATACTCGCCGACCTCGCGGTGGTAGGCCGCGGCGTCGGGGCCGAGCTCCTTCATTTCGCCGAGCACGGCGATCCGGCGCCCCGAGACCTCGAGCGAGCCGAGGTGATCGAGCGCCGCTCGCATCGAGACCGGATTCGCGTTGTAGGAGTCGTTGATCAGGATCGCGCCTTCGGGCAGCTCGACGACCTCGCCTCGCAGCCGCGAAAAGGTTATCCGCGGGGCCCGATGGGCCATTGGCTCGAGGGGAACCCCAAGCACGAATCCCGCCGCGACGGCCGCCAGAGCGTTGTCGAGGTTGTAGGCCTCATCGAAGGGAAACCGGAATCCCTGCTCGCCGCTCGGCGTGACCACGAGCGCCTCGGTCTCGCCGCCGACGGCGCTCGCCTGCCGGGCGAAGACGTCGCCGCCGGCGCCGAAGCGGATCAGCTTCACCTCCCCGGTCAGATGGGGTTCGAGCGGGCCCGCTTCGGCGGGCACGACGGCGTAGCCGTCGCCGACGCCGTCAAGCGCCTCGGCCTTCGCCGCGGCGACCGCCTCGAGGCTGCCGAGCAGCTCGATGTGGACCGGGCCGACGTTGGTGATGATCACCGCGTCGGGCTCGGCGATTTCGCAGAGCTCGGCGATCTGTCCCGCGCCGCGCATCGCCATCTCGAGCACGAGGAACTCGGTCCCCGTGTCCGCCTCGAGGATCGTCAGCGGCAGCCCGATCTCGGTGTTGAAGTTCTCGCGGCTGGCGTGGACCGCGTCGCCGATGATCGCCGCGGCGATGTCCTTGACCGACGTCTTGCCGGTCGAGCCCGTGACCCCGAGCACCCGCGCCCCAAGCTCGGTCCGCCACTCGTGCGCCAGCGACTGCAACGCCGCCAGCGGGTCGGCGGCGGCGAGCACCCAGCCGCCGTCAAGCCCCTCGGCGTGCTCGGGCCGTACGACGACGCCCCAGGCGCCGCCTTGGAGCGCAGCAGCGGCGAACTCGCCGCCGTCGGTGTGCTCGCCGGCGAGGCCGAAGAACAAGTCCCCCTCCCCCACTTCGCGCGAGTCGATCGTCGCCCGCGCCGGGCCGCCATCGGCGCCGCGGGCGATGACCTCGGCCCCGCCGGCCCCGGCCACGCGGTCTCCGCCCCAGGCCTTCATCAGGCCGGCGACGGGAGGCGCCGCAGCTCCTCACGCGCCACCTCGCGGTCGTCGAACGGGATCTTCCTGCTGCCCTCGAACTCCTGGCCCTGCTCATGTCCCTTGCCGGCGATCAACACCGTGTCTCGCGCCGAAGCCTGGCGCAGCGCCTTGGCGATCGCCCGGCGCCGGTCAACCTCAACCTCGACCTGTGCCTGAGGGTCGGCGGGGATGCCGGCGACGATCTCGGTGATGATCGCCTCCGGATCCTCAGAGCGGGGGTTGTCGGAGGTGACGATCGCGATCTCGGCGAGCTCGGCCGCGATCCGGCCCATGATCGGCCGCTTGTCGCGATCGCGGTCGCCGCCGCAGCCGAAGACGCAGATGAGCTTGCCCTCGGTCAGCCTCCGCGCGGCGCGCAACACGTTCTCGAGCGAGTCGGGGGTGTGCGCGTAGTCGACGAGCACCGAGAACGGCTGGCCCTCGTCGATCGGCTCGAAGCGGCCCGGCACGGGCTCGGCCCCGGCCAGCGCCCGCGCGGCCTGTGAGAGCTCGACCCCGAGCGCCTCCGCCCCGGCGATCGCGGCGAGGGCGTTCGAGACGTTGAAGTGCCCCGGCATCTGGGTACGGACCGGCACCTCGCCCGTGGGGGCGACACAGCGAAAGGTCGCGCCACCCGCGTCGAGCGAGATCCCCTCGGCGCGATAGTCGGCCTCGTCGACGCCCGAGGCCGAGAACGTCAGGCAGTCGATCTCGCCGGCGAGCCGCCGGCCGTAGGGGTCGTCGAGATTGACGATCGCGGTGCCCCCGCCGAGGTCGAACAGCCGCCGCTTGGCGACGAAGTAGTCCTCCATGTCGTCGTGGAAGTCGAGATGGTCCTGGGTCAGGTTCGTGAAGATCTTGGCGTCGAAATGGATCGCGTCGGCGCGGCGCAGGACGAGCGCGTGCGATGAGACCTCCATCGCGCACGCTTGGTCGCCGGTGACGACCATCCGCCGGAAGGTCGCCTGCAGGTCGATCGCCTCCGGCGTGGTGCGCTCGGTGTGCTCCTCCTCGCCGCCGACGAGCTGCTTGACGGTGCCCAGGAGCCCGCACCTCCACCCGGCCGCGACGAGGATCTCGCGGATCAGCCAGGCAACCGTGGTCTTGCCGTTTGTTCCCGTGACCCCGGCGAGCAGCAGCTCGGCGGTGGGGTCGCCGAAGAAGGCCGCCGACAGGGGAGCCATCGCCACCCGGGCGCTCGCCATGCGCAGCTGCGGCGCATCGAGCTCGAGCGGGCGCTCGACGACGAGCGCGGCGGCGCCCGCCTCGAGCGCCTGCGCGGCGAACTCGTGACCGTCGGACTCGAGGCCGGTGACGCAGAAGAAGAGGTCGCCCGGGCCAGCCCGGCGGCTGTCGTAGGCGAGGCCCGAGATCTCCGGGTCACCCCCGGCCAGCTCGGCCTCGACCCCCGCTCGGGCGATCAAGTCGCTCAGCTTCACGCAGCGATTCTAGGTTGGGCTCAGGCCGTAGCCGGAGAAAGGGCCGCGGCGTCGTGCGGGGCGCCCGCGAGGACGGCGTCGAGCAGGCCGGGGAAGCGGGCGTCGAGATCGTCGCGGCGCAGCGTCATCAGCTTCGCCGTGCCCTTGCGCTCCTGGCGGATGATCCCCGCTTCGCGCAGAACTCGGAAGTGGTGCGTGCGAGTCGACTTGACGATGCCGAGGTATTCGAAGGCGCCGCAGCGAAGCGGCTCGGCGCCGGCGGCGAGGGCGCGGACGACCTCGAGGCGGAGCGGATCGCTGAACGCGTGCAGAACGGGCGCGAGCTCGAGCTCTTCCCTATCCGGGTGTTCGTGTTCTATTTCCATCGCTGCCCATTGTACGACATTTATCGAACTACCTTGCTACGATGATTATCGAACTATCAGGGTACATGACTTGAAAGGCATTCCCATGGATCAGATCAAGGACGAAGTGAAGAAGGACAAGAAGTCGGAGAAGGATGTGCGCAAGGAAGAGCGCCATTGGGCCGCCGTCCAGGCTGCCTACGTCCTCTCGATGCGGAGCCGATGAACCCGGCCGGCGAGCAAAGACGGGGCTCGACCCCCCTGCTGATCCTGTTGTGCCTGGCGCAGTTCATGGTCATCCTCGACGTCTCGATCGTCAACGTCGCGCTACCCTCGATCAAGGACGGTCTCGGCTTCTCGACGGCGGCCCTCGCCTGGGTCGTCGACGCCTACGCCATCGTCTTCGCCGGCTTCCTTCTGCTCGGCGGCCGCAGCGCCGACGTCCTCGGCGCGCGGCGGACCTTCCTCGCCGGCACCGTGCTCTTCTCGGTCGCCTCGCTGGCGGCAGCGCTGGCCAGCACCCAAGGTCAGCTGCTCGGTGCTCGCGCCGTGCAGGGCCTCGGCGCCGCCGTGATCTCGCCCGCGAGCCTCGCGGTGATCACCCACAGCTTCTCGGAGGGCCGCGAGCGAACTCGCGCCGTCGGCGTCTGGGGCGCGATGGCCGGCCTCGGCGGCACCAGCGGCGCCCTCGCCGGCGGCGTCCTTACTCAGGCGATCGGCTGGGAGGCGATCTTCCTCGTCAACATCCCGATCGGAGCCGCCGTCGTCTTCCTCGGGCCGCGGCTGATCCCCGCCGATCCTCCGTCCACGGCCGGTGCACGCAGCCACTTCGACGCGCTTGGCGCCATCCTCGTAACCGCGGGGCTGACGGCGCTCGTCTACGGCATCGTCCGCACCGACAACCTCTCATGGGGATCCCCCGGCGTGCTCGGCCCTGTCGCGGCATCGGCCGCCCTGATCGCCGCCTTCGTCTGGGTCGAGGCGCGCGTCGCAAGCAGGCCGCTGATGCCGCTGCAGATCTTCGCCAGGCCGGCGCTGCGCATCGCCAACATCGCGATGCTGCTGCTCGCGGCGACGACGTTCTCGATGTGGTTCCTCGTCTCGCTCTACCTTCAGCAGGTCCTGGGCTCGTCGCCGCTGCTCACCGGGGTCGAGTTCCTGCCCCTGACGCTCAGCGTCGTCGCCGGCACGATCGTCGCGACTCGGCTGATCAACAGGGTGGGAACGCGGCCGGTGCTCGTCGGGGGCCTGTTCTCGATCTCCCTCGGGCTCGCTCTGCTCAGCGGCGTCAGCCCGGACGGCGGCTACTTCATCAATACGGTTCCCGGCGGCATGTTCACGACGTTCGGGCTGGGGCTGGCGATGGTCGCGGCCACGGTCTCCGCTGTCCAGGGCGTTCCCGCCAGCGAAGCAGGGCTCGCGTCGGGCCTGATCAACACCTCGCGGATGGTCGGCGGCTCGATCGGAGTCGCCGCCCTGACTACGCTCGCAGCGACCCACAGCGACAAGCTGATCGCCTCCGGCCATGCCACCGCCGATGCACTCTCGTCCGGGTTCCAGCTCGCCTTCACGGTCGCGGCCATCGCGACCTTCGGCGCAGCGGTGCTGACCACGGCGCTGCTGCGCAGCGACCGTGCGCGGGTGCAGACCGCGGCCGCGAGCGGCACCTGATCAGTTGTTCGGCGAAATCCCCAGATAGGGCAGCGCGAACTGGGCGATCTGGCTGAACGCCGGGGCCGCGACCTCGGCGCCGAGGTGCTGCCCCTGGGGCTCGTCGACGATCACGGCGACGAGCAGGCCGGGATTCTTGGCCGGGGCGAAGCCGATGAACGAGGCGACGAAGCGGGTGTTGGAATAGGTGCCGT
>JAWVFN010000151.1:0-5232 GCA_033855935.1 Solirubrobacterales bacterium | reverse complement strand
CGTCGTTCTGGCTCCAGTCGACGAAGACCTTGCCCTTGCGAAGCTCCTTCTTCATCTGCGAGGTCACGTCCTTGGGCGTCTGCTTCTCGAGCAGCTGACCGACCGCCTGCGCGAAGGGCTTGGTCTGCTCGTAGCGCGCCTTGTCGTCGTTGAGCGGCACGTAGACCTGCATGCCCTTGCCGCCGGAGGACTTGGGGAAGCTCTCCATGCCGAAGGACTCGAACAGTTCGCGAACCCGCAGGGCAACGTGGCAGCACTCGAGCAGGCCCGCCGGCTCGCCGGGGTCGAGGTCGAAGGCGAGCGCCGTCGGGCGCTTGATCGCGCGGCCGAGGGAGAGGGAGGGGTGGATCTCGAGCGAGGCGAGCTGCGCCATCCAGATCAGCGTCGGGCGGTCCTCGCAGCGACAGAAGTCGACCTTGCCGTGCTTGGCGCTCACGTACACCTTGGTCGTCTTCACCCAGGACGGGCGGTGATCGGGACAGCGTTTCTCGAAGAAGGAGCGGTTGTCGCCGACGCCGTTGGGAAACCGCCGCAGCGTGATCGGACGGCCCTTGAGGTGGGGGACCATCAACCCGGCGACGCGGGCGTAGTAGTCGATCACCTCGCCTTTGGTCGTCCCCGTGGAAGGGAAGAGAACCTTGTCGAGGTTGGTCAGCGAGACCCGCCGGCCGTCGACTGCGACCGTGCTGCCCTTACTTGGAGACAGACTTCGCCTTGGTCTTGCGTTTGGCCGGGGCCTTCTTGGCCGCCGGCTTCTTCGCGGCGGAGGTCTTCTTGGCGGCAGCCTTCTTCGCCGGAGCCTTCTTGGCCGAGGCCTTGCCGCCGTTGGAGGCGGTCTTCGCCTCCTCCCCCTTGATCGAAGCCAAGCTCTGCTCGAGCGCGGCCATCAGGTCGGGGGCCTTGGTCGGCTCGGGCTCCTCGCTCGGGGCGGAGACGATGTCCTCGCCGGCGGCCTTGCGGTCGAGCAGCGAGATCAGCTCTTCGCGGTACTCGTCGCGGTAGGCCTCGGGCTTGAAGTCGGTCGAGAGCGACTCGATCAGCTGCTTGGCCATCTCGACCTCGCGCTGGTCGGGCTTCGGCTTCTCGGTCCCGACGACCTCGGGACCGATCTCCTTGGGCGTCGTCACCTCGTCGTGGAACCGCATCGTCGCCAGAGTAAGGACGTCTTCGTTTTCCATCGGCCGGACCGCGGCGAGGTGCTCTTTGTTGCGGAGCACGAAGCGCGCAACGGCGACCTTGCGGGCGTCGCGCATCGCCTTGACCAGCAGCGCGTAGGCCTTCTCCGCGCCCTTGTCGGGGCCGAGGTAGTAGGGGCTCTCGAAGTAGATCGGGTCGATCTCGTCGAGATCGACGAAGTCCTGGATCTCGATCGCCTTGGTCTTCTGGGGTTCGAGCGCGGAGAGCTCGTCTCGCGTGAGGACGACGTACTGGTCCGGCGCGAACTCGTAGCCCTTGACGATCTTCTCGTAGGGGACTTCCTTGCCGTCGGATTCGGCGACCCGCTTGTGCCGAACCCGGGAGCCGTCGCCCTCGCGGAGCTCGCGGAACTGGACGTTCTGCTTGGAGACCGCGCTGTAGAGCTTGACGGGCACGTTGAGGAGCCCGAAGCTAATCGATCCACTCCAAATTGCTCTAGCCATGTCTGTTGTAACTCCGGTCGGGGTGGAAACTCATCGGTTGCAGGGTACCTTCGACGGCCGTTTCGCTAACCCCGAATGGCGCCTTGCAAGGGGGGTGCCGGGCATCAATCCTCGCGTACGACGTCGCGCGGGTCCTTGTCCACGCGCATGCCCTTGAACGCGGGCTGGCGCAGGGTGCCCTCGGCCGTCCACTCGGTCCAGGCGACTTCGCAGACGAGCTCGGGCTCGACGAAGATCGCGATGCGTGCCTTCGGGCCTCGCGGGGCGCCGATATCGAAGGGGCTGTCCTCGCGCCGGCGCGCCTTCAGCTCCTTGGTGAGGAAGTCGATGTCGTCCTCCGTCATCCCCGAGCCGACGCCGCCGGCGAATACAAGCTTCTGGCGCTCGCGCTTCTTCAGCTCCTCCGGGCGTTTGTCCCAGTAGCCGACGAGCAGCGAGCCGACGCGGCCGGAGCGGCTGCCTTCGCCGGGGATATAGCCGCCGATCACGAACTCCTGGCGCTTCCAGAGCCGGGTCTTGATCCACTCGCCGGTGCGCTTGCCTTCGCGGTAGGGGCTGTCGAGGCGCTTGGCGACGATGCCCTCGAGGCCGCGTCGTCGCGCCGCGTCGAGCAGGTCCTCCCCGGGGCCCACGTGGTTCGCCGGCGTCTGCCAGTAGTCGCCGTCGAGCGCGAGGCCCTCGAGCAGCTCGCGGCGCATTGGGTAGAGGAGGGGGCGGGTGCTCTCGCCATCGAGGTGGAGGAGGTCGAAGGCGACGAATGTCACCGCGGTCTCGCGGCGGCGCTGATCGATCGCGCGCGGGTCGGTCAATCCCATTCGCCGCTGGAGGAGCTGGAAGCTGGGCACGCCCTTCTTGGTGAAGGCGACGACCTCGCCGTCGAGGACGGCGGCGCGGTCGCCGAGCTGGGTCGCGATCCCGGCGAGCTCGGGGTAGCGCGGCGTGATCTCCTCGCCGCGGCGGCTCGCCATCCGCAGCTCGCCGTGGTCGGCGAAGGCGAGCGCCCGAACCCCGTCCCACTTGATCTCGAAGGCCCATTCGTCGCCCTTGGGGACATCGCCCATCCTGGCGAGCATCGGGCTCAGCTTGGTCGGGAAGGGCTCCTTGGCTGCCACCATCTCGATTATCGACGGTGGAGAAATGTAGCCGAGCGAGGTCGCTGCGTAGACTCGGGCCAGGGTGTCCGGCTCTCGCCGCAAGAGGTTCACGCTGATCGCGACGATCCTCGGGTCGACGATCGTCTTCCTCGACGCGACGGTTGTCAACGTCGCGCTTCCGTCTCTCAGCGACGACCTCAACGCCGGCCTCGCCGACCAGCAGTGGGTGGTCGAGGCCTATCTGCTGGCGCTCGTCTCGCTGCTCCTCGTCGGCGGCTCGCTCGGCGACCAGTTCGGCCGCAAGCGGATCTTCATTCTCGGCATGACCGGCTTCGGCATCACCTCGGTGCTCTGTGCGATCGCTCCCAGCACCCCGATCCTGATCGGCGCTCGAGCCCTCCAGGGCTTCGCCGGCGCGCTGCTGGTGCCCGGCTCGCTGGCGATTCTCGCCGCGACCTTCGAGGGCGCCGAGCGCGGCAAGGCAGTCGGGACGTGGACGGCGTGGAGCGGGATCGCGACCGTGCTCGGGCCGGCGGGTGGCGGCGCGCTGGTCGGGGCACTCTCGTGGCGGGCGATCTTCTGGGTCAACGTGCCGCTGATCATCGTGACCGCAATCCTCGCCCACCGCTACATCGAGGAGAGCATGGATCCGGAGGCCGACCGGCGCATCGACTTCCCCGGCATCGCCCTCTCGGCGCTCGGCCTCGGCGGGCCGGTGTTCGCGCTGATCGAGCAGCCGACCCACGGCTGGTCGGACCCGCTCGTCTATGTGCCGATGATCGCCGGGGTCATCCTCTTCGCCTCGTTCATCGTCTGGGAGCAGCGCTACTCGCACTCCATGCTCGACCTGTCGTTGTTCAAGATCCGCAACTTCGCGGTCACCAACATGGAGACCCTCGTCGTATACGCGGGCCTGATCGGCGCCCTGTTCTTCGTCACCCTCTTCCTCCAGCAGACCGCGGGCTACACGCCGTTCGAGGCCGGGCTGGCGACGACCCCGATCTCGATCGTGATGTTTTTGCTCTCGCCACGCTTCGGCAGGATCTCGACGGCGACCGGACCTCGGGTGCCGATGAGCGTCGGGCCGATCGTCGGCGGGATCGGACTGCTGCTGCTGACCCGGGTCGGCGCCCACCCTGACTACGTCAAGGACATCCTGCCCGCGCTGCTGGTCTTCTCGCTCGGGCTTTCGGCGACGGTGGCGCCGCTGACAGCCACGGCCCTCAACTCGGTGGCCGAGCGTCACGCGGGCGTCGCCTCGGGAATCAACAACGGCGTCTCGCGTGTGGCGGGGCTGCTGGCGATCGCCATCCTCGGGGCGTTGATCTCCGGGCAGACCGCCTCCACGATCGACAGCAAGCTCGGCACCGAGCCGCTGTCGCCGCCCTCGCAGGCCGCGGTCCAGAAGGCCAAGGACAAACCTCTCTCGGAAGTCAGCGTCAAGGGCGTGCCCGCGGACGAGGCCGCGCGCGTCACCACCGCCGTCACCTCGGCCTCAGAGCAAAGCTTTCATCTCGGCATCGGGGTCGGCGGTGTGCTGATGATCGCCGGCGGCATCCTCGCCGGGATCGGGCTGCGGAATCCGCGGGCGGCCAAAGACGAGGAATTCGTGCCGGCAGCGGCGACCGCGGGCGAGTGCGCGCGGAAGTGCGCGGATGAAGCCGAGCCGGCGAAGGCGCCGGCTTGACTTAGAGCGTGCTCTAAGTTCTAACCTCGATCCATGGAAGCGACCACCAGCGAGGGCCTGACGATCTCGGCGACGGCCGAGGCAGCCGGGATCAGCGCCCACACCTTGCGCTACTACGAGCGCGCGGGCCTGATCGACCCCGTCGAGCGAGCGACCTCGGGCCATCGGCGCTACGCCGAGGACGATCTGGCGCGGATCCGCTTCATCGGATACCTGCGCAGAACCGGGATGCCGATCAGCCGGATCCGCGAGTACTTCGACCTGGTGCGAGCAGGCGAGAGCACGGAGCCCGAGCGCCTCGAGCTCCTCCTCCGCCACCGCGAGGACGTCCTGACCCAGCTCGAGGAGACCCAGGACCACCTCGCGGCGATCAACCGCAAGATCGAGATCTACAAGAATGGCGGTCCCGGCAGCTAGCCAGAGCTGCCCCCGGACGCGCAGCGGAGGAGGCGGCGTTTAATGTGCGCCGCGATGAAGATCTTCAGCGGCATCCAGCCGACGGGGCGCAAGCACCTCGGCAACTACATCGGCGCGATCCGCCAATACGTCGAGGGCCAGGACCGCGGCGACCCGGCGATCTACTGCATCGTCGACCTCCACGCGCTGACCGTGCCCTGGGACCCGGCCGGGCTGCGCACGAGCGTCTATGACACGACCGCGATTCTGCTCGCCGCCGGCCTCGATCCCGAGCGCTGCATCCTCTTCCGCCAGTCCGACGTCCGCGAGCACACCGAGCTGACCTGGTATCTGGCGGCGCTGACCGCCCACGGCGACCTCAACCGCATGACCCAGTTCAAGGAGAAGTCAGCCA
>JAWVFN010000150.1:0-2787 GCA_033855935.1 Solirubrobacterales bacterium | reverse complement strand
CCGTGGACGAGAGCGCCCGGGGGTCGGGCGCCAGGGTCGGCGGTGCCGGCCCGGCGATCGACGGGAACGGGTCGACGCGGTTGAACGCACGCAGGACAGTGCTGGGCGGGGCGATCTCGTTCAGCCGTTGCAGCACCCGCGACTGCTGGACCTCGGTGCGCAGCTTGGTCTGGCCGGGGAGCTGGAGCAGCACTGCCCCGGCGACCCAGGCGACCGCGAGGCCGAACGCGGCGCCCACGATGAGGCCGCCGAGAGTGTCGAGCACGCGGAGCGGCGGGATCACGAGCAGGCTCCGGCGCGCGAGCGAGCCGGCCATCGACGCAATCGACTGGAGGAGCGCCGCTCCGACGAGCGCACCGCCGAGCCCGACGAGCGGCGTGTAGGGCGAGATCGACCCGCCGTGCAGGAAGTGGGGCGCAATCCGCGCGCCGAGCACCGCCCCGCCGGCGAGGCCCGCGAGGGAGAGGGCGGTCGCGATCAGCCCGCGTTTCAGCCCGGTGAGGGCGGCGAGCGCGGCGATCGCAAGCACGATCCAGTCGACGCGCGTCATCCGACGACATCTTGGCGAGGCGGCGACCGATCCCTGCCGTCGGTACACTGCCCGCCGAATCGGGGGCGTAGTTCAGTTGGTTAGAACGCCGGCCTGTCACGCCGGAGGTCGCGGGTTCGAGTCCCGTCGCTCCCGCTGGAAACCCACCTGCAAACGGTGGGTTTTTTTTCATCACGCGCGTGGCGCACAGGGCCGTTCACAAGCGGACCGCGAGCGTTCAGGCGAGGGGACGCCCGCCCAGGCGATTGTTCTGCTCGGAGCCGCACGCATGAACTGACCGTGTCGGGCTTCGATCAGTTTCCCACCGCCGGGTCTGGCATGAACCCGCGGACCTCTTGAGCACAGCGGCAGGCGGCGGCGACCTTGGCGGCCCCCTCCAGTCGGTCTCAGGGGTGGCGAACTCGTCCGGCTCGTATCGAACCCTGACTCGGGGACAGCGCGCTGGCCGCTTCTTCGCCAGCGGTCGCGGTCGCCAGGTCGGACGGCGTCGGTCGATTACTCAGTCAGGGCGAAGGGTCAGCGGCTGTCGGGCCAAGGCTGGTCGGCCGCCCCTTCCACCTGGGCGTTTGTGGATGTCTCGCGATCCGCGTCGCCCGTCTCGGTCGACTCAGCACCCGGCGCCGGTGTCGCGACCGGGATCCCGCCTTCGGCCTCCTCCTCGACGGTACTCGCCGCCTGCCGAAACCATTGTCTGATCTTCTGCAAGCCACGCATTTAGGCGACCTTACCTCTGTGCGGTCTTGCATGCAGATCGACATGGCGACGTTGCGCTGGGCTCATCGGTCGCGTGTGGCTCCGTGCTGCAAGTCAACTGCCCGCATCGGCTCGTCAGCGGCCCGCCGCCTGATCGCGGGCACGCAAGGCGCTCGCTACCTGTTCGAGCTTCGCGCGGGCGGCAAGCGGCACACCGCCGCTGATCCCGACGAGGCCGATGCTGTCCGAGCCGAGGCCGAGGTGCACGTCACGGCCGCCGGGCAGGGTGCCACTGAGGAACAGCCTCACGGCGAGCTCGACGGCACGATCACCTCGCTTCACCGCCGAGGCGAGGATGTGCGGACCGAGGTACGAGAGGTCATCGTCGACGCCGATGCCCCAGACGCCCCTGATCCCGGCGGCTTGCAGCGCGCCGAATCCGCAGTAACCGGCTACGTCGAAGACCACCGACGAGCCAGACCGGATCTGATCGTTCGCGACCCGCTCGCATGCGCTCTGGTCGACGAACGTGTTGGTATAGCCCACCAGCACCCGTCCGGAGGGATGCGCGCGCTTCGCTCCCGTCTTGAAGCCCGCGAACAGCCGTTCGACCTGGGGAGTCTTTTTGCCTCCGACGGCGGAGACCGCCCCGCGCGGCTTCGTCATGAGTGCGGCGAGGTAGCCCGCCAGATACCCGTCCTCTCGATCGTCGAATTTCATGCCGGTCACGTTCGGATTCGCGTGGAACGGCGGATCGTTGACCGAGGCCCCTCCAAGTACAAATCGCGTCTTCGGAAACGCCTTCGTGACCTCCGCAACCGTCCGGAGGCCGGGCGTCGCCCCGACGACGACCAGCGCCGACGCCCGGGCCGCCCGCTCGAGGGCCACCCGGAGCCCGCCGCCCGCGGTGTCGCCAGACTGGGTCTTCCCGGGCTCTCCGTACGAGATGGCGGTCTGGACGCCGAAATCCTGGTGAGCGGCACGGAGGCCCGCGAGCACCTCTCTGTCCACCGGCGCCGGCTGCTGGGTGAACGGCGCACCCGGAAGAACGAGCGTGACGCGAACGGCGCGCGCTTTCGCGAGCGCCGACGTGCCGCCGCGTGTCTCTGAGACAACGAACGCGGTCACAGCCGCAAGCAGCACGATCCCGACAGCGGCGGCGCCGAACACGAGCCGGCGCGTCCGTTTGTGCGCGGCCTCGACCGGCGTCCGCGCCAGCTCGACCTGGTCGAGGTCCGGATCGTGCTGGAGGATTCGGCTCTCCAGCCGTCGCAGCCGTTCCCCGGGCTCGATCCCGAGCTCGTCGACCAGGAGCCGCCGGCCGCGCTGGTAGACGTCGAGCGCGTCCGCCTGCCTACCGCCGCGGTACAGGGCGAGCATGAGTTGGGCTCGCAGGCGTTCGCGGAGCGGATGCTCTGCCACGAGCTGCTCGAGCTCGGGCACGATCTCGCCCTCGCGACCCGCGGCCAGCTCCGCGTCGAAACGATCTTCGCCCGCAGCGAGCCTGAGCTCGTCGAGCCTCGCTATTTCCAACTGGGCAAACG
>JAWVFN010000149.1:0-8716 GCA_033855935.1 Solirubrobacterales bacterium | reverse complement strand
CCGTCGCCGCGATGACCTCAAGAGCCACTCAGGCGAGATTTCGTTCCCCGGCGGCCGCCGCGACCCCGGCGAGGAGCTGGAGGAAACAGCGCTGCGCGAGACCGACGAGGAGCTGGCGCTGCCGGCGTCCGAGATCGAGGTCGTCGGCGCCCTGCCCCCGGTCGGCACCTTCGTCACCAGCTACAAGGTCTACCCCTTCGTCGGCGTGATCTCAGCCGACGCGCCGCTGACGCCGAGCCACGGCGAGGTCGCTGAGGTCCTCCACCTGCGGATCGACGATCTCCTCGCCGGCTTCGAGAAACGGCGCCTCGTCCGCCGCGGCATCCCGTTCAGGACCGAGACCTACAACGTCGGCGACGCGATGGTCTGGGGCGCGACCGCCAGGATCCTCGCCTCGCTCTTGGAGCGTCTAGACCCCTAGGTCGACTTCAGCCACTCGACGAGGTCGTCCAAGACCTCGTCCTGCTCGGGCTCATTGAGGATCTCGTGGTAGAGGCCCTCGTATTCGATCAGCGTCTTGTCCTCTGACCCCGCGAGGTCGTGGACCATTGTGGCTGCCTCGGGAGGCACGAGCCTGTCGGCGGTGCCGCCCATGACCAGCAGAGGAAGCCGGAGGCTGGGGAGGCGGTCGGGGAAGCGGTTGATCGCGGCCGCGAGCTCTGTGATCGTCCGCGCCGGAAGCTTGTCGTGGAGCACGAGCGGGTCGTCGTCGTAGGCGTGCACGATGTCGGGGTCGCGACTGACCGTGGACGAGTCGACCTTGAAAACGCCCGTCGCGGGCGCGACGACCGAGACCACCCGCGCCGCGGCGAGCTGCAGCGGGCTGGCCGCCTCGAGCTTTGCCAGCGGCGCCGACAGCGCCAGCCCGTCGAGCGTGTCCTGGCGTTCCAGCGCGTATTCGAGGGCGATCAGGCCGCCCATGCTGTGCCCGAGCAGGAACAGCTTCTTGTCGGGCAGCTCGTCGTCGGCGAGGCCGATCAGCGTGCCGAGGTCGTCGACGGTCTTCTCGAGGCTGTCGATCAGCCCCGGGCTGCCCCCGGATTGCCCGTGCCCGCGGTGATCGAGCGCGAAGACCGCGAAGCGCTCCTTGTTGAGGCGCTCGGCGACGTGCTGGTAACGGCCGGAGTGCTCGCCACCGCCGTGGGCGATGACCACCGAGCCGCGGGTCCGCTTGGCGGGCCACCACTTGGCGTGGATTTCGACCCCGCCCTCTCCGGGGAAGGTGTGCGTGCGCGGCATGGCCACGCACGCAGCCTATATGCGTCATTCCGGTCGCGTCAGGCGTCTTTTTCGATGGGAACGCCGACGAGATTGCCCCATTCGGTCCAGGAGCCGTCGTAGTTGCGGACCTTGCCCTGGCCGAGAAGCTCGGAGAGCACGAACCAGGTGTGCGCCGAGCGCTCGCCGATCCGGCAATAGGCGATGATCGGCTTCTCGCCGTCGATCACGCCCTTCTCCTCGTAGAGCTTGCGCAGATCGTCGGCCGACTTGAAGGTGCCGTCCTCCTCGACCGCCTGAGCCCAGGGGACCGACGCGGCGCCGGGAATGTGACCGCCGCGCTGGGCCCCCTCCTGCTCATAGCCGGCCATCGCGATCAGCTCGCCCGAGTACTCCTGCGGGCTGCGGACGTCGACGAGGTTGATGCCGTCGCCGAGGGCCTCGGTGACGTCGTCCCGGTAGGCGCGGAGCGAATCGTCGCCCTTCTTGGCCTCGAAGGTCGCCGCGGGGTGCGAGGGCACGTCGGAGTTCGTCTCGCGTCCTTCTGCGATCCATTTCTCCCGCGGGCCGTTGATCAGCTTGACGTTGTCGTGGCCGTAGTAGCGGAAGTACCAGTAGGTGTAGGCCGCGAACCAGTTGTTGCGGTCGCCGTAGAGGACGACGGTGTGGTCGTTGGAGATCCCGCGGCTGCCCATCAGCTTGCCGAAGTCCTCGGCATTGAGAAAGTCGCGCTGGACCTGATCCTGCAGGTCCTTCTTCCAGTCAAAGCCGATCGCGCCCGGGATGTGGGCCTCGGCATAGAGATCGGGGTTCTCGTCGACCTCGACGATGCGGATGTCGTCGTCATCGAGGTGATCGGCGACCCAGTCGGTCTCCACCAGTACGTCCTTCGCGTAGTCGGTCATCTGGGCACTGCTCCTTGTCTCGTAATTACATAAAGCCTGATCCGAATATACCAATTAGCAATTGCCTCCCGGTACCCCCGCAGGGCGTAGCCCGAGGAGGTGGCCGGTTGATGTGAGTTCCCCCTGGCGCCACGCTTCACCGCTCGATAGAGTCTGTCACCGAATGGCGCAGCAGCGGAGGAGCTCGTCGGCAGGAGGAGCGCGCAAGCGGGGTACGACCGCGCGCAAGAAGCCGTCGAGCCGCAGGGGCGCGACCCGCGGCACCGCTCCGAGCGCCCCCGACACCAGCAAGCTGAAGCTCCTGACGCCGTCAAAGGCGGCCCAGGAGCACGAGCCCTCAACCGTCGACGCGATGGGAAAGGACAAGCGCCGCGAGGTCATCGGCCACGCTTACGGCCCCTCGCGCAGGAGCCAGCTCGCCGTGCTGGGCGGCTTCATCGCCGTCGTCCTGATCGTCGTCTTCGGCCTCGGCGCCATCGCCCGAGACGCCGACAAGACGCCGAAGTCGAATCCGGACCTGGCGCCGTGGGGGCAGCCCAGCGCGCCGCAGACCCCCGCTGTCCGGCCCGAGTAGCTCGACGACTAGCCGAGCAACGCGAGGATCTCCGCAGCGCGGGGCTCGCCGCCGATGATCGCCACGGGGATGCTCCAGGTCGCCGCCGCGCGTTCGACGATGGCAGCGCCCCCCTCGGTCCCTTCATAGGCAAAGCCGCGGACCGGCGTATCGACCAGCTTCGCGAGCAGGCTCTCGAGCCGCTCGCCATGGATCGCCCCCACACCCTCGCCCTCGGCCGAGCCCATCAGCCAGATGACGAGCGCCACGTCGCCGACGAGGTCGAGGACCGTCCCCGGCTGGTCGGGATCGGCGATCGCCGGCTCGATCCCCGCGTCGTCGATCGCCCGGACGCCGGCGTCCGTCCGGGTCGTCCCACGCACCTCCAGACCCGCCTCGCGAAGCTCGCGACCGAGCTGCCGGCCCCGGCAACCGCAGCCAACGATCAGCGCGCGCGCCAGCCTTACTCCTCCTCGTCGTCGCCGCCGCGGCCGAAGGGCCCGCTGCCGCGTGCGCGGATCTGCTCGTCTTCAGCCGCCTGCTTCTCGACATCGGAGACGGTGATCTCCTTGGCGCCGCGCTTACGCCGGTACTCGTTCTGGGCCTCGATCATCTGCTGGACGTCGTCCTGCTCGAGCTCGATCTCGGTCTCGTAGTCGCGCGTCGGCTGCCAGTCGAGCAGCTGATCGACGCCGCGACTCTCGAACGCACGCGCCAGGCCCATGAAGACCAGGACGAGGAGGATGACGGCCCCAAGCGTGAGCGGAATGAACGGATCCATGAGCTCGCCACCAGGCTATCTCGTTACGCGGGTGCCTATCTAGACTTCGCCATCGCATGCCCGAGGCCCTGATCATCGACGCGCTGCGCACGCCCATGGGCGCCTACCGTGGCGCGCTCGCCGAGCACCGCCCCGACGACCTTGCCGCCCACGTCGTCAAGGCCGCCGTCGAGCGCAACAACGTCGATCCCGAGAGCATCGCCGACGTCTTTTTCGGCGCCGCGAACCAATCCGGCGAGGACAACCGCGACGTCGCCCGGATGGCTGCGCTGCTCGCCGGGCTGCCGGTCTCGATTCCCGGCGTCACGGTCAACCGCCTCTGCGCCTCGGGGCTCGAGGCGATCAACGGTGCCGCGCGGGCGCTGAAGCTCGGTGAGGGCGACGTCTACCTCGCCGGCGGCGTCGAGTCGATGAGCCGGGCACCCTGGGTGATGGCGAAGCCCGAGAGGGGCCTCGCGCGCGGCCCCCAGACGCTGCACGACACGACGCTCGGCTGGCGCCTGATCAACCCGAAGATGGCCGACCTCTACTCGACCGAGCAAATGGGTGAGACCGCCGAGAACGTCGCCGAGCGCTATTCGGTGTCGCGCGAGGACCAGGACGCCTTCGCTCTGCGCTCGCACGAGCGCGCCGTCGCAGCGGCCGCCGAGGGCCGCTTCGACGAGCAGATCGTGCCCGTCGACGACCTCTCCGCCGACGAAGGCCCCCGCGCCGACACATCGCTCGAAAAGCTGGCGGCGCTGAAGCCGATCTTCCGCGAGGGCGGCAGCGTCACCGCCGGCAACGCCTCGCCGCTCAATGACGGCGCCGCCTGCCTCGTCCTCGCCGGCGAGGAAGGCGCCGCCAAGCTTGGCGCCGAGCCGCTCGCCCGGATCGTCTCCTTCGGCGTCGCCGGCGTCGACCCCGCGGTGATGGGCATCGGCCCGATCGAGGCCGTGCCCAAGGCGCTCGATGCCGCCGGCCTCGGCATCGGCGACATCGACCTGGTCGAGCTCAACGAAGCCTTCGCCTCGCAATCCCTCGCCTGCATGCGCGAGCTCGGCATCGAGGAGGACCGCCTCAATGTCAACGGCGGCGCGATCGCCCTCGGCCACCCCCTGGGTTGCTCGGGCGCCCGCCTGATGACCTCTCTGGTCTGGGAGATGAAGCGCCGCAACGCCCGCTACGGGCTGGTCACGCTCTGCATCGGCGTCGGCCAGGGCCTTGCGACCGTGGTCGAGGCGGTTTAGCGGGACTAGCCTGAGAGCGTCAGGCCGCGCGCGAGAATCAGATTCCCGGCCGCCAGCTGCGTTGCGTCCTGCGGCGTGATCAGGCTGACTACATAGGCTCGCCGCTTGCCTTGGACCACATAGAGCAGCGTTGTGCTCTGTGCCCCGCCCTTCTTCAATCGACCGCTCACAGAGGCGCCGGCGGTGTTCAGGCCGGCGATGTGCAGGGCATCCCTCGCTGGTACCAACGACACCTTGGGCTTCTCATAGTCAGCGGCGATTGCAGCGGTGGTGTCGCGAAAGACGGTTCGCGCCGAGTCAGCCGGGCCTCCCGTCGTGACGGCCACGGCCGTCTTACCCTCGTGGCTCGTGGCCCGCACAATCGATCCGGTGCGTTCGCCCGTCCAGCCGCTTGGGAAACGGATCGTGATGCCCTGTGACGGGTCGCTGACCTGGTCCAGCAGCACTTCCGCGGCCTTGTTTGGGTCCTGCGTGGCCTGGACCAGCGCCGATTGAGATGGCTCGCTGCCGCCGTCGTCGCGGATGAACAGCATGTAGACCGGGATCAGGATGAACGCGGCGATGACGCCTATCGCTAGGCGCCGCCGCAGCTTGAAACTATCTGCGCGCTCCACTCCGGATGAGGCTATGAACGCGGGCTAGGCTTCGAGGCGAGGCCGGCGAACGCCCGGCATCGCGGCGAACGCCAGGCCGGCTCCGAGGAGACCGAGCCCCAGCATCGCCAGCCACGGCAGGTCCGCGCCGGTGAAGGCGAGGGTGCCGTTGCCATTCCCGGCATTGCTCGAGGTCGAGCCGCTGCCGGGTCCACCGTTGCCGTTGCCGTTACCGGTGCCGTTGCCATTCCCGTTGCCGTTGTTCTTGCCACCCTGGTTGCCGCTACCGGGGCAATTGGCCCCAACACACGGCGGGGTGACGGTGGCCGCGGGGGCCACGGCGTGGCTTTCGGGGCCGGCGGTCGTCGCCTTCACCAGTGCCGATCCGCCCGGCAGGGCGAGGACGAACGCGGTCAGGGCCTCACGGACGCCGTAGGGCGACGTGGTCTGGCCCGACGTGGTGTCGTTGGCGTTGCAGACCGTGAGTAGGAGCGGGTTCAGCGGGGTGAAATTGGTGTTCGGGGTGCCGTTCTCGCAACCCTGTGCGGGGATCGCCACGCCGGCGCCCTGCAGATTGATCACCGACGAGCTCTGCGTGGTCGACGGCGCTGTGCCGTCGTTGCAGGCGGTCGAGGATGAGCTCGCGTTGGAGACTCCAGCGGTGATCGCGTTCGCCAGCAGGGCCGCATTCGCGACGCCGGACTGACCCGATGCCGTCTGGCACTTGCTGTCCTGCGAGATGTTGCCGTTGGAGGTGACCGCGTTGGCGTTCACCAGACTCGTCGCCCCCTGCCCGAGCTGGGCGGTGGCGACAGAGAAGTTGTTCGTCGAGCCCGTCCCGTTGGTGGACGAGTGGGCGTCGAGGACGGTCAGGCAGATCGGGAAGCCCGCTGCCGTGCTCTGCGTGCAGATCTGACCCAGCAACTGCGTGTTGAGCGGATCAAGTGGGCCTGCAGCCGTCTGTCCCGGCGTGGTGTTGACCGAGAGGAGCTCGTTGCCGAACAGCGACGCGATGTTGATGTGGCCGTGGTAGGTCCCATCGGGGTTCTGCTCGCCCTTCGAGCTGCCGACGACGATCGTCTCGGGCAGGCCCGGGGTGCCGCTCACGGGGTTGGTGGTCCCCGGAGTCAGCTGAACGGTCGCGGCGTCGCCCTCACCGTGAGGGTTGGTGCCGTGGAGCGGCGGGACATAGGTCGGAGGCGTTCCCGCCTTGGTGGAGCCGGAAGGCGCACTGCCGCCCGTAGCCGGCCCGCCGTTCTGACCGCTGAGGCCTCCGAGGCCGAGACCGTTGAGCAGGTCGTCAACCGAATTGGCCGAAGCCAGCGCGGGCACCGACATGGACACCACGGCGATTGCGGCGATGCTCGCCGTTGAGATCTTGAGGCGAAGCTTCCTGGCTTCCATGCGGGTAGACCCTCCTAAGTATTGGACTCGTACATCGCCGGGAACGAGGACCCGACGAGAGCGAAGCGTACTAGAGGTACCCACTGAATGCGCAGGACCAAACCTTCCGCAGCTGCGGATGCAACGCTCCTATCGGCAAAAGCGGCGCGCGACTTTAGCCCGATTTCGGTGGTCCGATAGCCTCGCCGCTCCATGGTCTCCCCCCCCTCTTCATCCGCGGATTCCCCGCCGCTGCTCGCCAGCATCGACGGGTCGATTACTGGTGCTTATCAGGCACGAATAGAGGCCACCGACGAGGGGCTGCTGCGGGGCGACGGGGTCTTTGAAGTAATCCGTCTTTATGGCGGCCGGCCGTTCGCTCTTGGCGAGCACCTCGATCGGCTCGAAAGATCGGCCTCGGCGATCGAATTATCGGTTGACCGAATATCCGTCCAAAACGAGATCCAGGCCCTCCTAATCGATTTCGGGGAGTTTCCGGGCCAGTTGCGGATCATCATCACCCGCGGCGGCCGCCGGCTGTTGCTGACCGAAGAGCTGCCGCCGCGCGGCGAAACGATCGCCCTGGCGACGGTGACTTACTCGCCGAGCGTCATCCTCACCGGCGTCAAGACCCTCTCCTATGCCGCCAACATGGAGGCGACCCGGATCGCCAAGGGAAAGGGCGCCGAGGAGGCTCTGCTGGTCCGGCCCGACGGCGTCGTCCTCGAGGCGCCGACCTCTGCCTTCTTCTTCGCCGACGCCGACGGCAGCCTGCATACACCGGAGATCTCGGCCGGCATCCTCGAGTCGATCACCCGGCAGCGGATCATCAGCGAGCTCGACGTCGAGGAGGGCAGCTACGAGACCGCCGAGGTACTCGGCGCCGGCGAGGCATTCCTCGCCTCGACCACCCGCGAGGTGCAACCAGTGTCGGCGATCGACGGCACCCAGCTGCCGGCAAGCCCGGGTCCGCGGACGACCGAGGCGATCGAGGCGTTCAACGCCGTCATAAAGAGGGAGCTGTAGGTGGACTTCGCGCTTTCAGACGAGCAGAAGCTGATCTCCGAGACGGCTCGCGAGTTCGCCGACAAGGAGATCGCCCCCCGGGTGCGCGAGAACGACCGCGCCGCGCGCTTTGACCGCGAGCTGGCGAGCAAGCTCGGCGAGGTCGGATATCTGGGGGCGCCGGTGGCCGAGGAATACGGTGGCCGCGCCCTCGATTACGTCAGCTACGGGCTGATCGTCGAGCAGGTCGGGCGCGCCGACTCCTCGGCGCGAACCGTGGTCAGCGTCGTCACCTCGCTCGTCGCCGGGTCGATCGAGCAGTGGGGCACCGAGGAGCAGAAGCAGCGATGGCTGCCGCGGCTGTGCTCGGGGGAAGGGCTCGGCTGCTTCGGGCTGACCGAGCCCGACACCGGCTCAGACGCCGCCAACCTCCGGACCCGTGCCAAGAAGACCGACTCGGGCTGGGTGCTGAATGGGCAGAAAATGTGGATCTCGCTCGGCAACTTCAGTGACGTCGCCCTGATCTTCGCCCAGACCGATCCTGAGAAGGGCCACAAGGGCCTCGCCTGCTTCCTGGTGCCGACCGAGACCAAGGGCTTCGAGACCCAGGAGATTCACGGCAAGCTGGGGCTGCGCTCCTCCGACACCGCCTCGATCGCCCTCGACGACGTCGAGGTCGCCGAGGACGCGATGCTCGGCGAGATCGGCGACGGCTTCAAGGTCGCGATGACGGCCCTCGATAAGGGGCGCTACTCGGTCGCGGCGGGCTGCGTCGGCATCTGCGACGGCTGCGTCGAGGCCTCGACCGCTTATTCGACCGAGCGCAAGCAGTTCGGCGTACCGCTCGCCCGCTTCCAGCTCGTCCAGGAGCTGAT
Source organism: Solirubrobacterales bacterium (assembly GCA_033855935.1). Lineage (GTDB taxonomy): Bacteria > Actinomycetota > Thermoleophilia > Solirubrobacterales > 70-9 > JAWVFN01. The sequence goes on along the minus strand of JAWVFN010000149.1, from coordinate 174 downwards.
CGCCGACATGGTGGTCAAGCGCGACGCGGCGCGAATGCTCGTCCTGCGGGCCGGTTGGCTCAAGGACGAGGGCAAGCCGAGCACCGTCGAGACCTCGGTCGCCAAGCTCTTCGCCACCGAGTCGGCGGTCGAGTGCGCCAACGCCGCGATCCAGGTCCACGGCGGCTCGGGTTA
>JAWVFN010000148.1:0-6410 GCA_033855935.1 Solirubrobacterales bacterium | reverse complement strand
GGTGCCCGACGACCGAGTTCTGGGCCGAGGGGATCGCCATCGAGACGCCGACCCCGGCGACGATCATCGGCGGCACCAGCGAGGAGTAGGCCATGCCCGGGTCGGCGATCAGCGCCACCCAGGCCAGCCCTGCCGACTGCACGAGCAGGCCGGTGACCATCAACGGCCGCTCGCCGATCTTGTCGGCGAGGGCGCCTGCGATCGGGGCGATGATCATGAAGGTCGCGGTCCAGGGCAGCAGCCGCAGCCCGGCGCCGAGCGGCCCGTAGCCGAGCCCTGTCTGCAAGAACTGCGAGAAGAAGAACACGGCCCCGAACAGAGCGGCAAAGACGAAGAAGATCGCCGCGTTGCCGGCCGAGAAAGCGCGCGAGCGGAAGAAGCTCATCGGCAGCATCGGCTTCTCGGCGCGTAGCTCCCAGGCCATGAAGGCGGCGGCCAGCGCCACGCCGGCGACAATCGAGCCGATCACCTCGAAGCTCGCCCACCCAGCCGAGTTTCCGCGGACCAGTCCCCAGACGACGCCGAACGCGGCGGTGGTGACGAGGACCAGGCCCGGGACGTCGATCGGCGTCTTCTCCCCGAACTGCTCCTTCATCCGCGCCAGCGCCAGAGGAATCGCGATCGCGCCGATCGGGACGTTGATCCAGAAGATCCATTCCCAGCTGATGCCCTGGACGACGGCGCCGCCGATGAACGGGCCGCTGGCCACTGCGAGGCCGGTGATCGCGCTGAAGATGCCGATTGCCGCGCCGCGCTTCTCGATCGGAAAGGCGCCGCTGAGCAGGGCCAGGCCGAGCGGCATGACCAGCGCCGCGCCGGCGCCCTGGACGGCGCGAGCGGCGATCAGCAAGCCGATGCTCGGCGCCAGCGCGCAGGCGGCGGATGCGGCCGAGAACAGCGCCAGGCCGGCGGCGAAGCCGCGGCGGCGCCCGTAGCGGTCGCCGAGGGCGGCGCCGGTCATCAGCAGCACCGCGAAGCTCAGGTTGTAGGCGTTGACGGTCCACTCGAGCTGCTCGATCGAGGCTCCGAGGTCGACCCGGATCGTCGGCAGCGCGGTCGAGACCACGAGCGTGTCGAGGGCGACCATGAACGAGGCGATCCCGGTCAAGGCCACCACCCACGCCCGCATCCGTGTCGAGGTTTCTGTGCTCACGGATGTAGAGACCGGGCGAAGGCCCGGAATCCATCGCTAGGGCTGAATTTCAGCCGGCAGGCCGAAGCGCCCGAGGATCTCGGGATCCCTGAAGGCGGTGAGCTCGGTGATCTGCTCGCCGTCGAGCGTGAGCACATCGATCGAATGGCCCACGTACGGCCCGGCGCCGTCCCTGCGCGCGTAGCTGGCGAATGCGAGCTGGCCGGCGGCGCGGATTGGGACCAGCCGCCACTCCAGCTTCCCCTCGAGGGGCCAGTTGGCGATGAAGTCGCCGAAGGCCTCGCGGCCCCGGAACCAAGACGGGCTCGGCGGCATCGCGATCGCCGCCTCGTCGGCGAGCATCGACTTGATGCCGTCGACGTCGTTGCTCTCCCAGGCGTCGACGTAGCTCTTGACCAGGCGCTTCATGCGCGCGTCGCCGAGCGATCGGACGTTTGCCTGCTGGCTCTGCTCGGGGAGCCGGTCGTCGACGGTCTTGTGGGCTCGCTGCAGGGCGCTGTAGACCGCCGCCGGCGTCGAATCGAGCGCCTCGGCGACCTCACCGGCCGAGAAGCCGAGCACCTCGCGCAGGATCAGCACGGCGCGCTGCAGCGGCTGCAGGTACTGAAGCGCGGCGACGAAGGCGAGCTCGACGCTCTCGCGCTGCTCGTAGCGGGCGTTGGGCCCGGCTCGACCGTCCTCGATGGCGAACTCCTCGTCGGGATAGGGATCGATCCAGACCGACTCGAGCAGCGGCTTTGCCGGAGCCTCGCCGGGACCGGAGGCGGGGCCGTATTCGGTCGCGAGCATCCGCTTGGGACGGCGGCCGATCTGGTCGAGGCAGACGTTGGTCGCGATCCGGTAGAGCCAGGAGCGAAGCGCGCTGCGCTCCTCGAACTTGGCGAGCCCGCGCCAGGCTCGGATCAGGGTCTCCTGGAAGGCATCCTCGGAGTCCTGGATCGAGCCGAGCATCCGGTAGCAGTGCGCGTGGAGCTGCGAGCGGTAGGCCTCGACCAGCTTGGCGAAAGCGGCTTCGTCGCCGCTGCGCGCGGCGACGAGCAGCTCGGCTTGCTCGGCGGTCTCGGATGTGGAGGCAGGATTCATCCCTCTACCTACCTTAGACCCGGGGTCCGGGCCGAATCCATCGCCCTCTTCAAAGGCCGCTAGGTGCCGTTCGCGCTGAACCCCGTCTTCGTACGCTCGAGCTCGCGCGCGGAGATCACCTCGTCGATCAGCCCGTACTCGGCCGCCTCCTTGGCGGTGAAGAAGCGGTCGCGCTCCATGTCCTCGTGGACGCGCTTCTTGGTCTGACCGGTGTGGTGCGCGTAGAGCTCGTCGAGTCGCTCGCGGATCGCGAGGGTCTCGCGCGCGTGGATCTCGATGTCGGCGGCGACACCCTCGAAGCCGCCGCTGGGCTGGTGGATGAGGATTCGCGAGTTGGGCAGCGCCATCCGCTTGCCCTTGGTGCCGGCGGCGAGCAGGAGCGCCCCCATCGACATGCTGACGCCGAAGCAGATGGTGCGAATGTCGGGCTTTACGAACTGCATCGCGTCGTAGATCGCCAGGCCGGAGTAGACGACGCCGCCCGGTGAGTTGATGTAGATCGAGATCTCCTTGTCGGGGTCCTCGGATTCGAGGTGGATGATCTGGGCGACGACGAGATTGGCGATCTGATCGTCGATCGCCTGGCCGAGGAAGATCACCCGCTCGCCGAGCAGGCGCGAGTAGATGTCGAACGAGCGCTCGCCGCGAGCGGACTGCTCGACGACCATGGGAACCATTGGCATTGCGACTCCTTTTGATAAGCGCAACTTCACGGTTGCGTGTGCTGGATACGCTAGCATGTGCAACCAATGAGTTGCGAATCGGAGACCGTCGAGCGCACCGAGACCTTCGACGCAACGCCGGAGGAGGTCTGGGAGTCGCTCACCGACGACGACCGTCTCTCTGAGTGGCTGGCCGAGGACGTCGAGCTCGAGCCGTTCGAGGGCGGCGAGATCTCGGTCCGCGACGGCGACGGCGAGCGCTCCGGCACGGTCGAGACCGTGATCGAGGAGGAGCGCCTCACCTACACCTGGGCGCGCCCGGGCGAGGAGCCCTCGCGGGTCGACTTCACGATCGAGGCGGTGCCCGCGGGCACCCGGCTGACCGTGATCGAGACCGCGATCTCGGGCCCCGTGGCGATCGCCGAAGCTCGCTGGCGCCCGCGCTTCGAGGCGCTCCGGCGCGGTCTCGCGCTCGTGCTGGCCTAGTGGCACCTGCCCCCGTCGACGCCGTCTTCAATGCGCTCGCCGACCCGACGCGGCGCCACGTGCTCCAGGCGCTCGCGAGCCGCGACTCGGTCACCGCGACCGGACTCGCCGCCGAGCTGCCGATCTCACGGCAAGCGGTCTCCAAGCACCTCGCCGCGTTGAGCGGAGCCGACCTGGTCAGCTCCGACCGCGTCGGGCGGGAGACGATCTACTCGCTTCGCCCCGAGCCGCTCGGCGACGCGGCAAAGTGGATCGAGTCGGTCGGCGCCGAGTGGGACCAGCGCCTCGGCAAGCTCAAGCGCTCGCTCGAGCGCTGAGCGCTACTTCTTCCTCTTCTTCTTCTTGGCCTTGGCCGCCGGCCCGAGGACCTCGGGGGCGAACGAGAGCGTCGTTGAATTGGCCATCGCGTAGTGCTTGGTCCCGAAGATGTCCTGGAGCGAGCGCAGCAGCGAGTAGGGGTTGAAGGCATCGCTGCGGGTGGCGCCCGGGGTCAGGAACTTCGAGAGCAGGAGCGTCCCGACCTGTGCTGTGTCGCTCGGGTCCTTGGGGAAGGTCTCGCCGAAGGTGATCACGATCAGGCCGTCGGCCTCGTAGGCGGCCGAGGCCTGGATCTGCGGGATCAGCGTCTGCAGGAAGGCGTCGCTGCTCGCCGGGCCGCCGGGGTCGCCGCTCGCGCACGGCGGCCCCTCGACCCCGTCATGGCAGAGGTTCGGGGAGATGAAGGAGAAGTTGGGCGTCGACGTCGTCTTGCTGAGATCTGGGGTCAACCGCGTGAGCGGAAGGTCATACGAGGTGCAATCCCCGACTTGGATCCCGGAGTCGTAGTAGGCGAACGGGTTGTGGCGTGTGACGTAGCCGGTCGTGGCGGGGGCGGTGTCATCGGCAGCCCCCGGCGCGGGCCGCTGGCAAGGCTGCGCCATGTCCTCCATGTAGGCGCGCCAGGTGAGGCCGGCGCTATCGATCCCATCCGTGACGGTGGGCGTCGTATCGGGATAGATACAGGCATCGCCGGCAACCACACCGTCGGCACCGGGCTTGAGCCCGGCGGGAAAGCTCGTGTACGTCGAACACTCGCCGCGAGTCGCGGCGTTCGGCGGCTGACCGCTGGTCATCGCGATGTAGTTCGGCAGCGCCGAAGAGCTGAGCAGGGAGTAGTTGTCGAGCAGCTCGCCCTGCGGGCGCAGAGCCCCCGAGAGATAGGGCATCTTGGTCGCGGTTCCGAAGCTCGCGTCGTATCCCGGGCTCGCGAGCGAGATCACCCAGACGTGCTTGACCCGCTTCGGCTTCGTCTTTGGGGCGGGGGTCGTGTCGCCGCCGCCGGCGCTCGGCGTCGTCGATGCAGGCACCGCGGAGGGCGCGATGCGAGGGGCCGGCGAAGCGCCTCCACCACCGCCGGTAGTGGGCGCTGGCGTGGAAACCGGCGTCGCCACCGGGGTGGCGGCGGGTGCTGCGCCGGCCAGCGCCTTGAGCGCGTCGGTGAACTCGTTGCTGTGGCCGCCGGCGGTCGCGGTGACGATGATCAGCGCGGTCGAGATCCCCGACGAGGCCATCAGCGCCCGGAAGCGGGTGCCTTTGATGCTCGCCAGGAAGGCGACGGTGCGGCCGTAGAACGTCGTCACTACTTCTCCTTCCGCAGCAGCGAGCGCCCGCACTCGGCGCAGAACTTGTCGCCGGGGTCGTGCGGCGCGTCGCAGCTCGGGCAGGTGCCCGGCGCCGCCGCCTCGGCGAGCTTGCGCTCGATCTCGCCGAGCTCCTGGTCGACTTTCTGGAGCTCGGCCGCCTTGCGTGTCAGCGCGTCGAGCTTGACGTGGTCGCGGATCGCCATCTCATAGAAGGCGCCGCCGAGGTCGGCCTGCATGATCGTGAACTTCTCGACCAGGCGGTCGCGCTGCGCGCGCAGCTCGCGATCCTCCCAGTCGCGGGACTTCGGCTTGGCGCCGTTGGACGACGCTTTCGGCCGCTTGATCTGGGCAAGGTCGGAGAAGAGGCGGAAGCTGCTGCGGTCGGCCACGACTAGTCCCCCGATCCCGTCGTGCCCGAGCCGCCGCCGCTGCCGCTGCTGCCAACGGCGACGACGTCTGGAAGCGCCTTCTGGCCCTGGATGTAGCTGTCGCCCTTCTGTTTGTTGAAGGCGTCGAGGGCCGCCGTGTCCGACTGGACCTTCTGGGCCGTGATCTGGGTGCCGGCGACCTGGTGCACGTCGCCGTACGCGGTCTTGGCGACCAGCGCGCCCTCGCCGGAGGCGTTGCGCTTGACGGCGACGACCTCGGCCTTGGGGAACTTGGCCTTCAGCTTCTTCAGCGCCGCCTCGGCCTCGGCCTTGGTCTTGAACTGGCCCGAATAGACGATCGGACCGCCGGAGGGATCGGCCGGAGTGAGAGTGAAATCGGCTGCGGTGATGATGCCGACGTCCGGCGCGCCCTTCGACTTGGCATCGCTCTTGGCGGCGTCGGCGGCGGCTTGGTCGGCGTCGGCCGGCAGCGCGCTGAGCTTGACCGTGAAGCCCTTGTCGAGCGTGAAGTCGCTTGTCAGGGTCGGCGGGGTGGCCATCGTGCTGGTTGCCGCGGCGGCGCCGGTGCCGACGCTCTTGAGAGCCGCCAGGAGTTGGTCGTCGTTGTTGCCGCCGCCCTGCCCGACCAGCACGCCGATCGCGACCGCGATTGGCAGCAGCAGGAGGAAGAGCACGGCCGCCGCGCGGCCCCCGGATGGGGCCGCCGCCTGGATCGAGCCCGGGCTCGCGGCTCGCCGCGTCCGCCGCGCCGCCGAGGCGAAGTAGCGGCCCGTCGGATTGCCGGCCTCGCGACGGCGGGTCGCACAGTTGACGCAATAGCGCTGGCCGTCGTCGAGCGGCGCGCCGCAGACCTCGCAGGGCTCGTAGCCCTTGCTGGTCTTACGGGTCGCCGGCTTCTTCTGGGGTTTCTTTGCTTCTGGCATAACCGTCACTTGAAGTAGATGGGGGCAATGAAGAGCTGAACGCGGGTCCCCTTGGCGTCTCCGGTCAGCGGCACGTCGACCGTGGTGCTGCC
>JAWVFN010000147.1:0-12024 GCA_033855935.1 Solirubrobacterales bacterium | reverse complement strand
TGGGTCTGCTCGGGCCCCGGATCGCCCTCGCCCACGGCGTCTGGCTCGACCAGGCCGAGCTCAAGCTGATCGCCGAGCGCGGCGCGACGGTGGTCACCAACCCCGCCGCCAACATGAAGCTCGCGGTCGGCGGCGCCTTCCCCTATCCGGCGGCGGCTGCGGCCGGCGTCGCGCTCGGGCTCGGACCCGATGGCGTCTCCTCCAACAACAACCTCGACCTGTTCGAGGAGGTGAAGCTGTTGGCGCTGGTTCAGAAGCACACCGCCGGCGACCCCTCGGTGCTGCCGGCGGCGGAGGCACTCGAAATCGCACGTGGCCGGCGCTCGCCCCTGATGGCGGGCACGCCGCTCGAGCCCGGCCGGCCCGCCGACTTCCTCCTCCTCCGCCAGGACGAGCCCGAGCTATCCGCCGGGGACCTCGAAGCCGACCTGGTCTACGCCGCCCAGGGCTCCCTCGTCGACACCACCGTCGTCGCCGGCCGCGTCTTGATGCGCAACCGGGATGTTCCTGGGGCCGACGAGGCCGCCGCCGAGGTGCGCGCGCGGGCGAAGAAGCTCACCCAATAGGTTGTGGGTGTGCTGAGGACGAGGGCGCGGTTCCCCGAGCACCTGGGGACCAAGGACGGCCACTACGAGAGCTTCTACATCAAGGCCTGCCGGCCAGGCGGGGGCCAGGGCGTCTGGATCCGTCACACCGTCCACAAGCGCCCGGGCGAGGAGGCAACCTGCGCGATCTGGTTCGTGCTCTTCGATGCCGACGCGCAGGGGCCGCGGGCGACGAAGGCCCAGTACGGGCAGGATCAGCTTTCGGTGCCCGATGGCGCCTACATCAAGATCGGCGAAGCCGAGCTCGGCGACGGCACCGCGGTCGGTCAAATCGCCACCGACGCCTTCGAAGCGAGCTGGAACCTGCGCTTCGCCGACGAGCACGAGCCCTTCCACCACCTGCCGCGCGAGTCGATGTACGACTCGAAGCTGCCGAAGACCAAGTTCCTCAGTCCCTACCCGAATGCGACCTTCGAGGGCGAGGTCACCGTCGGCGGGGAGAAGCTCGAGCTCGACGGCTGGCGCGGGATGATCGGCCACAACTGGGGCGCCGAGCACGCCGAGCGCTGGGTCTGGGTCCAGGGCGCGGCTTTCGAGGGCCACTCCGACGGCGACTACTTCGACATGGCGGTCGGGCGGATCAAGATCGCCGGTCTGAAGACCCCGTGGGTCGGCAACGCCAACCTCGTGCTCGACGGCGAGGCCCACCGCCTCGGCGGCTTCGGCCAGATCCGCAGCACCAAAGTCCAGGAGGAGCCGACGACCTGCCGCTTCGAGCTCAAGGGCAAGGGGATCAAGCTCTCCGGCCACGTCTCCTCCGAGCCGAAGAACTTCGTCGCCTGGGTCTACGCCGACCCGGTCGGCCCCGAGCACAACACGCTCAACTGCTCGATCTCGGACCTCGAGCTCGAGGTCGTCCGCGAGGGCAGGCCGGTCGAGCGCCTGATGGTGACGGGCGCCGCCGCCTACGAGTTCGGCACCCGCGACCTCGACCACGGGATCCCGCTGCAGCCTTACCCCGACGGCTAGAGCGGCTGCCAGGGCGACTGGAAACGGGCCGGCTTGGCCTCGGGCCCGACGTGCGTCTCGTCGAACGAAGCCCAGCGGTCGCGCAGCCCGAGCCGGGCGGCGAGGGTCTCCCCGCTGACAGAGGTCGTGCCGTCGGAGCCGACGAGGTCGGCGGTGATGATTCGTGGGGACGCCCCACGCTTGGTGGCGACGATCTTCTCGAGGTTGCCCTTGACCAGCCCGCTCAGCGCCGCATCCATCTCAGCAGGGGTTTTGATCACCGTCCAGCGGTGGTAGGGGGAGGCGCCGTCATAGGGGTCAGGCACCCCGCGCAGGTAGGGGATCGCGTCCCCTCCGAAGACGTTCTCGACGTCCTCGGTGTGACCGCCCGAGGTTGAATAGAAGTAGGTGGTGGCGATCTTCCCGCCGTAGGCGACGACCTGACGCGCGGTGTCGGCAACCGCTTGGTCGCTGGCGGCCGTCTCAGCGCCGACGCCGCCGTAGACCTGGCTGCGAGTGTCGTCGTAGAGCGTGTAGCCGTCGCCGCCGCTGATCATCTCGGCGAGGGCGTAGGAGCGGGCCGCGACCGCCTGGGCGCGCAGCGCCTCGGCCGGAAAGCCGGACGGCATCTCGGCGGCGACGACCCCGCGGACGTAATCGTCGATCTGGACGGCGTTGATCGCGTCGAGCCCGCCCGAGGCCGAGGGCCGCAGCTCGAGCACGCCGCGGTACTCGCCCTTGCCGCCGAGCAGGAAGCTCGGACCACCCTCGGCGTCGAGGGCGTCGCCGCAATCGGCGAGCTTCGTGCCCGCGGCGTTTTCGAGCTCAATTCCTTTCTTTCCGATCCGGGCGCCGTAGGTCTTGCCCTCGTAGAGCCGGTATCCGCAGCCCTGGCTGACGCCCGAGAACGAGACCGAGGTCTGGCCGGAGGCGAGGAGGACGCTGACCTGGCCGGGCGTCACCGTGCCGATCGTCGTTCCCCGGTAGTAGTGGCCGAGGATCTGCTGATAGGTGAAGCCGTGGCGCGCGAAGCCCGCGGCGCCGTACTGGCTCATGCCGACTCCGTGGCCGAAACCCGCGCCGCTGACCTTCCAGACCAGCTGGGCGCTCGCAGTCGGCGCCGCGAAGGCGAAGGCAGCGAGAATCGCCAGTGCACTGAGAATGCGTACTCGGATCTTCATTGACCTAACCATCGGTCACCTAGCGAACGTACTGGAGAGGGCTAAGTTGCGCGCTGGCCTCTGCGTGGCCGCTAGCATCGTCGCCTGATGACGACATGTGTAGTCACCGGCGGCGCCGGCTTCCTCGGATCGCACCTCTGCGAGCACCTGCTCGGCAAGGGGCACGACGTGATCTGCCTCGACAACCTCGATACCGGGTCGCTACAGAACATCGAGCACATCCACGACCCCAAGTTCGACTTCCGCAACGTCGATGTCACCGAGAAGGTCGAGATCGAGGGGCCGGCCGACTTCGTCTACCACCTCGCCTCGCCCGCTTCGCCGATCGACTACCTGCGGCTGCCGCTGCAGACCCTGAAGGTCGGCTCCTACGGGACCCACAACATGCTGGGGCTGGCGAAGTTCAAGCGCTCCCGGATCCTCGTCGCCTCGACCTCGGAGGTCTATGGCGACCCTCAGGTCCACCCCCAGCCCGAGGACTACTGGGGCCACGTCAACCCGATCGGCCCGCGCGGTGTCTACGACGAGGCCAAGCGCTACGCCGAGGCGCTGACGATGGCCTATCACCGCCAGCAGGGCGTCAACACCTGCATCTCGCGGACCTTCAACACCTACGGGTCCCGGATGCGGCCCCACGACGGGCGCGCGATCCCGACCTTCCTGCGCCAGGCGCTGCAGGACAAGCCGCTCACCGTCTTCGGCGACGGCAGCCAGACGCGCTCCTTCTGTTATGTCGACGACCAGATTCGCGGCCTCGTCGCGCTGGCCGAGTCCGATGTCCACGAGCCGGTCAACATCGGCAACCCGATCGAGATGACGCTGCTCGAACTCGCCGAAGCTGTGATCGAAGCGACCGATTCGCGCTCGGAGATCGTCTACGAGGCACTCCCGGTCGACGATCCCCAGGTGCGCCAGCCTGACGGCACGCGCGCCAAGCAGCTGCTCGGCTGGGAGCCCCAGGTCGGCCTCGCCGAGGGCCTGCGGATGACGATCGAGCAGGCCGGCGTCGAGCGCCTGGTCGGCGCGCCCAGCTAGCTCTTCGCCTGAACCTCCTGGATCGCCCAGCCGTTCCCGTCGGGGTCCTTGAAGAAGACGAAGCGTCCCCAGGGGAAGTCCTGGACATCGCCGACTTCGACTCCGCGCCCGGAGAGCTCGGCGTGGGCCGCCTCGATGTCGGTGACGACGAGCTGCAGACCCTGGACCGAGCCTGGCTCGCCGTCGCTCAGCCCTTTGCCGATCGAGATCGAGGTCGGGGAGCCTTTGGGCGTGACCTGGAGGAAGCGGACCTCGTCGCTGACCGTGTGGTCGTGGTCGAGATTGAATCCGGCCTTCTCGACATAGAACTCCTTGGCACGCTCGACGTCCGAGACCGGGACGTTGATCAGCTCGAGGCGAAAGTCGATTCCCTTTGTGGTGCTGGTGTCTGACATCTTCATCTCCTTGTACGATATGACTTAGCTTGTAAGTATCTTAGCAACTAAGAGAGAGCCGCGATGTCTCGAGGACGAAAAGAAACGCTGATCGACGAACTGGTCAAGCAGTTCCGGATCAGCGGCAACCAGGACGCCGCCTTCGACAACGTCGCCGCTGAACGCCTCGGCATGAACCAGACCGACCTCCACTGCATCAACATCATCGAGAACAGCGGCGGCATCGGGGCCGGGGATCTGGCCGCCGAGGCGGGCCTGACCACGGGCGCCGTCACCGGCGTCATCGACCGCCTCGAACGGGCCGGCTATGCCCGGCGGGTGCCGGGGGAGGACCGGCGCCGGGTCAAGGTCGAGGTGACGCCCGAGTGGTACCGGCGGGCCGGCAAGATCTGGGGGCCGCTGCGCACCGACTGGGGATCGACCCTGACCCGCCGATTCACCGCCGAGCAGCTCGAGCAGGCGATCGAGTTCCTGAAGGCGACGAATGCGTTATCCGAGCGCCACCTCGATCGCCTGCGCGAGATCAAGGACTAGCTCGCCGGCGCGCCGCCGCCGACCTGGACCTGGCCGCCCGGCGGCGCCAGCTTGCTCTGGCACTTGGCGCTCGCCGTCGTGAACTTCGGGTCATTGCGGTTGACCTTCGACTGGTCGAACACGGGGCCGTTGCCAGAGAAGTTGGGCGCGGGCATCGTGTAGCCGTTGTCGGCCATGCAGGTCACGTAGTCCTTGACCGAGGCCTGGAACGGGGCGCTGCTGACGTCGGGCGGGGTGCCCTGGGTCCCGCCGGGCCCACCTTGGGGCAGCGAGACGCCACACTTCTGCGCCGCCGCGCGCACCTTGGCGAAGGCCTGGGGATTTCCCTGAAAGCCTCCCCGTGCGCCGGCAGGTGGAGCTCCGGCGGCGCCGGGCGGGGGCCCGATCTGGGTCGTCGGACCGCCTGCCGGGGGTGCCGGCGCGCCGTTCTTCTCCATGCAGGCGCGCTGGTCGGCGGTCAGCGTGAATCGCTGCGGACCGCCGGCCGGATTCGTCGATGTGCTCGAATTGGTCGACCCGCTGCTCCCACCCCCGCAGGCGGCAAGCGCCACGGTGGCGAGGACCGCGAGCGCTGTAGCTGCTGTCTTCATCGTTTCTCCTTCTGGTGTGGGTTCGTGGGTTAAGGGGATTTGAAGAGTGAGTTGACGGCGCCGCCGGCCCCACCACCGCCGCTGGTGGCCGAGGTGCCGCCGGCCGCGCCGCCCGGGGCGCTGAACAACCCGCCGCCGGGGGCGCTTCCCTTTTCGGAGGCGTTCACCGATTGGGCGGTCACCGTGCCGTTCTTCTTCTTGGCGCCCTGGACGATCACGGTGTCGCCCGGGTGGATCGCTGAGGCTTTCGCGGCCGCCGAACGGGTCACGGTCGAGCTCGGCTGCACGATCACCTTGACCGTGTTGCCCTCGGCGTCGGTGACGTAGAGCTTGTTGCCGGCGACGCTGCTCACGGTCCCGGTGGTCGGAGCGCCGGCGGCGCCGGCCGAAGCAAGTGCCGGGGGCCCGCCGCCGGCCCGCAGGCCGGCCGGACCGGCGAGCTGCCCGCTGCCGCCGGAGCCATCTGAGTTCTTCTGGATCAGCGCCCCGGCGATGAACCCGGCGGCGGCGATCAGCAGCGCCGCCAGGACCAAGGGAACCGGCGCCGAGAGAGCGGTCCGGAGGCTGCGGCGCTCGGGGATCTCGAGACGCTGGGTCGTCTCCTCCGCGAGGGAGTCTTTTGCGACCGCCTTACTCAAAGCGGAGTGCCTCCACCGGCCGCATGCGCGCCGCGCGACTGGCCGGGTAGGTGCCGAAGAAGAGGCCCGAGAGCCCGGCGGCGGCGAACGCGAGGAATACCGAGTAGGTGGCGATCACCGGCTGGACGCCGGCGATCTTGAAGTGGCTGGCGACGATCCCGGCGGCGATCCCGGTCACGCCGCCGATCACGGAAACCATGACGGCCTCGGTGAGGAACTGGGAGAGGATGTGGCCGGGCCGGGCGCCGACCGCCTTGCGGATGCCGATCTCGCGGGTCCGCTCGGTGACGCTGACGAGCATGATGTTCATCACGCCGATGCCGCCGACCAGCAGCGAGATCGCGGCGACGACGCCGAGCAGGGTCGTGAAGACCTGGCTGGTCGAGGTCGACGCCGCGAGGATCGAGCCCTGGTTGAGGACCTGGAACCCGGGATTGGTCGGGTCGGTGACCTTGTGGCGCTCGTAGAGGATCGCCGTGACCTCGGCCTGAGCCGCGTCGAGCTGGCCGCGCGAAGCGGCCTGGACCGTGATCGAGGTGATGTTGCCGTAGCCGGCGAGCTCGTCCTGGGCCGCGGACAGCGGGACGAACACGACGTCGTCGGAGTTCTGAGGGCCGGTCGAGCCTTTGGGCGCGGTGACGCCGACGACCTGGAATCTGGCGCCGTTGATGGTGATCGTCTGGCCGATCGGGTTCTGGCCGGCGAACAGGTTGTCGACGACGGTCGGCCCGATGACGGCGACGCGGCTGCGATCGGTCACGTCCTGGTCCGAGAACAGCGAGCCGGCCTGTGCCGTGTAGTCGCGCGCTCCGGCGTAGGCCGGCGTGGTGCCCAGCACCTGGGAGGGTGAGTAGCTCTTGCTGCCGTTGACCAGGGTGGCGCTCGCGACATTGAGCACCGGGGCGGCGGCCTTGACGTCAGGGGCCTGCGAGGGGTCGGCGATGGCCTTGGCGTCGTCGGTGGTCAGGCCGGCGGCCGCAGAGCTGCCGCCCGCGACGCTCGGCCCCGCCTGGCCCATGACAAGTAGTACGTTTGTTCCAAGTTGCTCGATGTTCCTCTGCACCGCCTGGGAGGAGCCGTTCCCAACCGCGATCAGGACGATCACCGAGGCGACGCCGATCGTGATGCCGAGGATCGTCAGCGCCGAACGCAGCTTGTTGGCGACGAGCCCGGCGTAAGCCGTGGTCACTGTCTCGGCGCCGATCATGCCAGCACCACACCGCGCCGCCGCGAGCGCCGGCGCGGTCGAGCCTCGCCGGCCACCCGCCCGTCTTCGAGGCGAATCACGCGGCCGGCACGGGCTGCGACGTCGTCCTCGTGGGTGATCAGGACGACGGTTCGCCCCTCGGCGTTGATCGCGCTGAAGATGTCGAGGACATCGGCGCTTGCGTGGGAATCGAGGTTGCCGGTCGGCTCGTCGGCGAGGATGAGCGCCGGGTCGGTGACGATCGCGCGGGCGATGGCCGCCCGCTGCTGCTGACCCCCGGAGAGCTCCGACGGCAGGTGCAGCGCGCGGTCGGTCATGCCGACCGCCTCCAGGGCCGCGGTCGCCCGCCGTCGCCGTTCGCGGCGGCCGACGCCGGCGTAGGCGAGCGGCAGCTCGACGTTGGCCTGCGTCGTCGTCCGCGGCACGAGGTTGAAGCTCTGGAAGACGAAGCCGATCCTGCGGTTGCGGACGTAGGAGAGGCCGTCTTCGCTGACGGCGCCGATGTCGGTGCCATCGAGTAGGTAGCGGCCCTCGGTGGGCGCGTCGAGGCAGCCGAGGATGTTCATCAGCGTCGACTTGCCGCTCCCCGAGCGGCCCATGATCGCGACTAACTCGCCCTCGGCGATGCTGAGGTTGATTCCGCGGAGCGCGTGGACATCGGCGCCGGGCAGCGCGTAGACGCGCGAGACCCGCTCGAGCTCGATCACCGTTCGAGCCGCCATCAGCCCGGGGGCCCCGCGAAGACCTGTGGGGCCCCGCCTCCCGCGGGACCGCCGCTGATCACCGGCCCGCCGCCGCCGAGGCCGCCTCGGCTCCCGAAGCCGCCCGAGGGTGTGCTGCCGCCGCTGGCTGCGCCGCCGGCGATCGAGGAGGCGGTGCTCGGCAGCACGACTTCCTCGCCGGGCTGGAGGCCGCTGAGGACCTCGGTCGTCGAGTCGCCGACGAGGCCGGTTGTGACGGTGCGCGTCTCTGTCTTGCCGCCGCTGGTGACGGTCACGGTCTGGGCGCCGCCGGCGCCGGAGATCGCCCGGCTCGGAACCGCGACGACGCCCTGGACCTGGTCGACGATGACCGCGGCGGTGCCGGTCATGCCCGGCTTCAGCCCCGGATCCTTCTGCAGCATCGCCAGCGTCACGGGGTAGCTGACGACGCCGTTCGAGGCTGTGGAGAGGATGCCGATGCCGGTCACCTTCGCCGCGAACTGCTTGTCGGAGAGGGCGTTGACCGTGACCGTCGCCGGCTGGCCGACCTTGACGTTGGTGATGTCGGCTTCGCTGAAGCTGACGCCGACGGTCAGCGTATTCAGGTTCGCGATCGTGATGAAGGCGGTGCTGGAGCCGCTCGACGAGCTATCCGATCCCGAGCTGGAGCCGTTCGAGCTGCTGCCGTTGGAAGAGCTGGAGCCGCTGCCCGAGCTGCTCGAGCCATTACCCGACGACGACGAGGAAGCCTGGCCCGTTACCTGTTGGCCGACGGAGCCCGAGAGGGAGGCGACGACGCCGTCCATCGGCGCCCGTAGCTCGAGGTCGGTTACGGCCTTCTTGGCGTCGTCGACCGAGAGCTGGGCGCTCTCGACGTCGGCCTCGGCCGAGGCGACGCTCGCGGCCTTGCTCTGCTTGGTGGTTCCAGAGCTCTGCGAGGCGCCGGAAGGCTGATTCGAGCCCGAGTTGCTGTTGTTCGAGGAGCTGCCACCTACCTCGATCGCCTGCGCCGAGGTCAGGCTCGCCTCGGCGGCGTTGAGCTGGGCTTCGGCCTGGTTCAGCTGGGCGTCGGCGTCGCCGGCGTCGAGGCGGGCGAGGAGCTGGCCCTTATGAACCTTGGTGCCCTCCGTGACGTAGATCCGCTTGACCGTTCCCGCCGCGTCGAAGTTGACGTCCGCCTCGCTGCCCGGCGCGAGTGAGCCGTCGGCGGAGACGGTCTTCTGGACGACGCCGCGCTGGGCAGTGACCGTCGCCTGCGGCGCCTCGGAGGCCGAGGCGGGGCCGATGACGACGACCGCGGCGACGACCGCCGCCAGGCAGAGGGCGAGGAGCGTCCCGGTCAACCAGGGTCGCCCGATTCGCCGCCTGAGGGTGTCGCCGCGTCGTCGCTGCACGTCCATGCGCAAGCTCTCAGCCGCGGTTATGGCCAAGATGAGACGCGGCTAAGAAATCGCTGAGAAACCGGCGAAGTTGGTGTTAAGCAGGGGTCTCTCAGCTTCCCTTCAGCGTCTCGCGCCAGAATTGGGTTGTGAGAGTTCTGGTCGTAGACGACGAGCCCCAGTTTCGCCGCGCCCTCGAGCGCGCGCTGAAGCTCGAGGGCTATGAGGTCGAGGTCGCCGGTAACGGCGTCGAGGCGCTGAGGACGCTGGCCGACGGCCCGGCCGACGCCATCGTCCTCGACGTGCTGATGCCGAAGCTCGACGGGCTCGAGACCTGCCGTCGGCTGCGCGCCGTCGGCGACGTCACCCCGGTGCTGATGCTCACCGCCCGCGACGCGGTCGAGGACCGCGTCGACGGCCTCGACGCCGGCGCCGACGACTACCTGGTCAAGCCCTTCGCGCTCGAGGAGCTTCTGGCCCGTCTGCGGGCCCTGTTGCGCCGCCACGAGAACGGCGGCAGCGAGTCGCTCGGATACGACGACCTGACCCTCACCCCCGCTACGCGCGAGGTGAGGCGCGGCGACCGCCAGATCGAGCTGACCAAGACCGAGTTCGCCCTGCTCGAGCTGCTCCTGCGCCATCCCAAGCAGGTCCTCGGCCGCGGGCAGATCTTCGAGGCCGTCTGGGGCTACGACTTCGGCCCGACCTCGAATTCGCTCGAGGTCTACATCGGCTACCTGCGGCGCAAGACGGAGGAGGCGGGGGAGCCGCGCCTGATCCACACCGTGCGCGGGGTCGGCTACGTGCTGCGCTCGGCCCGCGCGGACGCGAAGCGGAGCACGGGCCGTTAGGCACTGGTGAGTCTGCGGAGACGCCTCACCCTCTTGTCGGCGCTCGCCGTGGCGCTGGCGGTCGTCGTCGCCTCGGTGATCATCTACGCGCTCGTCCGCGATCAGCTCCGCAGCCAGATCGACGACACGCTCCGGGAGCGGGCCGGGATCGCGACGTTTGCCGTCGGCGGGCCCGGCGGAAAGCCCGGGACCGCGCCGGGGCCGGTCGTCGGTTCGGTCGGCGTCGGCGCAGGCCCGGCGGTCGCCACGCAGAGTCACGAGGCCGGCGCGGGTCCGGGACCAAACCCGCTCGACGCGCTGCCGCCGGAGATTCGCAACGCGATCCCCAAGAAGCGCCTCAAGCAGCTCGTCAAGGCTCACCCCAAATCCCGCGTCGACCAGGCGTTTACCCTGCCGGCGCCGCCCAACGCCGACTTCCTCGCCCGCGGCCAGCTGATCAACGCCCAGGGAAAGGTTGAAGGTGGCCCGATCGCCCCGGGCCAGGCCGGCACCACCGCTCAGCTCGAGCTCCCGGTCTCCGACCAGGCCAAGGAGGTCGCGGCCGGCAAGCGCCCTTCGTACTTCTCCGACGCCACGGTCAACGGCACCGATCTACGGGTGATGACAGTCCCCGCCGGGCCGGGCGTCGCGCTCCAGGTCGCCCGCTCGCTGAGCGAGGTCAACAACACGCTCTCCGACCTGACGGTGACGCTGATCCTGATCAGCATCGGCGGCATCGCGCTCGCCGCCGGGCTGGGGCTGCTCGTCGCCCGCACCTCGCTGGCGCCGGCGGCGGCCGTTTCGGAGGCCGCCCGCGACGTCGCCGAGACCAAGGACCTGACCCGCCGGATCGACGTCAAGGGCACCGACGAGCTCGCCTCGATGGCGACGAGCTTCAACCTGATGCTCGAGGCGCTCGAGCAGTCGGTCGGCGCCCAGCGGCGCCTCGTCGCCGACGCCTCCCACGAGCTGCGCACTCCGCTCGCCACCCTGCGGACCAATATCGAGACGCTCGAGCGGCAGGCAACCCTCAGCGAGGACGAGCGCCAGCGCGTCCTCGACGACCTCCACGCCGAGATGGAGGAGCTGACGGCGCTGGTCGGCGACGTCGTCGAGCTCGCGCGCGAGCCCGCCGAGGGCGTGGCCGTGCGCCAGGACGTGCGCTTCGACGAGCTGGCGAGCGAGGCCGTAGCCCGGGCGCGCCGCCGCGGCCGCGGCCTCGAGTTCGCCGAGAAGCTCGAGCCGACCGTGGTCAGCGGCGACCCGACCCGCCTCGACCGCGCGATCTCGAACCTGCTCGACAACGCGATCAAGTGGAGCCCCGAGGGCGGCACGATCGAGGTCTCGCTCGCCGGCGGCAGGCTCGAGGTCCGCGACCACGGCCCGGGCTTCGGCGAGGACGACCTGCCGCACGCTTTCGAGCGCTTCTACCGCGCCGACGACGCGCGCGGCATGCCCGGCTCGGGGCTCGGGCTGGCGATCGTCCAGCGGATCGTCTCCGAGCACGGCGGCACCGCCACGGTCGTCAACGCCCCGGACGGCGGCGCCGCGGTCAGCATCGCCCTGCCTGCCATCGACACGGCTTAGCCGATTCCTAGCCCGCTCTCAGCAAGCTCTCATACCCACCTGGCTGGATAGGCGCCAAGCCCGGCAGGACCGGGAAGACGAGAAAAGGAGCAGCAAGATGAGAAAGCTGATTCCAGCGTTGTTCCGGTGGGTTTCAAAGAGCACGCCGGCGCTCGCGGTGCTGGTGGTCGCGGCGGGAGCAACCGGCGCGTACGCGCTCGGCGCATCCACCGGCGGCGGCAGCGACACGAAGACCACGACCGGCGGGCCGAGCACCAGCATGGCGTTCGGCGTTGCGGGCGGCAATCTCTCCGACGCCGACCGCAAGAGCCTCGAGGCGTTCGGGACGTGCATGAAGGACAACACGCCGCAGCCGGGCGACGGCACCCAGCCGCCGGACCCGGCCCAGGGCAAG
>JAWVFN010000146.1:0-2689 GCA_033855935.1 Solirubrobacterales bacterium | reverse complement strand
GCGATCTTCAAGCCGCAGGGCGAGGCGCTCAACTCGGGGGCCGCCGACGACATCAAGATCCTCGTCGTCGGCAACCCGGCCAACACCAACTGCCTGATCGCCAAGTCGCACGCGCCCGACATCCCGGGCGAGCGCTTCACGGCGATGATGCGCCTCGACCACAACCGGGCCCTCGCACAGCTCGCCAACAAGGTCGAGCGCCCGGTCAGCGAAATCTCGAAGCTCGCCGTCTGGGGCAACCACTCGCCGACGCAGTACCCGGACCTAACCCACGCGGACGTCGGGACCGACAACGCCTGGGCCCTCGTCGACGACGAGAAGTGGATCGCCGAAGAGTTCATCCCCACGGTCGCCAAGCGCGGCGCCGCGATCATCGAGGCACGCGGTGCTTCCTCGGCCGCCTCCGCCGCCAACGCGGCGATCGACCACGTCCATGACTGGGTGCTCGGCACGGACGGCGCCTGGGTCTCGATGGCGGTGCCCTCCGACGGCTCCTACGACATCCCCGAAGGGATCATCTGCGGCTACCCGGTCACCTGCTCGGGCGGCGAGTGGCAGATCGTCCCCGACCTCGAGACCAACGACTTCTCGCGCGAGCGGATCGACGCCAGCGTCGCGGAGTTGCAGGAAGAGCGCGACTCCGTGCAGAAACTCGGGTTGATCTAGCTACCGCGTGAAGTAGCCGCGGCCCTTCTTCTTGACCAGCTTGTCCTTCTGCAGCTCGTTCATCACCCGGTACATGTAGTTCGGCTTGATCCCGAGGCGCTCGGCGATGTCCGATGGGTTGATTCCCGGGTTGTCGGTGATCAGCTTCAAGGCCTGTTCGGCGCGCGTGCCGCCCCGGCGCTTGCGCCGCTTCTTGCCGCTCGCTCCCCGTGGGCGCCCCGCGCCGACGCGGCCGCCGAGGTCCTTGAGCGCGCCCTCGAGCCGCTTGCGCTCGTCATCGAGCTCGGAGAGGCGCTGTTCGATCAAGCCGCGGGCCTGGTCGACGACATTTGAGCTTGGGGCCATAAGGTGTGATTCCTTTCGCGATGCGTAGTGCGTAGAGGGCGTGGTGTGCGCAGTAAGTGTGTGTGAACAAGCGTAACGGTGAATTCCAAATCGAAACCAGTGGTGGTCATCGCCCGCAAGCTGCTTCCCGCAGGGGTCGAGCCCCTGAAGGAGCGGGCCGAGATCCGCGCGGGCGGCCTGCACGGGACACACGAGGAACTGCTCGAGCTCGTGCGCGGCGCCGACGCGCTGGTCGCCGATCCCTCCGTGCCTGTCGACGACGAGCTGCTCGACGCCGTCGGCCCCCAGCTCAAGGTCGTCGCCAACTTCGCGGTCGGCTTCGACAACATCGACCTGCCGACCGCCCGGGCGCGGGGGCTGATCGTCACCAACACGCCCGACGTCCTCACCGAGGCGACCGCCGAGCTGGCCCTAGCGCTGACCCTCGCCGCGGCGAGGCACATGGGGGACGCCGAGCGCGACCTGCGCGCCGGCAACTGGCAGGGCTGGGACCCCGCCGCCTATCGCGGCATCGAGCTCCGCGGCTCGACCGTCGGCGTCGTCGGCCTCGGCCGCATCGGCGGCCGCTACGCCGAGCTCGTCCACTCGCTCGGCGCCGCGGTGGTCTACTCGGGGTCGACGGACAAGCCGGCGGCTGGGGCGCTCGGCGCCCAGCGCCTCGAGCTCGACGCCCTGCTCGAGGGAGCCGACATCGTCAGCCTCCACGCGCCGGCGCTCTCGAGCACCCACCACATGATCGACAGCCGCCGCCTCGCCCTGATCGGTCCCTTCGGCGTCCTCGTCAATACCGCTCGGGGCTCGCTCGTCGACGAGGAGGCGCTGGCGGCGGCGCTTCGCGACGGCAGCCTCGGCGCCGCCGGGCTCGACGTCTACGAGAACGAGCCCGGCGTCTCACCCGCACTGCTCGAGGCGCCGCGGACGGTGCTGCTGCCCCACATCGGCTCGGCCACGGTCAATTCGCGCGACGCGATGGCGAAGCTCGTCGCCGACAACGTGATCGCGGTCCTCGACGGCAAGGAACCGCCGAACCGCGTCGCCTAACTGGCCGCGGTTTCTTCCGGCTCGCGCTTGCCGACGCGGCGCGTGCGCGGCATCGTGCGGAAGACGGCGTCCCAGATCGGCGAGGTGACGCCGAAGCCGTAGTGGTGATCCTGGAAGTGGTGGCGCATGTGCTGCTCGCGCAGCTGCTTGCCGAGGTCGGTCCTCGGCGTCATGTGGTGGAGGTAGTAGTGCGTGTAGTCGTAGTAGAGGTAGCCGATGATCAGGCCCGCAAACAGCGGATAGGCCGCCGGCGTGCCGAAGATCAGCGAGTAGGCGCCGAAGAAGATCGCCGCAAGCGGAATGCTCGCCGCCGGGGGCATCACAAGCCGCATCGCGTCGTTGGGATGGTCGTGGTGGACGCCGTGGATGATGAAGTGGAGGCGGTCGCCGCCGCGGAACTTCGGCTGCCAGTGAAAGACGAGGCGATGGAGCCAGTACTCGGTCAAGGTCCAGATCGCGACGCCGAGGATCGTGAGCCCGGCAAGCTTGGGTGCTGTGTAGCCGCCGTCCGCCCCGAGCCAGATCGCGCCGACGACCACCGGCACGAAGATGATCGCCGGGATCGCGGGGTGGACGCGGCTGAAGAAGTCCATGAAGCTGTTGTCGAAGAGCCGCGGGGAGGCCGCCAACTTCTCTG
>JAWVFN010000145.1:0-6905 GCA_033855935.1 Solirubrobacterales bacterium | reverse complement strand
GCCCGGTTCCATGATGCGCCCCTCGATATCGGTCACTCGTACCACCCCGGGTTGTCGGGCTCGTCCTTGGTGAAGATCACCGGCTCGCCGCCGACCGGGAAATCGCGGCGCTGTGGCCAGCCGACGTAGTCGTCGGGCATCAGGATCCGCGTCAGGTCCGGGTGGCCCGTGAACTTGATCCCGAAGAAGTCGTAGGCCTCGCGCTCCTGGTAGTTGGCGGTCGGGAACAGCTCGACGCAGGAGTCGAGGGTGGGCAGGGCGTCGGAGCCGTTGCCCCTGGCGGGGTCCTCCAAGAGCGCCTTCACATTGATCCGCTCGACCCGGTCCATGTTGAGCAGCTCGTAATGGACGGCGAAGCGGGGCGCAGCCGGCAGGTAGTCGGCGGCGTGCAGGCTCGAAAGGAAGCGGTACTGCTGGCTGGGCTCGTCGCGGAGCCAGCGCAGCGCCCAGAGCACCTTGAACGAGTCGACCACGAGCGTCGCCTTGTCGTGCTCGAAGGCGGTCTCGGTCACGGTCCCGGGCTCGCCCTTGTTGATCTCCTGGGCGATCAGCTCCAGGCCGGGGGCATCAGGCATCGGATGCGGCTTCGTCCGCGGGGCGTGCGAGGTCCTCCTTGGGAGAGGAGAGGTCGAGCGGCTGCATCGCGGCGATCCGTCGTGCCGAGGCCAGCGCCTCCTCCGAAGGCGCGCCGGGCTCGTGGCGCGCCCACTCCTCGGTGCCGCGGGCGTTGTAGCGGTCGCGCCAGCCGAGCTCGGAGTCGCCTGTGATCTTGCTCTGCAGCTTGTTGAACCCGTGCAGCAGCGCCTCGGGGCGCGGCGGGCAGCCCGGGATATGGACGTCGACCGGCATGAACTTGTCGGCGCCCTGGACCACCGCGTAGTTGGCGAACATGCCTCCCGACGAGGAGCACGCGCCCATCGCGATCACCCACTTCGGCTCGAGCATCTGGTCGTAGACACGGCGGATGACCGGCGCCATCTTGATCGAGACCCGGCCCGAGAGGATGATCATGTCGGCTTGGCGTGGCGACGCGCGGAAGGCCTCGGCGCCGAAGCGGGCGATGTCGTAGCGCGCCGAGACCATCGACATCATCTCGATCGCGCAGCACGCCAGGCCGAAGGTCAGGGGAAAGATGGCCCTGGCGCGTGCCTCGTTGAGGACGTCCTCGAGGCGGCCTGTCGGAACCCGCTCTTCGATGTAGCGGTCGAGGTCCTCGCCTTCGAGGGCGCCGGCGAGCATGTCGCGGGCGCGGAGCTGCTTCGCTCGGAGGTCTACTTCCAATCCAGCGCCCCTCGGCGCCAGACGAAGATCAGCGCCACCGCCAGCAGAACGACGAAGGTGACGATTTCGCCGAGGACGAAGATGCTGCCGGCGTCCTTGACGATCGATCCGACGGGATAGAGGAAGACGACCTCGATGTCGAAGAGGATGAAGAGCATCGCGATCAGGTAGAAGCTGACCCCGAAGCGGAAGGTCTTCGAGACTTCGCTCGGCAGCCCGCACTCGTAGGGGTCGCCCTTGGCCTCGTTGGGGCGCTTTGTCCCGAGCGCCGAGTTGAGAAGGACGAACGCGCTTCCCACAACCAGTCCGAGACCGGCGAAGACAAGGACGGGTAGGTAGCTCTGAAGCATCGCCTCGTTGGAAACCTACAACTTTGTGCGCGGTTGTCACATAGTGCTTTTCCGCGCTAGCTCTTGAAGTAAGTTGGCGCCGTGGTCGCGGTCCACCTAGTCCTTGGCGTCAGCGTTCTGGTCCTCAGTCTCGTCGCGGGGGTCTGGGGCGGAATCGCCTGGTTTCGCCAGCAGGCCTCGATCTACTTCTGGTACTGGCTGCGCGCGGCCCAGGCCGCGGTCGCGATCCAGGTGCTGCTCGGCACCCTGCTCGTCTTCCTCGGCCACGACGCCGGCGACCGGCTCCACTACCTCTACGGGGCGCTGCCGCTGGTCGTCTCGCTGTTCGCCGAGGGCGCCCGCGCCGGCGCCGCCGCCCAGGAGTTAGGCGAAACCGACTTCGACGAGCTGCCACCCGAGCGCCAGCGGCTGCTGGCGCTGGCCATCGTCCGGCGCGAGACGGGGATCATGGCGCTCTCGTGCGTCGTCATCTTCTTCCTCGCGCTGCGCGCGGCGGCTACCAGCCCGAAGTTCTGAGACGTTTGGAGTTACCGCCGGCGGACGCGGCGGAGGTGCAGCTCGTCGTTGACGACCGGGCGAGCATCGAGCCGTGGCAGCCCACTGGGATCGAGGTGAGGGGCGCCGCCGAGGCGCTCACGGGGCCGCCACCGATCCGCATCCGGGTCGTCTCGGTCAGGTCGTGGGGAGTCGAGGCTTAGACGAGTTCCCGTGCGGAAGTCGGCCATCAGGTAGGTGGCGACCACCATCGAGAATGCGAAGCTGGCGGCGAGGACAGCCAGGTCAGCGCCGGTGTGGTGGAGCGCGGCGCTCGCCAGGACCACCAAACCCCCGAAGCCGACCAGCGCCGCCTCGACATGCCGGCGAAGGCGTGCCCTTTCTGCGTCCCCTGGGATGGAGACCCGCTGGCGCCGCGCATGGCGGGCGACCATGTCGACAGCCACCGCCGCGAGCGCCACAAAGGCTGCGTAGGACACAGCCACCAGGGTCTCTGGGGCGACCCTACCCAGCATCGAGCTGACGCTCCTCCACATCTTCTTCTTCCCCAACCCGGCGAACTCCAACCATCCCCAGGGTCGAAAGTGTGCCGACCGGGGTCATCGTCCCCGGCTCGACTACGACCACGCAGTTGACCCTGTGGTTGAACATGACCCGGACCGCGTGTTCGAGGGTCTCATTCGCCTCGACGCTGAGCAGGCCGTCGGCGGTGCTTGTCGGCGCTCCCGGGTCCATGCGATCGGCGGCGACGGTGGAGCGCAGGCGCCTCAGCCCCTCGTTCTTCTTGGGGGCGAGCAAATCTGGGTGTGTTGCCGAGGCGCGGAACATTCCACGGATCCACTGCGAATAACTCCCGTGCAGCGATCCGAACGCCTGGCCAGCATCTGCCCAGCTGGTTCGTCTCGTCGAGCGAAGCGGACTCGCCTGTCGCCTCCGTGACAACGCTTGAGCCGCAGCGCACAAGCTACTCGATCGCGGCCCCGGCGTTCGAGTCTCTGCGGGTCGGCCGCTAGGCGGGCGCCGGTTGGCCTGCGGGCTCGTCCTCCGCGTCGGGATCGCCGATCATCGTGTCGGCGGGGTTGTTCTGTCTCCGTGAGAGGGCGATGAAGGGGATGCCGATGGTCGAGATGCCCGCGGCAATCAGGTACGACGAGGGGTAGCCCCAGACGTCGGCGGCGCGACCGAGCAGAGGCTGGGTCCAGACACCGCCGCTCGAGCTCATCATCGAATCGAAGGAGAGGATCGTCGCCCGCTGCTTCGAGGGGATCATGCCGTTGAGGTAGCTCTGGCGGATCGGCATCGAAGCGGCGAACATCAGGCCCCAGATTACGATCAGCCCGATCACCGGCCAGAAGCTCTGGACGATGCCGATCAGGCCGAGCGCAACTACGCTCGATCCCGCCGTCGCGATCAGCGCCGAGGTGCGGCGCTCGAACGCACGGCGGATTCGCGGCGCGGCGAGCCCGCCGAGGATCTGGGCGCCGGCGACGATCGCGGCCGCGAGGCCGGCGATTTGGTAAGCGTGGGGATCGCCGTAGAGCTCGAGCAGATAGGGCTGCAGCGCGTAGAAGCCATAGATGCCCACGCCGCCTGTAAACAGCGACTCGAGCATCATCCATTTGATCGCAGGCACGCGCCAGCCATAGTCGATTGAGTTCGCGGCGATCTTTCGGATCTCGGTCCTCAGCCGCCCGGCCGGCTCGGGCTCGAAGCCGACATCGTGCATCAGCCTGAATGCGACGACGAACATGACGAGGAGGACAACGCCCCGGAGCACGAACGGGACCCCGAGGCTGAACTGCTGGGCGAGGAAGCCGCCCGCCACCGAGCCGGAGAGCATCGCGATCCCGGTGAAGACCTGGCCGCGGCCGAAGACTGCCTCGAGCTCGCCGGTGAAGCCAGTCGCGGTCAGCGCGTCGACGAGCCAGGCCTCGATCGCGCCCGAGAAGAACGTGAATCCGAGGCCGAGGAGGAGCGAGACGATCGCCCACGCCCAGAACGGCGAGTGCATCTGCCAGAGCGCAACGTAGAGGAGGCTGGCACCGGAGAGGGTCAGGGTTCCGAGCAGGTACGAGAAGCGGCGCCCGACCGTGTCGGCGACCACCCCGGTCGGCACCTCGAACAGCACCATGCCGGCGGTGAAGAAGGCGTTCGCGGCGAACGCCTCGGCATTGCTGAGCCCGGCGTCGAGGAGGAAGATCGTGTTGATCCCCCAGATCAGCGAGGTCGCAAGCGTGTTCCCGAGCAGCAGCCCGTAGTACGTGCGCTGGATCGTCCCGGGGTCGGTCATCGCCTACCGATAGAACCGCCGAGGGCGGTGGGATTCATCGGTCAGTCGCCGAGCCCGCGGTAGGCGCCGCGGTGGAATATCAGCGGCTCGCGATCCGAGGCCTCGGTGGCGAGCACCGAGCCGGTGACGATCAGGTGGTCGCCGCCGTCGATCAGGTCCTTGAGCTCGCAGCGGATCCAGGCGACGGCGCCGGCGATCCGCGGCGCACCCTCGTCGATCGCCCATTCGACCTCCTCCCATTTCTCCGCCTCGGGGTCCTTGGTCGCAAAACGCCGGGCAATCTCCTCCTGGTCCTCGGCGAGGACGTTGATCAGGAAGCGGCCCGAGCCCCGCACCGAGCTCAGCGTCCGCGCCTCGCGGTCGAGGCAGGCGAGCATCATCGGCGGCGAGGCCGAGAGCGAGACCACCGCGTTCGCGGTCATTCCCGAGGGGCTCTCGTCGCCCATAGCGGTGACGACGGTGACCCCAGTGGGGACGGCGCTCATCGCCTTGCGGAAGCTGTCGCTGTCGGCGGCCACGGTCCGGGCTTCTGACAGTAAGGGATAGAACTCCCGGCCCGCGGGCGAGCCGCGGGAGTTCCAAATATGATCCCGCCCGCGTGAATGGGCCCCTGAGAACGATTTCGCTCGCGCTGCTAGCGGCTGCGGCAATCGCCGCGGCCGGTTGCGGTGGCAAGGGGGTCGAGGTCTCCCAGACCGACCCCGCCTACAGCGGTGCCCAGATGTTCGCCCAGCGTTGCTCGGGCTGCCACACGCTGACTCCGGCCGGTACCCAGGGGTCGGGAACCCGTGAGCTCCGCGCCCAAGGCCCCAACCTCGATCAGCGCCCGGAGACCGAGCAAGACGTCCTCTTCGCGATTCGCAACGGTGGCTACTCGGGCTCGATCATGCCCCAGAACATCGTCGTCGGTGCCGACGCCGAAGCGGTGGCCAAGTTCGTCGCGAAGTACGCGGGAACGCAGGCCAACAGCACCCCACGCCCGACCTCCACCGGTTCGGCCAACGGCCAGTAGCCGCATAGAGGAGGGCCGCCCGTGCTCGACCTGAAGCGGATCCGCGACGACCCGGACGCCGCGCGGAAGGCTTTGGAGCGCCGTGGCGCCGCCGATGATCTCGACGAGCTGCTGCGCCTCGACGCCAAGCGGCGCGAGCTGCTGCCCGAGATCGAGGGCGGCCGCGCCAAGCAAAACGAGGCCAACGACGCGATCGCCGAAGCCAAGCGATCGGGCGCCGACGCCGAGCCGGTGATCGCCGAGATGCGCCAGGTCGCCGCCAAGGTCAAGCAGCAGGAAGCCGAGTTGAAGGAGGTCGAGGCCGAGCGGGACCGCCTGCTCGCCGAGCTGCCGAACTACCCCCATCCCGACGTCCCCGACGGCGAGACCGACGAAGACGCCAAGCTGATCCGCGAGGTCGGCGACAAGCCCGAGTTTGGCTTCGAGGCGCTCGACCATCTCGAGCTCGGCGAGCGCCACAACTGGATCAACATGGAGGCCGCCGCCAATCTCTCCGGCACTCGCTTCGCCTACATCCTCGGTGACCTGGCGATGCTCGAGTTCTCGCTCGTTCGCTTTGCGATGGAGACGGTCCGCGCCGAGGGCTTCACGCCGGCGATCCCGCCGGTACTCGTCCGCGAGCACGCTCTCTATGGCACCGGCTTCTTCCCCGGCGAGCGCGAGACCATTTACGAGGTGCCCAAGGACGAGCTCTTCCTCGTTGGGACCTCCGAGGTTTCATTGGCGGGATTGCACGCCGGCGAGAAGGAGATCCTCGCCGACGAGCTGCCGCTGCGCTATGCGGGCTTCTCGACCTGCTTCCGCCGTGAGTCCGGCGCCGGCGGGCGCGACACCCGGGGCATCTTCCGGGTCCACCAGTTCGACAAGGTCGAGATGTACTCGTTCGTCGTTCCGGGCGAGTCTGACGCCGAGCACGAGCGGCTGCTCGCGATCCAGGAGAAGATCCTCACCGCGCTCGAGCTTCCCTATCGGGTCGTCGACATCCCAGTCGGCGACCTCGGCGCGCCCGCCGCGCGCAAGTTCGACTGCGAGGCCTGGATCCCGAGCCAGCAGCGCTACCGCGAGGTGACCTCCTGCTCGAACACGACCGATTTCCAGGCGCGCCGGCTGAACGCCCGCTTCCGGCCAAAGGCAGAGGCCCCGCCCGAGTACATGCACACGCTCAACGGCACCGCGGTCGCGGTCGGCCGCACGCTGATAGCCCTGTTGGAGAATGGACAAAGGGAGGACGGAAGCGTTGCTTTGCCGGCGGCGTTA
Source organism: Solirubrobacterales bacterium (assembly GCA_033855935.1). Classification (GTDB taxonomy): domain Bacteria; phylum Actinomycetota; class Thermoleophilia; order Solirubrobacterales; family 70-9; genus JAWVFN01. Next base: position 220 of record JAWVFN010000145.1, on the reverse strand, counting down.
GCGCAGTACGGCGCGCCGTCCGCTATACCAACAACATGAGCTCCGCCGCCGCGAAGCGCGTAGTCCTATGCGACGACCATGAGATCGTCCGCGAGGCGATTCGGACCCGGATGGCCGGCATTTCCGGCATCGAGATGGTCGGCGAGGCCGTCGACGGCGACGAGATGATCCAGCGCGTCCAGGAGCTCGAGCCCGAGGTCGCGATCGTCGACATCGAGCT
>JAWVFN010000144.1:0-3220 GCA_033855935.1 Solirubrobacterales bacterium | reverse complement strand
TACGCCAACAAGGTGCTCTCGGCGATGCGGAAGCAGTTCGGCGGCCACGACGAGAAGAAGGAGTGACGCACGAGCTCGAGGTCTTGCCTGACGCCGAGGCGGTTGCGGCGCGCGGCGCCGAGCTGATCGCGGCGCGGGTGCGGGAGGTGGCAGCGGCTCAGGACTCCTTTTCGATCGCCGTCAGCGGCGGCCGCACCCCATGGGTGATGTTCGGCCGGCTCGAAGACCACGAGCTGCCCTGGCAGCAGACGCAGCTGTTCCAGGCCGACGAGCGCGTCGCGCCGCCCGGCAGCCCGGACCGCAATCTGACCCACCTGATCGCGGCGCTCTCGATCGGCGCTCAGGGCTCGCTGCGGCCGATGCCGGTCAACGACGACGACCTCGAGGCGGCGGCCGAGCGTTACGGGGAGGAGCTCCCCGTCCAGCTCGACATGGTCCACCTCGGCCTCGGTCCCGACGGCCACACCGCCTCCCTGGTGCCCGGCGACGCCGTGCTCGAGGTGAGCGACCGGCCGGTGGCGCTGACCGCCGGGGAGTACCAGGGCACTCGCCGGATGACCCTCACCTACCCGGCGATCGATGCTGCGCGCGAGATCCTCTGGATCGTGACGGGTGAGGAGAAGCGCGAGCCCCTCGCCAAGCTGCTGGCGGGCGACGAGTCGATTCCGGCGGGACGGGTGCGGCCGACTGGAACTTCGCTGATCCTCGCCGACCTGGAAGCCGCCCCGAACTAGACCGGCAGCTGATTCGCCTTCTTCTTGCACTTCTTCTTCGCCTTGTGCGAGTGCTTCTTCTTGCACTTTGCCAAGGCCGCGGCGCGCTTCCCGGTCGCGGCGGCGGGCGGGGGCGGCGTCGGGGCCCCGCCTACGAAGGTCGTAAAGACCATGTCGTCATTGGCGAGGGGTGCCCCCCAAGGGCTTGCGGTGGCCGGGCCCCCGTAGAGCTCCCCATCGGGGCACGGGTCTGGGGGCGATCCGGTCCCCACGACCCCGATGCCGAGCACGCCGGAGGTGTCAGTCCGGGTGAGGACGATCGTGTACTCCGAGCTCGCGAGCACCGCGGGGGGATTGGGGAAGTCGAATGCCACCTCGACCAGGTTCGGGAAATTGGCATTGGGTGTCAGCGAGCTGTCCGCCACGGTCGCCGTCGCAAGGGGAGTCACCGGGAACACCGGTGACAGGTCTGATGAATTGACCGGGGTGATTTGAACCTGGAGGGTGTCGTTGGAGTGAACCTCCTCCTGTACGAAAAGACGAACCTCGCTGAGGAACCCCCCGTTGATCGGAGAAAAGGTCTGGCCCCATCGGGCGCCATCGTGGTCGGCTATGCCGGCGACGTTGGTGGGGGGCCCGGAGCAGTACGCGTCGCCGACCGCGGCGCTCGCGGCGCCCGGCGTCGTAAGGCACGCGATGGCGCTCGCCGCAAGTGCCGCAGCAATGATCGCTCCCACCCGATTGGCCCGATCGCCCCCACGCGACTTCCGGGGGGCCCCGGAGTGCGTTCCAGGAATGACGCCAGGCTAACAGCCTGTAGAGGGGACCACTTCAGCAGCCCACGTTCCCGCGGCTGGCTCGGCCGAGGCTTGGCTGGGATACGGTGGGCGTCGTGTTCGGGAAACGCCTTTGTGGACTCTGCATCGGAGCCGTTGCGATCACCGCTGCCTTGACGCTGGCCACTGCCGCTCCGGCCGCGGCCGGCACGCAAGTCGGCGAGACCTTCGATCCGACCATCGTCGGCGGCAGCGGCGTCACCTACCTCCAGGTTGCATCACCTGGAGGGCAGTACACGGTCCCGTTCACCGGCGTGATCACATCGTGGAGCTTTCAGGCGCCGGCAACAACCGTGCCGTCCCTCAAGTTCAAGGTTGGCCGACACGTGGCGGGGAACGACTTCATGATCGTCGGCTCGGACGGGCCGCGAGATCCAGTCGCCGGCATGCTCAACACCTTCCCCGTGACGATCCCGGTGCAGGCGGGTGACGTGATCGGAGATTTTCGGGCCAGTAGCGGTGCCGTACAGCGCCCGGCCGGCTTTGACTATTTGGTGCAGACGATGCTCGGCGACCCAGCGCCGGGCGCGACGCCGACGTTCGACGCAGCGTCGATGGGCACGCAACTGGACCTGTCCGCCAATCTCGAGCCTCTGGCTCCTACGCCCACCGGCCAGCGCGCCGCGGCGCTCAAGAAGTGCAAGAAGAAGCACTCCCGCAAGAAGCGCAAGAAGTGCCGCAAGAAGGCCCTGCTGCTGCCCGTTTAGCGTCCAGCGCCTTAGGAAATCTTTCCTTGACTTAGAGCGCACTCCAAGTCGTAACGTGGGTATGGAGAGTTCACACCACGCGAAAGGCACGACGACATGGACAAACGCAAGCTTGGATCACTCGAAGTCTCGGAGCTCGGCCTCGGCTGCATGGGAATGTCGGCCTTCTACGGCTCCACCGACGAGGGCGAGGCGATCGCGACGATTCAGCGCGCGCTCGAGCTCGGCATCAACTTCATCGACACTGCCCAGCTCTACGGGCCGCTGACCAACGAGTCCTTGGTCGGCAAGGCGATCGAGGGTCACCGCGACGAGTACGTGATCGCGACCAAATTCGCCCGCAACCTCGACGACGCCAAGCCCGGCGACATGTCCACGGTCGGCCCCGTCGACGGGTCACCCGAGTACGTGAAGCGCTCGATCGACGGATCGCTGCAGCGCCTCGGCACCGACTACGTCGACCTCTACTACCAGCACCGCGTCGACCCCAACGTCCCGATCGAGGAGACCGTCGGCGCGATGGCCGAGCTGGTCGAGGCGGGCAAGGTCCGCCACATCGGCCTCAGCGAGGCCGCGCCGGAGACGATCCGCCGCGCCCACGCCGTGCACCCGATCACCGCGCTGCAGACCGAGTACTCGCTGTGGACGCGCGACGTCGAGGCCGAGATCCTGCCGACGGTGCGCGAGCTCGGGATCGGCTTCGTGCCCTACTCGCCGCTCGGCCGCGGCTTCCTCTCCGGGCGCTTCAAGTCGCCCGACGACCTCGACGACAACGATTTCCGGCGCACCGGTCCCCGCTTCAGTGGCGAGAACCTCGAGCAGAACCTGAAGATCGTTGCCAAGGTCGAGGAGCTTGCCGAGGAGAAGGGCGTCACCTCGGCCCAGCTCGCGCTCGCCTGGGTGCTCGCCCAGGGCGAGGACATGGTCCCGATCCCGGGGACCAAGCGCCGCGAGTACCTCGAGC
>JAWVFN010000143.1:0-3067 GCA_033855935.1 Solirubrobacterales bacterium | reverse complement strand
TCCTCGTTGAAGGTCGGGAAGATCTTGATCGCCTCGGCGAGCTGCTTGTCGCGCGAGGCGAGGGCGCCGAAGGTCTGGTCGTTGCCCTTGATCAGGGTGCCGAGCTGATTGTCGCGCTGGGTCAGCGCCGCGAAGACTTGGCCGGTCGAGTTGACGACCTGCCCGAGCGCGTCGCCCTGGCGGTTGAGGGTCGCCAGCACCTGGGAGGCGTCCTGCGAGAACGGGCCGAGGTTGCCGAAGGCGTCGGAGAGGTCGAGGGCGCGTCCCTTGGCGCCGATCGCCAGGTCCTGTTGCCAGACGCGGAAGGCGTTGCGGGTCTGGGGGTCGAGCGCGTTGAAGATCTCGTCGATCTGGACCTGGTCGTGGACCTGGGTGTCGGCGAGGTGGCCGTCCTCGGGGATCGGCGAAGCCGCGTGGTCGCCGACGAGCGAATCGATGTTGCCGGTCTGGGCGAGCTGGCCGTTGCTGCTCGACTGATCGGGGTTGGTCGTCCCGGGGGTGATCTCGACGTAGGTCTCGCCGAGCAGCGTCTTCTGGCGCAGGATTGCCCTGGCGTCGGAGGAGATCGGCGCATATTGGGGCTTGAGCTCGATCGTCGCGCGAGTCGCGTTGCCGTCGGGCGGCAGGGTGACGTCCTTGACCTTGCCCACCGAGACGCCGCTGATGCGGACGTCGGACTCCTTTTGCAGCGTGATCGCCTCGGGGAAGTCGGCGGTGAAGCGGTAGCTCTTCGGCGCCAGCGGAATCGGCCCACCGAAAGTGATCCAGAGGAAGAGCAGGAGGCCGAAGCACGAAAGCGCGAAGCCGATCGCAATCATGATCCGTCCAACTGAGGGGGCCGACTTCTGCATCTAGCACGGGCCTCCATTGACGGCGAGGAGCGGGCCGACGGCGTTGATCAGGGCGCTCAGCGGCGTGTTGGCGAGCGTGCTGGTGATCGTCTGGCAGTTGGCGGTCAGGTAGATGCGGCGATAGATGCCGTTCGCGTCCTGGGCCTGGAAGGTGCTGTTGCCGACGTGGGCGAGCCAGCCGAGCCAGAACAGATAGCCCTCGTCGCGCGTACAGCCGACCGCGGTCGCGCATGGCGGCTCGGCGCCGTTCGGGTTGTAGGCGACCATGTTGCCCAGCGTGTTGATGTGCGATGCGAGCTGAGTCAGGTTCGGAGTGGCGGCCGACAGCTGGTCCGCGGCCGGCTTCAGGTCCTTGACCGGGCCGCGCGCGGCCTGGGTGAAGGGCCGGATCTGGTCGCGCACCGCCGGCGTGCCGGCGAGCGAGAGGCTGCGCAGCGAGGTGTTGATCGGCGTCAGGTTGCGGGCGAACGGGCGCAGGCTCGCCAGAGTCGGCTTCAAGACCTTGGCGTAGCCCGAGACCTGATGCAGGGCGTCGCGCGTCGTCTGCAGCGTGCCCGGCAGCAGCGCCGTGGCGCGGGTGACATTCAAGTTCTGGTCGGCGATCGAGCTCAGCGCCGAGTTCGACGAATCGATCAGGTCGGCGATCTGCTTGTCCTGTGTGCCGAGCCGGCCGGTGAACTGACCGAGGTTGTGAACGAGGTTGGCGAGGTTGGTCTTACGGGTAGCGACCTCGCTGTTGAGCTTGGCGAGGTCACGATTGATCGGCCCGAGGCTGCCGAGCAGGCTGCCGAGGTCCTTGCCGCGCCCCTTGAGCCCTTCGCCGCCGCCGACGAGCAGCATCCGCAGATACGAGCGAGTGTCGCCGTCGAGCGCCGAGAGGATCTGGTCGAGGTTGACGTCTGGCGCCGTATTGGCGACCGGGATCGTCGACCCTTCGGTGTACTCGCCGGCCGAGCGCGAGCCCGGGTCGAGCTCCAGGAACATGTCCTGTAGTCCCGTCTTCGGCCGCAGCAGGATCGTCGCGTCGCGGTAGACAGGCAGGAACTTGCGGTCGATCGCCATCGTCACGTCGGCGGTGCCGCCGTTGAGACTTACCGCGGAGATGTCGCCGACGCGGACGCCCGCGACCCGGACCGTCTGGCCCTGGCCCGGCGTGACCGCCTGGGCGGTCTGGAATTCGGCGTGGAGCGTGAACGGCTTCTCCTCGAGGATCGGGATCCGCAGCCGCTGCTGCTGGACGATCACGTAGCCGATGATCAGCGCCACCACGGCGAGCGCGGTGATCGCGATGAAGTCACGGGCGTGTTCGCGAATGGCTCGCTGCATCAGTTGCCGCTCCTCAGTTCCCTGCGGTAAGCCGGCAGCTTGTCCTTGTAGAACTGCTGGAGCTGCTGGAAGAGCTTCGCCTGCTGCGCTGCGCCCTTCTTGCCGCCCACGGCCTGCGCCCGGTAGATGTTCTCGACGATCTTGCCCTGCTGCGCGGCGAGTGGCTGGAACTGGCCCGCGGTGTTGGCCGTATTGCGCGATCCCGAGGTCTGGCCCGGAGGCGGCACCGGAGTGCTGGTGTTGAGGTTCGGCGGATCCTGGTTCTCACACGGGGCCGTCGGGTTGAACGGCGTCTTCGCCGAGTCGAACAGCGCCGGCTGGGCGCCGAGGATCGGCGACAACAGCGAGCCGAAGGTCGTGCCGAGGCCGGGGACGCTGGGGAAGGTGATCGTGTTGGTGCCGCCGCCGGCGCCGACGCGGATGTACTGGCCGTTGGCGTCGCCCGAGCGGCTCTCGCCCGAGATTCCGACCAGTCCGTAGCCGGTCTCCTTGTAGACCGGGCCGGCCGGGCCGTCCCCGATCGGCGGCGGCGCGTTGTCGGCGTTGGGGACGTTGGTGAGGCTCCAGGGGATGATCACGTTGTTGAAGCAGCTCGACAGCGCCCGCGCCTGCTCGAAGAACGGCACCGTCTGCGAGGAGAGATTGGCGAGGCTGGGAATCGTCGGCCGCAGGTCGTTGACGAGGCCGCTGAGCTCGTCGGGCGCGACCAGGGCGCGAAGCTGGGCGATGAACGGGTTGGCCGCGTCGAGGGCGGGATTGGCGCTGCGCGCGCCGGGCAGGGCCTCGCGCGCGAAGGCGCGGAGCTGGGGCAGCGCGGCGTTGAGGTTGACGAGCGCCGGCTGACCCTCGCTGAGGACCTGCGGCAGCGTGAAGATCGCGGTCTCGAGCGC
>JAWVFN010000142.1:0-9930 GCA_033855935.1 Solirubrobacterales bacterium | reverse complement strand
GTCAAGGCCCGCGTCGACATGGGCACCCACTTCGCCGCACCCACGGAGGGCTCGATCAACGTTGCCGAGGAGCTCGTGCGCCGCTTCGGCCTGCCCCAGTGGCGGTTCACCAACTCGGGCACCGAATCGACGATGGACGCCATCCACCTCGCCCGCGGCGTCACCGGCCGCGACGGGCTGCTCAAGATCGAAGGCTCCTACCACGGCCACCACGACTCGGTGATGGTCAGCGTCTACCCCGAGCTCTCCGACCTCGGCGACCGCGACGACCCGGTCAGCGTCCCGTACGGCGCCGGCTACCCGCGCGCGATCACCGACCTCACCCTTTCGGTGCCGTTCAACGACGCCGATGCCCTCGAGAAGGTCCTCGACAAGATCGGCGACAAGCTCGCGGGCCTGATCATGGAGCCGGCGATGATGAACATCAACATCATCCCGCCGAAGGACGGTTACCTGGACGCCGTCCGCGAGCTGACCGCCGAGCACGGCGTCAAGCTGATCTTCGACGAGGTCAAGACCGGCGCGACGATCTCCGAGGGCGGCGCGACCAAGCGCTTCGGCGTCACGCCCGACCTGATCGCTCTCGCCAAGGCGACCTGCGGCGGCTACCCGGGCGGCGCGATCGGCATGACCGAGGAGATCGCCGCCAAGGTCGCCGACGGCACCGTGCACCAGTACGGCACCTTCAACGGCAACCCGCTGGTGATGGCCGCCGCCGAGGCGGCGCTGACCAAGGTGCTGACGCCGGCCGCATACGAGAAGCTCGAGTCGACCAACCGCAAGCTGCTCGACAGCTGCCAGACGCTGATCGAGCAGTACGGGCTGCCCGCCTACACCGAGGGCCTCGGCGCCAAGGGCTGCGTGATCTTCTCTGCTGAGCGGCTCTACGAGTACCGCGACTACCTGACCAAGGTTGACGGCGACCTCGCGACCCTCGCCTGGCTCTACCACATGAACCACGGCATTTTCATGACGCCGGGGGTCGAGGAGGAGTGGACGCTGTCGATCGCGCACGACACCGACGACGTCGCCCGCTACCTGGAAGCGTTCGAGACCTTCGCCAAAGACGTCACGGCCTAGCGGCAGCGTGCCCAACCGCCTAGCCGATCAGAGCAGCCCCTACCTGCTCCAGCACGCCGAGAACCCGGTGGACTGGTACGCGTGGGGCGAGGAGGCGCTGGGCCGGGCCAAGTCCGAGGACAAGCCGATCCTGCTCTCGGTCGGCTACTCGGCCTGCCACTGGTGCCACGTGATGGCCCACGAGTCGTTCGAGAACCCCGCGATCGCCAAGCAGATGAACAGCGAGTTCGTCTGCATCAAGGTCGACCGCGAGGAGCGGCCCGACGTCGACGACCTCTATATGGAGGCCGTGCAGGCGATGACCGGCGCCGGCGGCTGGCCGCTGACGGTGTTCCTCGATCCCGAGGGGGTGCCGTTCCACGGCGGCACCTATTACCCGCCCGAGCCGCGCCAGGGCATGCCGAGCTTTCCCCAGGTGATGGACGCGGTCATCGACGCCTACCGCAACCGCCGCGACGAGATCGACCAGGCTTCGGGCCAGGTCCGCGAAGGGCTCGGCGCGCTCGGCCAGCTCGAGCCCTCGACCGAGGGGTTGGACGCCACGGTGCTGAACCAGGCCGCCGAGGGCATGCGCCAGAACTCCGACGCGGTGAACGGCGGCTTCGGCGGCGCCCCCAAGTTCCCGCCGGCGTCGGCGCTCGAGTTCATGCTGATGCGCGGGCAGAAGCGGCAGACGGCGGGCGCGGTGGGGCCGCTCGACCACGTCCAGCTCACCCTCGACCGGATGTCGGGCGGTGGCATCTACGACCAGGTCGGCGGCGGTTTCGCCCGCTATGCGGTCGACGCGATCTGGCTCGTCCCGCACTTCGAGAAGATGCTCTACGACAACGCCCAGCTCGCCCGCCTCTATCTACACGGCTACCAGGCCTTCGGCCACGAGCGCTACGAGCGGACCTGCCGCGAGACGCTCGACTTCATGCTCCGCGAGCTGCACGGCCCCGAAGGCGGTTTCTACTCGGCGCTCGACGCCGACTCCGAAGGCGTCGAGGGCAAGTTCTACGTCTGGGACGAGGACGAGATGCGCGAGGCCCTCGCCGAGAGCGACCTCGCCGAGGCGTCGATCGAGCGCATCCTCGGCTACTGGGGCGTCAGCCCCACCGGCAACTTCGACGGCAAGAACGTGCTCCACGTCGTCGCCGGCCCGGGGACGGCGCCGCCGCCGGGCCTCGATGAGGCGCGACAGGCGCTGCTCGCCCACCGCGAGCAGCGCGTCCGCCCCGGCCTCGACGACAAGCGCGTCTGCTCCTGGAACGCACTGGCTATCTCCGCCTTCGCCGAGGCCGGCGCCGCGCTCGGCCGCGACGACTATCTCGACGCGGCCCGGACCTGTGCCTCATTCGTCCTCGAGCAGATGCGCGACGAGGAGGGCCACCTGTTGCGGACGTACAAGGACGGCCACGCTCAGATCCCCGCGTATCTCGAGGACCACGCCTTCCTGCTCGAGGCGCTGCTGACGCTCTACGAGGCGACCTTCGAGGAGCGCTGGTTCGCCGCCGCGCGCGAGACGGCCGAGACGATGATCGAGCGCTTCGGCGACTCCGAGCGCGGCGGGTTTTTCGTCACCGCCTCGGACGCCGTGCAGCTGATCGCCCGCCGCAAGGATCTCGGCGACCACCCGATCCCCTCGGGCAACTCCTCGGCCGCCTACGGGTTGCTGCGGCTCGCCAAGCTGACCGGCGAGCACTCCTACGCCGAGCGGGCCGAAGGTGTCTTCGCGCTCTTCGCCCAGGTCGCGCTCCAGCACGCCGACGGCTTCGGCCACCTGCTCTGCGCGCTCCAGTTCCACCTGTCCGAGGTCCGCGAAGTGGCGCTGGTCGGCGACGACCTTGGCGAGCTGGCGACGGTGACCCGCCGCGGCTACCGGCCCTACCTCGTGCGCGCCGGCGGCCCAGAGGGCACCACCGAGCCGGCGCTGATGCGCGACCGCACGACGGTCGACGGCAGGCCGGCCGCCTACGTTTGCGAGAACTTCAGCTGCAAGGCGCCCGTGACCGCGCCCACAGAGCTCGAGGCACTGTTGGCATGATGCGCCGCCGATGAGCAAGGACGCCATCGAGATCGAGGGCCTGAGCAAGCGCTTCGGCAAGACCCAGGCCGTCCACGAACTCAGCTTCACGGTCCCGGAAGGAACCGTCGTCGGCTTCCTCGGCCCCAACGGCGCCGGCAAGACGACGACGCTGCGCGCCCTCCTCGGCCTGATCAAGCCCGACAGCGGCAAGACCCTGATCGAGGGCCAGCACTTCACCGAGGTGCCGAACCCGGCGGTGACGGTCGGCGCCGTGCTCGAGGTCGGCGGCGCCCACGCCGGCCGCTCTGGCCGCAACCACCTTCGGGCCCTGGCGATGGCGGCCGGCATCCCGCGGAGCCGTGTCGAGGAGGTGCTCGACCTCGTCGACTTGACCGGCGCCGCCGACAGGCGCACCAAGGGCTACTCGCTGGGGATGAAGCAGCGGCTCGGGCTGGCGGCGGCATTGCTCGGAAATCCGCGCGTTCTGATCCTCGACGAGCCCGCCAACGGCCTCGATCCGGCCGGGATCCGCTGGCTGCGCGATCTGCTGCGATCGCTCGCCGACCAGGGACACACCGTCTTGGTCTCGAGCCACGTGCTCGCCGAGATCGCCAACACCGCCGACTACGCGGTCGTCATCAACAAGGGGCGCTCAGTCGCCCAGGCGCCGGTCGCCGAACTGGTCGCCGGCGGCGACAGCGGCATCCGCGTCGCCAGCCCCGACATCGACCGCCTCGCCGACGCGATCAAGGCCGCCGGCGCCACGGTCGAGCCGATCGGTAGCGGCGCCGTCGTCGTCCGCGGCCTCAGCGCCGAGGAGATCGGCCGTGCCGCTCTCGATCAGAAGGTGGTGCTCACCGAGCTGACTCCGACGGTGGCCTCGCTCGAGGACGCTTTCCTGCAGCTGACCGGCGGCGAGGAGGGAGGGCCGTCGTGACCGGCGTCATCTCCTCGGAGCTGCTCAAGCTCCGCACCGCTCGCAGCAACGTCGTCCTCGCCGTCGCCGGCGTCGGGCTTTCGATCCTCATCGCACTGCTCACGATCCTGTTCGACGGCAGCCCGACCGCCGACGTGCTGATCTCCGACGCCCAGATCTGCGTCCTCTTCACCTTGATCCTCGGCGCGATGTCGATCGCCGGCGAGGTCCGCCACGGCAGCATCGCGCCCTCGCTGCTGGTGACGCCGTCGCGCACCGGGCTACTGCTCGGCAAGCTCGTCGCGATCGTCATCCTCAGCGCGCTAATGGGCGCGCTGGCCTTCGGCGGCTCGCTCATCGCCGGCGCGCTCCTGCTTCCCGGGCAGGGCTTCGAGCTCGGCCTCTCGACGGGCCAGGTGATTCGGGACACCGCCTCCGGGGCCGCGGTCGCCGCCCTCTACGGGGTCATGGGCCTCGGTGTGGGGGGGCTGATCCGCAACCAGACCGGCGCGATCATCGTCCTCCTCATCACCCTCTTCTTCATCGACCCGCTGGCTGCATCTCTGATCAGCAAGTACAACGAGTACAGCCTCGGCGCGGTGCTCACCTCGGCGACCGGCGCGCCGGGGCAGGGGCCCTCCGATCACCCGATCGCCCAGGGCGCGGCGCTGGCGCTCCAGCTCGGCTATTCGGCGCTGCTGTTCGTCATCGGACTCGTCGCCTTGAACCGCGCCGACATCACCGACTGACCAGTAGCGCTAGGGTCCCGAGCGTGGCCGAGACCGAAGCCGTGACGCGAGGCACCGAGGAGACCGCGCGCGCCTATTTCGACGCTGTCACCCGCCGCGACGTCGATGCGATGGCCGGTTGCTGGGACGCGTCCGGGGTCGATTACCTCTACGGGATGGCCGACCTGAAGGGGCCCGAGGGCGTCCGCGAGTGGTTCTCGACCTTGTTCCGCGCCGCCCCCGATTTCACCTTCGAGGTCACCGACATCGTCACCGAGGGCGACAAGTCGACCGTGCGCTGGCGCGCGACCGGGACCTTCGACGGCGAGGGCAGGTTTGAGGGCATGCTGCCGATGGGCGCCACGGTCGAGCTCGAGGGCATCGACATGGTCACCGTCAAGGATGGGCTGCTGACCGAGAACCGCGCCTACACCAACGGCATGGAGATGGCCCGGCAGATGGGCGCCATGCCTCCCGCCGGTTCAGTCGCCGAGCGCGGGATGCTGGGTGCGCTCAACCTCAAGACTCGCGCCGCCGGCCTGCTCAAGCGCGGCAGCTAACCCGCTAGCTCTCAGGCCACTCCCGCCATTCCTGGAGGACGACGCGGCCGCCGACCTGGGCCCTGCCCTCCTCGCCGACGGGCGCCGCCACCAGCTCCGAGCCGGTGCCCTGGAAGACGCGGATCGGGCGCTCGAGCTCGGCCGCAAGCGCCAGCACCGCCGAGCCGGTGGCTTCGTCCTCGGGAATCCCGACGGCGGGCGCAAAGCAGCGCGCCCGGATCATGCCGCCCGGCTCGTCGATCCAGGCCCAGACGAAGGTGTCGCCCTGGTCGTCAGGAGCGCCCTCGAGCGCATCGACCTCGCCCGGCGATTCGAGCTGGACGAACTCCGACGGCGGCGCCCACGCCGCCTCCGCCTCGATCTGGACCATGTCGTCCTCGAAGCTGACCGAGACCTCCCCGGCCGGGGGCCGTAGAACCGACGGCGGCGCGCCCTGCTCGGCCATCAGCCAGGCCGTGCCGACCAGCGGATGGCCGGCGAACGGGAACTCGGTGCCCGGCGTGAAGATCTGCACGCGACCGGTCTCGCGGTCGTCGACGAAGACCGTCTCGCTGAAGCCGAGCTTCGCCGCGACGGCCTGACGCTGGTCGCGTGGCACGACGCTGCCGTCGAGGAAGACCCCCAGAGGGTTCCCGTGCTTGCCCGACAGGTCGGTGAAGACGCGGAGTACGTGGAGCCGACTCACGACCTCAGAGGATCGGCAGGAACTGCTCGATCTCGAACGGGGTCACCTGGACTCGGTAGTCCTCCCACTCCTTGCGCTTGATCTCGACGAAGCGATTGAACGTGTGCTCGCCAAGGATCCGCAGCACGAGCTCGGACTCGGCGGCGATCTCGACGGCCTCGCCGAGGGTCTCGGGGAGCTGCTCGATCCCCTGGCGGGCGCGCTCCTCCGGGGTCAGGTGGTAGAGGTTCTGGTCCATCGGCTCGGGCAGCTCGTAGCCGTGCTCGATGCCCTCGAGGCCGGCGTGGAGCATCGCGGCGAAGCAGAGATACGGGTTGCAGGCGGGGTCGGGACAGCGCAGTTCGGCGCGAGTTGCGGCCTCCTTGCCCGGGTGGTAGAGCGGCACCCGGATCAGCGCCGAGCGGTTGCGGCGCGACCAGGCCAGGTAAACGGGCGCCTCGTAGCCGGGCACGAGCCGCTTGTAGGAGTTGACCCACTGCGCGAACAGCGATGAAATCTCGCGGGCGTGCTTCAACTGGCCCGCGATGAACGCCTTCGCCGTCGAGGAGAGGAAGTACTGGTCTTCGGGGTCGAAAAACGCGTTCGAATCGCCCTTGGTGAGTGACTGGTGGGTGTGCATCCCGGACCCGTTCTGGTCGAAGAGCGGCTTGGGCATGAAAGTCGCATGCCAGCCGTGCTTCATCGCGTATTCCTTGACCACGATCCGGTAGGTCATACAGTCGTCGGCCATCTTCAGCGCGTCCGCGTAGCGCATGTCGACCTCGTGCTGGGACGGCCCGACCTCGTGGTGCGTGTATTCGACGTGGATGCCCATCTCCTCCAGCGCCAGCACGGTCTCGCGGCGGACGTCGGAGCCGGCGTCGAGCGTGGTCAGGTCGAAGTAGCCGCCATCGTCGAGGACCTCGGGGATCCCCGACTCCGGCTTCGCTGACTTGAAGTAGAAGTACTCGAGCTCGGGGCCGACGTTGAAGTGGTCAAAGCCCATGTCCTCGGCCCGCTTCAGCGCCCGCCGCAAGATCCAGCGCGGGTCGCCCTCGTATGGCTCGCCGCCGGGGACCTGGATGTCGCAGATCATCCGCGCCACCCGGTTAGAGTCATCCGGGCGCCAGGGAATCAGGCTGAAGGTATTGGGATCGGGCATCGCGATCATGTCGGACTCCTCGATCGGGTTGAAACCGGTGATCGAGGACCCGTCGAAGCCCATGCCGCCCTCGAAGGCGTCGCCAAGATCGGCGGCGTTGACCGAGAAGCTCTTCAGTTGACCGAGGAGATCGGTGAACCACAGCCGCACGAAGCGGACGTCCTGCTGCTCGCAGAAGTCGAGGACTTCCTTGGCCGTCGTAGGGCGGTCTGGCACGCGATTTCTCCTTGGTTGAGCCTGGGCGGAGCGGGGAACGTTAGCTATTTGGCCTGGAGGCGCATTTGATCCATGCGAGCGGCCCATCTCGTATCCCACCTTGCAAGCAACGAACGGAACGTGTAAGCTCACTTACAACCAGTAAGGAACTAGCTAAAAGTGAAGTAACAGGCGGGTAAGGCCGCCGTAAGCCAGGAGCCCGAAATGACAGTCAAGACAGACGTAAGTCGATTCCACATCCACGACGAGTTGACCGTTCCGGATGCAAGCGCTCCGATCGTCAAGAGCATCCAGACCGCAGGTGGCGCAGTCTCGAAGTTCCTCGGCGTCCTCGCCGAGTCCCCCGCCGCCCTCCGCGCTTACACGCGGTTCCGCTCAGAGCTCCGCAAGGGCATCCTGCCGCGCGCCACGCGCGAGCGAATCGCGCTCGCGGTCGCTGAGTACCACGGCGACGAGTATTCGATCGCCCAGTACTCGCGGACGGCTCGCGCCGCCGGGCTCGGCCTCGACGAGGTCGCCCGTGCCCGTGAGTTCAAGTCCTCCGACGAGAAGGAACAGGCCCTCCTGACCCTGCTCGAGGAGACGGTAAACGCCGACGAGCGTCCCGCCACCTACTTGGTGGAGGAGGCTCGCGAGGCCGGCTGGAGCGACGAGGAGATCCTCGAAGCCGTCGCCGAGGTCGCGCTCACCGAATTCCAGAGCCTGTTCGCGTCTGCAGCGGCGCTGCCGCTGGAGAGCTCGGACCCCGCGGTTCTGCGGTCAGCCGCTTAGGCGTTATGGAGCTGGGAGCGTGACCGTCGCGGTCACTGCCCCGGCGCCGACCGGAATGAAGTTGAGGCGCTTGGCCAGCTTCTTGGTCAGGTCCCAGGCGTAGCCCTTGCGATAGGGCCCGCGGTCGATCACCGTCGCGGCGGCGCTGCGGCCGCCGTAGCTGATGGTCACCGAGGTCCCGCACGGGAGGTTCTTGTTGGCGACGCCGATCGTGGTCGGCGTCAACATCATGCCGCAGGCGGTCGAGTTGCCCCAGAGTCCCGGGCCGTACCAGGTCGCCTTCTGAACGACGGTCCAGCCGGGGCCGCTCGGGGCGGGCGTCTGCGCCGCCGTGGCGCCGTCACCCGGGGTCGAGGCGCCACCAGTCTGGGCGAAGGCCGTGCTGCCGAGACCGCCGAGAGCGAGGACGGCGAGCGAAATCGCGATACCCGCGACCCTGCCGCTGCGGCCTCGCGTGGTGTCCCCATTAAGTTGTGAAAGGCCCCCAACGGGGCCGTGCTTCGTACGCATCGTCCTCTTTCGTTGCTTTCGGGGTTAGCTGACGGGCTCGCGCTGAAAGATCGCGCTACGCGGCAATGCCTAACCGCGATTCGCCCCAACTAATTTGGGTCCCCCGATTCCCGTGGTATGTGACGGGAACTCAGCGGAATGCTTGCGGCATCCTAACAAACGCTCAAACGGACTTTTCCCGATTTCGAGGGTTTGTAACACTTGTAACGCGCGCTATTTGCGGCTTTTTCGCCGTTCCGGGCCTGGTTCCTCCCTCGTATGCTGCCCAGATGGGCGCGCTGGTCACCGGAGCGGGCGGAGGGCTCGGTCTGGCGATCGCCAAGCGGCTCGCCGTCCGAGGCCTCAAGGTCCACTTGACCGACCTTCAGGGTGAGGCTGCCGCGGCCGCGGCGGAGGAGATCGGCGGCGACGCCTGGGGCTCTGCCCTCGACGTACGCGACCCGCAGGCGGGCCGGCACGCCGCAGAGGAGACGGTCGAGCGCACGGGCGGTCTTGACGTCTGGGTCAACAACGCAGGCATCCTCATCCCCGGGGTGATCTACGAGCAGGAGCTCGAGGCGCACCGGGCGATGCTCGAGGTCAACGCGATCGGCACCTTCAACGGCACGATCGCCGCGATCGAGCAGATGAGAAAGGGCGGCAGCGGGCACCTGATCAACGTGATCTCGCTCGCCGGGCTGGTCGCCGCGCCGGGCGTCGCCAGCTACGCCGCGAGCAAGCACGCGGCCATCGCCTTCACCCTCGGCACGCTCACAGACCTGCGCCGCAATGGGATCAAGGGAATCAACGTCTCGGCGGTCTGCCCCGACGGCGTCTGGACGCCGATGATCATGGACAAGCTCGACGACCCCAACGACGCGGTCTCGTTCTCGGGCAAGATGCTGATGCCCGAGGAAGTCGCCGCCAAGGTCGAGAGGCTCCTCGACCACCCCAAGGCGGTGCTGACGATCCCCCGCTGGCGCGGCTGGTTCGTGCGCTGGGCCGACCGCCACGCCGACCTCGCCGCCCGGCTCGCGCCGCTGCTGCAGCGCGACGCCGAGGCCCGTCAGCGCCGCTTCAAGCGCCGAGTCGAAGCCGGCAAGTGGCCGCCCACATAAACGTACCCAGCGCCGGGCCGCCCTTGCCGTCCCCACCGGCGCGGCGTATTCTTCTACACGTGAGCCAGGCAGCCGCGGAGGCTTCGGCCTTCGAGGAAAGTCCGGACACCATAGGGCGTGGCGGTGGGTTGAAATCCCACCCGGGGAAACCCGCGGGAAAGTGCCACAGAAACGAAACCGCCGATGGCGCGGCCACACGTGAGTCGCGAACAGGCAAG
>JAWVFN010000141.1:0-4664 GCA_033855935.1 Solirubrobacterales bacterium | reverse complement strand
GCCGAGCTTCTCCTCGAGCTCGACCTTGAGCTTGAACAGGGCGCGGTCGAGGTCGGCGGCCTCGGGGACGAGGCCGGCGATCTGCCAGAAGTGGGGCTCGCTCTCGCGCGCGGTCGGGCCGAGCGCCGAGGACTCGGCTTGGTCGAGGCGCTCGGCGAGGATCCGGAAGCCGGCGCCGCTGAGGATCTCGCGGGCGTCGTGGCGGACCTTCTCGAGGTCCTGCGAGCGCTCGACGAAGGTGTGGGCTACGGAGAAAGCGTCGTCGAGCGCCAGCGCCGGGTTGTGACCGCCGCTGCGGACCTCCTCGGCCCAGATCTTGCCGGGAATGTCGACGAGCACGCCGCAGCCGTCGCCCTCGCCGTCGACGTTGCCGGCGCGGTGGAGCATCTTCTGAAGCGAGGCCAGCGCCAGCGAGATCGGCTCGTGGCTCGCCGTCGCGTCCTTGCGGACGGAGGCGTAGATCGCGCACGCGTCTTTGTCCTCGACGGAGGGCGGCGGGACAAGCGGGCGATACGCACGCTCGGGGGAAAAACGGCGCTGCTCGGACGAGTCGATCAATTTACCTCCCGGGTTCCACACCTTCTTCGAGCGGGCGCGCGACGGGTCAGGGACTTGACGGATTATACGGTTGAGCAGCGCGCGACTCGGTTTGAGGGGCTATGGTGCCCGCCGTGCCTCGCTCAGGCCTGACTCTTTTCATCGCCGCGGCGATCTTCCTGCTGCCGGCGAGCTACGCCTTCTCCGGCGTCTACGGCAAGGGCTTCCCGAGCCGCGCCACCTACGTCAAGCAGGCCGAGAAGGTCTGCAAGGGAACGACGGCCAAGATGAACAAACAGACCAGCGCGGCGAATGCCGCCCTGAAAAAGGGCGACAACAAAAAGGGCGGCGCCTTGATCCTCGCCTCGGCGCAGACGTTCGGCAAGGGCACCCATCGAATCGGCAAGATCGTCAAGCCGAAAGCCGACCGCAAGGTCCTGAAGAAGTGGATCGTCAGCCTCAGGGGCGACGCCAAGGGCCTCGCCAACCTCGGCAAGATCATCAGCGCGAAGGGTGTCGGCAAGCCGGCCCAGCAGGCGCTCGCCGCGGAGGCCGCCCACGCGAAGAAGACGAACGCAATCGTCAACGGCTTCGGTTTTTCGTACTGCCTCGTAAACGCCTAGCGCCGGCGCCGCATTCAAACGACCGCGCTGGACTTACGTGGGCGACGGGTCTAGGCTGAACCCCAGTGAAGGGTGCTTGGGCGATCCTGGTGGGACTGATCCTGGCGCTGGCGCTGTGGGCGCCGGCCGCGCAGGCCGCTGCGACGCGGGCTGAGTACGTCGCCCAGGCCGAGCCGCTCTGCAAGGCCGCGAGCAATTCGCTCGCCGGGCCCAGTAAGAAGTTCGCCAAGGGATTGAAGAAGGCGAAACCCAAACACAAGCCCAAGCCCGGCAGCAAGGCCGCGAAGACGTTCGCCCGCCGGGTGTTTCGGGTTTCCGGCGGCTTCTATTTGACCTTCGGCCAGAAGGTCAGCGGCCTCCAGCGGCAGCTGGCCGCGATCCCACCGCCGGCGGCCGATGCGGCGGTTCTCAATCAATGGCTCGGGAGCATGAGCACCGCCGCGGCGACGATGACCGACATCGCGACGAGGCTGCGGTCGAAGAGCCTGAAGAAGGCCCTCGGCGCCGCTGCTCAGGTCGGGGACATCGAGAAAGAGCTGCGAGCCACCGACGCCGTCGTCAGCGGCTTCGGATTCCAGCAATGCATCTTCTTCGCACCAAACCCACCGGCGCTCTAGTCGCGGGTCTGGCGGTTGCCGGCGCCCTGGCCTGCACGGCCGCGGAGGCGAACGGAGCGACCACGCGTCCCGAGTTCGTCGCCCAGTCCGAGGCCCTCTGCAAGACGACGAACGACGCGATCAGCGCCCGCAGCCACCGTCTCTTCCGCAAGTACAAGCGGCTGCGCCCGAAGGGGCGTTTCTCGCAATTCACCAAGGCCCAGAGACGGCGCGACGACGCCCTCTTCTATGGCGGTTACGGAAGGGTGCTCGCCTTCCGGGGGCGGGCGGTACACGCGCTCGATCGGCAGCTCCAGCTCGTCCCCGAGCCCCCCGACGACGCCCCCTTGATCGCTCAGTGGATCGAGAGCCGCCGCGTCGACGCCGAGCTGATCAAGGATGCCGGGCAACAGGTCGTCCGCGTCAGCAGGCACAAGCCCCGCCACATCTCCAGGCTCCTGTTTCAGATCAGCTCGATCGACGACCAGCTCGGCTTCACCGACCTGATGGTCGGCGGCTACGGCTTCGACCAGTGCTTCCTCACACCCGAAGGCAGCTTCTAGGCCCAGCCCCCGATCTCGTAGCCCGAATCGCCGGGGACGCCGATCAACAGCGCGCGCAGCGGGGCCTCGGAGGTGTTGCGGATCGTGCGGTGGGTCGTCGGCGCGTAGACGCAGAAGGTGCCGGCCGGAGCAGGATGCTCATCCTCGCCGGCGACGATCGTGCCCTCGCCCTCGAGGATGATGAAGACCTCCTGCTGGCCGCTTTCCCCTTCGTCGTGAGCGGGGATCTCACCGCCCGGATCGATGTCGACGACGTTGAAGCCGAGGGCATCGGCGCCGAGCGACTTGCGCGCCAGGCGCCAGGTCGCGCCGCCTGAGCCCTCCATCACCTCGAAATCGTCCACGTGCTTGAGGCTGTAGGCATCTTCCATCTCTGTCCTCCTTTTGGGTCCAAGAACATATCCTTACGCCGATGAGCGAAAAGGACGCTTCAGTGAGTCTCGAGGAAACGATCGGTCGTTACAACGACGCCTGGAACGCTCACGACCTCGACGCGATCATGGCGATGCACGCCTCCGACATGGTCTTCGAGAACCACACCGCCGGCGAGTCGGCGAGCGGCGAGGAGGCCCGGGCCCACATCGGCTCGATCTTCGAGTCCTGGCCCGACATCAGGTTCGAGACCCGGCGGCTCTATGTCCGCGACGGCGTCGTCACCCAGGAGTGGACCGCGACCGCTACCCACCAGAACACGATGCGGCGGGGCGACCTCGTCGCCGAGCCCACCGGCAACGTCGTGACCTGGAAGGGCATCGACGTGATCCCGTTCGAGGACGGCCTGGTCAAGCGCAAGGACGTCTACTCGGACTCGGTCTCGATCCTGAGCCAGGTCGGCCTGCTGGCCTGAGCTCCCCGGCCTGCCTGGACATACGTATTAATTGGTAGGCGTGACCGCAACTAGGCCGCCGGTGTCACCGATGGGTGAGTGTGCGACACCGGCGTCCCACAGCGAAACTCGCGGCGATCCTTGCCTTCGTTGCCTTGGCGGTTGCGGCGGCCCCCGCCCTCGCCGAGATGCAGTGCACCACGTGGGCGCACGCCAAGCGACCGGATCTTCCCTGGACCGAGCTCGGCGACGCCAAGACCTGGGACTCGCGGGCCGCGGACCTCGGCTACAGCGTCGATCGAATCCCGGCCAGGAGGGATATCGCCGTTTGGCAAGGGGGCCAGTGCACTCGCGACGACCACGGATGCGCCGGGCACTACGGACACGTCGCGTTCGTCGTCGCGGTCCTCTCCGGCAACAAGATCCGGATATCCGAGTCCAACTGGCCGACCGGGTCGGGGCCGAGGGTCACGGTTGTGAATGGCCGCGGCCTCACCTTCATCCACGGAGGCTGATGCCCGCAACGCACCTCTATTGCGGCTGACTACGCGACGCGCCTCTCGGCGTTTGGCCTGCAGACGCCCGGGATAGACTTAAGCGATGGCACGGCGGGGTGCTCTGGCAGTGACGGCAGTGATCTTGGCGGTTTTCGGGCTGCCGTCGGCGGCCAGCGCCGTCACCGTCACGCTCGGTCCGGCGAGCGTCGCAACCGTCAACACGCCGACCTTCGTCAATTGCCTCGTCGCCTGCACGGGCACCCACAGTGCGCTTGCGACGCAACTCGCCGACGGCGTAGCTACCGCGCCGGCCGACGGCACGATCACGACCTGGAGGGTCAACGGGACCGCCTCGGGCAACGGCTTCGTCACGCTGCATCCGGTGTTCGACTTGGGAGCCGGGGGTTTCTTCGCGACCTCCAGCGCCGGCCCGCTGCAGAACTTCGCCGTGCCACAAACGGTGACCAACGTCAACCTGCCGATCTTTTACGGTCAGTACATCGGCCTCGACTGGGGCGTAAGTGCCTCTGGCGGCGGCGCCGCGTTCGTCCCAGGCGACTCGTCGAAGCTCGGCAACTACGAGATCTTCGCGCAGGCGCTGTCGACGGTCACTGCCGCTGCACCAAGCAGCACCGCGACCGCCACCATCGAACCCGCCTTCAATGTCGATGTCGACCTGTTCGCCCCGGTCGTCGAATCGCTCAGCGCCTCGAGCGGCTCCCCTGGTCAAACCGTGACGATCACCGGCAACCATCTGCGAGGCGCTACCGGGGTCAGCTTCGGCCCGGTCCCCGCCCAGTTCGCGCCTGTCGCCGACGCGTTGGGCGCCACGCCCGAGCATATTGTCGCCACCATCCCGGCTGCCGCTCACGGGCTGGTCGACGTCACCGTGACAGGGCCCGGAGGCACGAGCGCAACCGGGGCCCAGGACCAGATCACGCTGCCGCCGGCTCCTCCGGTTGGGGCAACAGGTCCAACCGGCCAGCGCGCCACGGCGTTGAAGAAGTGCACGAAGAAGCACG
>JAWVFN010000140.1:0-3586 GCA_033855935.1 Solirubrobacterales bacterium | reverse complement strand
GGCTGGGCGTTGATGAAGCTGAGCATCACCGCGACCTCGACGTAGCGGCTCTCGTCGGCGATCCGCAGGTCGAGCTCGAGGTCGGTCCAATCCTCGGGCAGAGCCTCGACGATCTCAGCGTATTCGGCAGCCAGCGGCACGCAGCCAAGACTACTCAGGCATCAACCGAAGAACAGCTGCGTCAACAGGAACACATTGAGGGCGATGATCATCGCGGCGAGGACGCCCGCGAATGCAGTCAGCCAGTTCGGATTGGCGAGCGTGCCCATCACCTCTGGCTTGCGCGCGATCAGCAGCAGCGGCACGAGGGCGAAGGGGATCCCGAACGAGAGCACGACTTGGCTGGCGACGAGGGCGGCGGTCGGGTCGACCCCGATCGCGAGGACGACGAGCGCAGGCGCCAGGGTGATCGCGCGGCGCAGGAAGATCGGGATCCGCCGCTCGATGAAGCCCTGCATCACGACCTGGCCCGCCATCGTGCCGACCGAGGACGAAGCGAGGCCTGAAGCCAGCAGCGCGACGCCGAACACGGTCGCTGCGCTGGGCGAGACCAGGCTCTTCAGGGCGTCGTAAGCGCCGTCGATGGTGTCGATGCCGGCGAGCCCGCTCGGGTGAAAGAGCGCGGCGGCGACGATCATCATCGAGAGGTTGACGACGCCGGCGAGCGACATCGCGATAACCACGTCGACCTTCTCGAAGCGCAGGATGCGCCGCTTCTCATCGTCGTTGCGGCCGACGACGCGTTTCTGCGTCAGCGCCGAGTGCAGGTAGACGACGTGCGGCATCACCGTCGCACCGATGATCCCGGTGGCGAGCAGGATGCTCTCAGTGCCACTGAAGCCGGGGACGAAGAGGTGCGAGGCGATAGCGCTCGCGTGGGGCTTGGCGTCGATCAGCTCGATCAGGAACGAGACGACGACGACGCCGACCAGCACCGAGATGCCGGCCTCGAGCCTGCGGAACCCAAGCTGCTGGAGGCCGAGGATCGCGAAGGCGGCGGCGCCGGCGATCAGCCCGGCGAGGAAGAGCGGCATGCCGAAGAGCAGGTTGAGCCCCAGCGCCGCGCCGACGACCTCGGCGATGTCGGTCGCCATCGCGACCGCCTCGGCCTGGAGCCAGAGCCCGACCGAGGTCCGCCGCGAGAAGCTCTGGCGGCAGAGCTCCGGCAGGTTCCTGCCGGTTGCGATGCCGAGCTTGGCCGACTGGGTCTGGACCACCATCGCGATCAGGTTTGCCGCGAGAATCACCCAGAGCAGCAGGTAGCCGAACTTGGAGCCACCGGCGATGTTGGTGGCGAAGTTGCCGGGGTCGATATAGGCGACGGCGGCTACGAAGGCGGGGCCGATGAACGGCGTCAGGCGCCGCGGCCCACGCGCCTCGCCGTCGAGGGACCGGCGGGCGGCCTCGGCGACCCGGGCCTCGCCGGGAAGGACGCTCTCTACGTCGACGTCGGTCTCGGGCGGGGGTGGCGGATTCATCATTTGACCGAGACCCGCATCCTCCGCACGAGCTCGTCCCCGAGCGCGTGCTCGCGGCCGTCGACTTCGACCAGCAGTGGGCCTCCGAACGGCTGGCGCCCGGTGATCTTGAGCACGACGCCGGGCAGGATCCCGCGCTCGGAGAGGTAGCGGAGCATCGCCGGATCGCTGTCGGAGACGCGGGTGAAGATGACCGTGTCGCCCTCCCCCGCCTCCTCGAGCGGCATGCCCTCCTCACGCGGGGCACGCAGGTCGGGGCCGGGGATCGGATCGCCGTGCGGATCGTGGCTGGGCTCCCCGAGCTTCTCGGCGATCAGCGTCTCGAGGTTCTCGGAGATGTAGTGCTCGAGCTTCTCCGCCTCTTCGTGGACCTGGTCCCAGGGCATGCCCAGCGCCTCGCTGAGATAGGACTCGAGCAGCCGGTGGTGGCGGATCACCTCGAGCGCGAGCCGGTCGCCGGCGGCCGTGAGACTGACCCCGTGGTAGGGCTCGTAGCTGACCAGCCCAAGGCCGTCGAGGCGCTTCAACATCGCCGTCGCCGAGGCCGGGGCGACGCCGAGCCGCGCCGCGAGCTCGCTGGTGCCCACCGGGCCGCCGAGGCGACGCGAGAGGGCGTAAATCGCCTTTGCGTAGTCCTCGATCGCCTCCGAGCTCGCCAGTTCCTTCCCCTCTTTCTGTTTCTGTGCCATGAAAAAATAGTTTAGACACGCCTAAAGATACAATGTCTGGCGGTGACAACCGAAGCCCTCCCCGAGCTCGACGCCCAGTACCGCGCGCTGCGCGAGGAAGCGGGCCTGCTCGAGCGCCCCGGGCGCGGCAAGCTGCTCGTCCGCGGCGCCGACGCCGCCGAGTTTCTCCAGGGCCAGCTCACCAACGACATCGAGGCGCTCGAGCCGGAGGCCGGCTGCTACGCGGCGCTGCTCGACCGCAAGGGCCACATGCGCGCCGACATGCGCGTGCTGCACCTCAACGACGGCGGCATCTGGCTCGACACCGAGCCGGAGACGACGGAGGCGCTCCGCTCGCACCTGGACATGTACAAGATCGGCCGCGAGGTCGAGCTCTCTGACGAGAGCGAAGATTGGGCGATCCTCTCGCTGATCGGCCCCGCCGCCTATGACGTCGCGGGCACCGGCCCCCTCTCTCCCGAGCACGCCCAGCGGAATTACCAGCGCGACGGCGTCGAGGTCCTCGCTGTCGGCACCGACCTTGGCGTCGACCTGATTGTCCGCAGCGAATCGGCCGAGCAGCTCCGCGAGGCGGTGCTCGCCTCAGGCGCCGCGGCGGTCAGCGAGGAGGCTGCGGAGATCGTCCGGGTCGAATCGGGGCGCCCGCGATTCGGCCGCGAGATGACCAACGCGACGATCCCGGCCGAGGCCGGCATCAACGCGCGCGCAGTCAGCTTCAGCAAGGGCTGCTACGTCGGCCAGGAGACCGTGGCCCGCCTGCACTACAAGGGCAAGCCCAACCGGCATCTGCGCGGGCTGCGCCTCAGCGCCCCCGCGAGCGCCGGCGAGGAGCTGACTCTCGACGGCAAGACGGTCGGCGAAATCGGCACCTTCTGCATCTCCCCCGCCCACGGCCCGATCGCCCTGGCGATCGTCCGCCGCGAAGCGGAGCCGGGAGACACGGTCGGGGTGGCCCAGAACGGCGTCACGGCCACCCTCGCCGACCTGCCGTTCGGTTAGGGTTCGCGCCAATGTCTCGGTGGAGGGGCACAGGCGTTTTACTCGCCGTCGTTGCGCTGGTCGCGCTCGGCGGCTGCGGCCGTAACGACTTCAAGAACGATCCGCGGCCGCCGGTGCCGCTCGAGGCGACCGTCGAGATCACCGATTCCGCCGTTCAGGTCTCGCCCGCGTCCTTCGGAGCGGGCCTGGTCAACTTCACTATCGCGAACAACTCCTCCGCCGACGCCGTCTTCTCGATCACCGGAAAAGCCGACGCGACCAGCGAGCCGATCCCGGCCAACGGCAACACGACGTTCAAGGTTCCGCTGGCGACCGGAGCCTACGAGGCCGGCGTCTACCGCAAGGCATCGATCAAGCCCGCCAAGATCCGGGTCGGCGCCGAGCGCCCCTCGGCCCAGAACGACCTGCTGCTGCCGTAGT
>JAWVFN010000139.1:0-7023 GCA_033855935.1 Solirubrobacterales bacterium | reverse complement strand
GAGGCCCGCTACATCGCCGACGAGATCGAGCGCCTCTCGAGCGAGGAGGGCCTCGGCCGCGACGAGATCGCGGTCTTCTACCGGACCAACGCCCAGAGCCGGGTGCTCGAGGACACGCTGGTCCGCTGCGAGATGCCCTACCAGGTGATCGGCGGCACCAAGTTCTACGAGCGGGCCGAGATCAAGGATGCGGTCGCCTATCTCAATGTGATCATCAACCCGGCCGACCAGGTCAGCTTCGCCCGGGTGATCAACTCGCCTCGGCGCGGCATCGGCGACACCAGCCAGGGTCGTCTGCTCGCCCACGCCAATACGACCGGGCGCACGATCTGGGAGACGGCCCAGGACGCGGACCGGGTGCCCGGCATGGGCGCCGCGGCTCTGCGGTCGATCGCGCGCTTTATGGACACGCTCGAAGATCTCCGCGCCAGGGCAGAGTCGACTCCGGTGGCCGAGTTGCTCGATGACCTGCTCGAGCAGACCGGCTATCTCGAGGCTCTGCGCGCCGAGCGCACGGTCGAAGCCGAGGGCAGGGTCGAAAACCTCGAGGAGCTCGTCGGCGTCGCCGGCGAGTTCGATGCCAACCGGGCGCTCGAGGGCGACCAGGAGCTTTCGCCGCTCGAGGAGTTCCTCCAGCAGATCTCGCTCTACACCGACCAGGACGACCTCAAAGACGCCGAACCGCTGGTGACGCTGATGACTCTCCACAACGCCAAGGGGCTCGAGTACGACGCCGTTTTCATCATCGGCCTCGAGGAGGGCGTCTTCCCGCACCAGCGGGCGCTCGAGGAGGGGGAAGAGGAAGAGGAGCGCCGCCTCTGTTACGTCGGCATCACCCGCGCCCGCAAGCGGCTGACGATGACATGCGCCCGCGAGCGCCGGCTGTTCGGCGGCGCCGAGCGCAACCTGCCGTCGCGCTTCCTTACCGAGCTCCCCGAACACCTGGTCGAGCGCCATGCAGACGCCTCGAGCGCGCCGACGGGCTGGTCGCTCGGCGGATCGAGCCCGGCATCACCGGGGGCCCCAACGCCGCGCAGCGACGCCCCGGATTTCGCGGTCGGCGAGGATGTCGTCCACGCGAGCTTCGGCGAGGGCGTCGTCACCGGGGTCGAGCCCGGCGGGGTCATCGTCGTCAGCTTCGGCGGCGCCGAGCGCAAGCTGATGGCCGACTACGCGCCGCTGGTGAAACGGTGAGCGCCAAGGTCATCGACGGCAAGGCTGTCGCGGCCGAGGTCAGGGCCCGGGTTGCCGCCGAGGTCAAGGAGCTGGAGACGCCGCCGGGGCTGGCGACGGTCCTCGTCGGCGACGACCCCGCCTCGGCGATCTACGTGCGCCGCAAGCACGAGGCCAGTGAGGAGGTCGGGATTCGCTCGATCGACCATCGCCTGCCCGCCGATGTCTCGCAGGACGAGCTCAATGACCTGGTCGAAACGCTGGCCGGCGACGACGGGATCAACGGCATCCTCGTCCAGCTGCCCCTGCCCGACGGCCTCGATCCCGCCCCGGTGATCGAGCGCATCCCGGCGAGCAAGGACGTCGACGGCCTGACCCCGGTCAGCATCGGGCTGCTCGCGCGCGGCACGCCCGCGCTCGTTCCCTGCACGCCCGCGGGAATCATGGAGCTCCTGGCGAGCGCCGGCGCCGAGCTCGAGGGCGCCGAGGCCGTCGTCGTCGGCCGCTCGAACCTCGTCGGCCGGCCGATGGTCAGCCTCCTGCTCGGCGCCAACGCGACGGTGACGATCTGCCACAGCCGCACCAAGGACCTCGGTGAGGTCTGCCGCCGCGCCGAGGTCCTGATTGCCGCGGCCGGCTCGGCGCGGCTGATCACAGGCGAGATGATCCGGCCCGGCGCGACGGTGATAGACGTCGGCACCAACCGGCTCGAGGAGGGTCTTGTCGGGGACGTCGACTTCGAGGCCGCCAAGGAGGTAGCGGGCGCGATCACCCCGGTCCCCGGCGGCGTCGGGCCGATGACGATCGCGATGCTGCTCTCCAATACCCTCGCCGCCGGCCGCAGCGTCCAAACGACGGCCAAGACGTAGCGGCTCGCCGGTTGCCCCGATAGGGTCCCGGCGTTGCCAGGCCGCGCGTGGGCGCGGCGGAACCGACGGAAGGAGACCGGATGGACACCTCCAGGTTGTCGCAGGGACAGATGATCGCCGCGATCTCGGGCGTCATTCTGATCATCTCGCTGTTCTTGAAGTGGGCGAGCTTCGGGCCGCTCTCGGCCACGGGCTGGGAGAGCCAGAACGCGCTCGACATCTACCTGTTCATCCTGGCGGCGATCGCGATCGTCCCGGCGGTGTCGCTGATGACGGGCGGGAACGATGATTTCCCCTACCTGACCACCGAAAGCAAGGTGTTGACGGCGGTCATCGGCCTCGTCCTCATGGTCTTTGCCTTGATCTTCAAGGGTGACGGCCTCTCGCTCGAGTTTGGCTTCTGGCTCGCGTTTCTCGCCACGATCGGCATTGTCGTCGGTCAGTTCCAGGCCATGAACCAGGGGGCGCGCGGCTGACTCCGCAGCGCGGCGAATGGGTCCAGGCCCTCTGCGGTCTGGGCTTGCTCGGCGTCATGAACCTGGCTTGGTACGAGCCCTCGCTCGGTTCGAGCTTGACGGCGTGGGAGGCCTTTACGGTCACTGACGTGGTTCTCGCTCTCGTTGGCCTCACCGCGCTGCTGTTCGGGGCCGCGGCGATCATCCGCCCGGCGGCCGCGTTTCCGGTGCCCGGGAGCTCTGTGGTGGCCGGCGGGGGAGCGCTCGGGGCGATTCTGGTCCTGATCCGTCTCGTAAACCCTCCCGCCGATCTGTCGGCTCAGGCCGGTGCCTGGCTCGGCCTCGGCGCGTGCCTGGGAATGATCGTCGGGGCCTACTACGGAATGCAGGAGGAGGGGCTCCGATCGCGCCCTGGCGGCTGAAGCCCGGTGAAACGCTGTCGGCGGTCGCCGCGCTGACGTTGCTGGGCCTGATGTCCGGCACCTGGTTCGAGCATCCGACCAACGCCGACATCCCGGCCGCCGCGGTCGGCTTCCAGACCACCCCCAACGCGTGGCAGGCGTTCACGGTCATCGACTGGATCCTGCTGGCGGCGATCGTCTGCTCGCTCAGCGCGGCGATCGTCGCGGCGTCGGGCCGACGGCTGCAGGTCCCCGTCGATCCCGCAGCGGTGGTCACCGTCGTCGGCGGTGTCTGCATGGCGCTGATCGGCTACCGGATCATCGACCCGATCCACGTCGCCGGGGTCGAGTACCGCCGCGACCTGGCGATCTTCCTCTCATTCAGCGCCGCCGGGCTGATCTCGCTCGGCGGCCTATGGACGCTGCACGAGCGGGGCACGAGCCTCGTCCACGAGCTGAGCCGCGCCGCGGGGCGGGCCGAGCCCGAGCATCGGGTCAGACGGCGACAGGCCGGCGAGCCGTATGGGGTCGAGCCGAGCGCTCGGCGATCTGCTGGGAAACTTTCGCCGAGAAGGCGATGATGGTCATCATCGGGTTGACGCCGACCGAGCTCGGCAGCAGGCTCGCGTCGGCGACGTAGACCCCCTCGACTCCGCGCACGGCGCCGTCTGGGCCGGTCACCGTCTTCGAGGGGTTCGAGCCCATCCGCGCGGTGCCCATCGGGTGGAACGCCTCGAGGCGCAGGTCGGTCGGCCGCAGGCTCATCGACTCGAACTCGGCGAGCTTGCCGCGGGGGATGACCTGCACCGGGCCGACCTGGGGGTACACCTCGGTCGCCCCGGCGGCGAAGTGGATCTCCGCCGCGCGGGCGATGCCGTAGTGGATCGTCCGCGCCTCCTCCTGGGTCAGCTTGTAGGTCAGCCGGCCGCCGGGCCCGACCCGGCCCTCGGAGCGGTCGGAGAGGTGGACGCCGATCGAGCCGAGGTGATCGAAGTCGGCAACGCGGTCTTGGTGCTCGCGGCCGACGCCTGGCAGCCACTGGGCGCCGAATGAGAGCGGCGTGAACGTCGCCTCGAGGATCAGCCCCTGCGGGTGCCACTCGTCGACGTAGTAGCTCTGCATGATCCCGTCCCAGCCGCGCACCGGCTCGTCGTAGCGACCGCCGATCCAGGCAGCAGGGTGGACGTGGAGGTGGCGCCCGACGTGCTCGCCGCCGAGGCCCGAGCGCAGCAGCAGCTCGGGCGTGCCGAGCGCCCCGCCCGCGGCGATCACGGCGCCGGCGCGGACGGCGAACGGGCGGCCCGAGGTGTGACAGCGCACGCCGGTCGCGCGGCCGCCAGAGACGAGGATCTCGTCGACCTCGACCCCGGCGCGGATCCGCGCCCCGGCGCGGACGGCGCGGGGCAGATAGGAGACGTGCATCGCGCGCTTGGCGTCGATCCGGCAGCCGAGTGGGCACGAGCTGCACTGGATGCAGTCGCCGGCATTGCGGCTGATCGGCCCGCCGCTGGCGCCGATCGCCCGGGCGCCCTCGGCGCAGAGTTGCCCGTTTCGGCCGATGTCGGCCTCGGGGACCTCCTTGACGTGCAGGGTCGCCTCGCCGTCGGCGAACTCCGATTCGAGGTCGGTGGTCCAGGGAATGCCGCCCTCGTCGCGCCAGGCGCGCAGCACCTCGTCGGGGGCGCGGAAGCAGGTGCCGGAGTTGATCACCGTAGTGCCGCCGACCACGCGTCCCACTGGGATCGGGATCGCCGGGCGGCCGGCGGCGATCGTCAGCCCGCCGTCGCGGTAAAGCTTCGGCAGCGCCTCGAGCGGCTCGCTCGGATAGGTCTCGCGGTTCAGGTATTCGCCGGCCTCGAGCACGATCACCTCGAGCCCCGCCTCGGCGAGGACGGTGGCCGCGACGGCGCCGCCGGCGCCGGAGCCGACGATGACGACATCGCAGTCCTCGCTCTCGCCCGGAGGCTCGAGGTCGCCCAGCGGTGCGAGCTCGGGTCGCGGGCTGCCCTCCCGCATCGCGCACTTCGACTCATAGCCGACGATCTTCTGCACGCGCTCGTCGCGCGCGTACCCGACCATCGCCAGGATCTTCGCCAGCAGCAGCAGGTCGCGATAGAGGAAGAAGCGCGAGCTCTCCATCTTTGCGAGGTACTGCTCGCGAGCCTCGAGCGACATCCTGCTGAACCGCCAGGGGAATGGGAGCACCTCGAAGACGCGCAGGGCGATTCGCGTCGTGCGCAGGGCTTTCGCCGGGAGCGATGAGAGGAACCGGGCGACAGGCTCCGCCGCGGGTACCTCGGCCTCGGCTGCGGGCATTCGATCAGTTCCGGGGGCGACCGCCTCGCAGATCGCCCGCAGCGTGCGCTGCTCGGCGGGCTTGAGCCCCGGCGCGCTCCTTCAGCCGGGGGCTGCGGCCTCGACCCGGCCCGCCAGCGACCAGAGCAGGAGCGAGGCGAAGACCAGTGAGCCGTCGACGATTCCGTTGAGCAGGTACGCAAAGACGTCGTCCTCGATGAAGAAGATGAACGAGGTGATCGACGACGCCGCCTTGCCGGCGGCGAGCACGAGAATCATCGGCCTGAAGCGAGCGACGTCCGCCTGGGCGACGAGCGCGAGCCCCGTGATCACGACCATGTAGGCGAAACCGAGCGAGAGCCAGAGCCGCTCTTCGGTCTTCGGCGCCGGCGTGTGGAAGCCGAAGTTGTGGCCGAGCTCCGTAATCCGCGCCAGCGTCCCGTCGGGCCAGGCGATGAAGAAGAAGCCGGTAATCGCGAACCCGATCGCCATCAGGCGCAGGTTCAATTTCACGAACTGCTCGGCCTTCTCGGCACTCATCCCGGGCGGCATCCTACTGGCCACTTGGCCAGGAGCGGTTGGTGCCTAGAATCGTCGGCGTGATCGACCGCGAACAGGTTCTGCACGTCGCCCGCCTCGCTCGGCTGCGCGTCGACGACGCCGAGGTCGAGCGCTTCAGCGCCGAGCTCTCGCAGGTGCTCGACCACATCGAGAAGATCGGCGAGCTCGACCTCGAGGGCGTCGAGCCGACCGACCACGTCGTGGAGCTCGAGAACGTGCTCCGCGCCGACGAGCCGCGCCCGAGCTGGCCGCGCGAACAGATCCTCGAGCCGGCGCCCGATGCGACCGACGACGGCTTCCGCGTTCCCTCGCCGCAGGCGTGAGCTCTGAGCTGATCGAGCTGACGGTCGCCGCGGCGATCGAGCGGATCGAGTCCGGCGAGCTGTCGGCCGACGAATACTTCGGCGCCTACCGCGAGGCCGCAGAGGGCGACGAGTTGAACGCTTATCTGCGGACCGCCGACGGGGACAGTGAGGCTGAGGCGGGCGCCGCCGAGAAGCCGCTGCGTGGCGTGCCGATCGCGGTCAAGGACATTTTCTGCACCAACGGGGTCGAGACCACTGCCGCCTCGCAGATCCTCAAGGGCTATGTGCCGCCCTACGACGCGACCGCCGTCCGCAAGCTCCGCGACGCGGGTGCCCGGGTGCTCGGCAAGACCAACATGGACGAGTTCGCGATGGGATCCTCGAACGAGAACTCCGGCTATGGGCCGGTTCTCAACCCTTGGGACCGCGAGCGCGTCCCCGGCGGCTCCTCGGGAGGCTCCGCGGCCGCCGTCGCCGGCCGCCTGGCTCCGTGGGCGATCGGCACCGATACCGGCGGCTCGATCCGGCAGCCGGCATCACTCTGCGGGATCGTCGGCATGAAACCTACCTATGGAGCCGTTTCCCGCTACGGGATGATTGCTTTCGCTTCCTCGCTGGACCAGTGCGGGCCGCTGACCCGGGACGTCACCGACGCGGCGCTGCTGCTGCGCCACCTTGAAGGACGCGATTCATGCGACTCGACCTCGGTCGGTATCGATGGCGGCGTCGAGCTGCCCCGGCGCGAGGATCTCTAGGGGCTTAAGTTCGGCGTTCCCCGCGAGCTGACCTCGGACGGGATCGAGCCCGGCGTCGCCGAGGTCTTTCAGCAGACGCTGGAGCTGATCGAAGAGCTCGGGGGAGAGGTGACCGAGTGCGAGCTGCCCCACGCGCCGCACGGGATCTCCGCCTACTACGTGATCGCGCCGGCCGAGGCGTCCTCGAACCTCGCCCGCTACGACGGCGT
>JAWVFN010000138.1:0-3334 GCA_033855935.1 Solirubrobacterales bacterium | reverse complement strand
AAGACGAGGTCGCTGATCGGCGGCCGCGGCGTCACCTTCAGCCACTACTACTCGACCTATCCGCTCTCGTGCCCGTCGCGGACGACGCTGCTGACCGGCGAGTACGCCCACAACCATCGCGTTCTCGCCAACAAGCTGCCGCTCGGCAACACCACGGTCTTCTGCTCCTACCCCGGGCTTGTCAACCACAAGGAGGCGATGCCGGCCCGCCTCCAGGACTCCGGCTATCGCACGATCCACGTCGGCCGCTTCCTCAACGGCTATCCGGGCGGCACAGCGCAGGGCGAGCCGATCAACGACGTCCCCGCCGGCTGGGACGAATGGCACACCCCGGTCTCCGCGAGCCCGGGCCACGATGCCGCTCTGTACTACGGCTACACGATGAACGACAACGGGACGATCTCGGCACCGATCGGCGACGCGACATACGGGCAGCGCAACCCCGCCGACTACTTCACCGACGTGATCACCCAGCGCGCGATCGACTCGATCGACAGCACCGACCCGAGCAAGCCCTTCTTCCTCGAGTTCGACCACCGCGCCCCCCACGAGGACGTCCGCGGGCCCGCGGGCCCGCAGCCCTCGCCGGCTTACGACGGCAGCCTGCGGGGGCTGCGGCTGCCGCACCCGCCATCGCTATCGGAGAAGGACACCTCCGACAAGCCGCGCTATGTCCAGGCCCACGGGCCGCCGACCAAGGGCCAGCTCAAGGCGATCGCCTTCCGCAACGAGCGGCGCCAGGAGTCGCTGCGCTCGGTCGACGACAGCGTCGGCAAGCTGATCGGCGCACTCGACGCGCGCGGGCTGCTCGACAACACCTACATCCTCTTCTTCTCCGACAACGGTTTCTTCCGCGGCGAGCACGGCTTCCTCAAAGGCAAGGTGCGCAACTACGAGCCCGCCACCCACGTGCCGCTGATCGTCGCCGGCCCCGGGCTTCCCCACGGAGCGGTCAGCGCCGAGCACGTCGCCAACATCGACATCGCGGCGACGATCTTCGACATGTCGGGCGCCACGCCCTCGCCCGGGCTGCCGCTCGACGGTCGCTCGCTGCTGCCGTTCGCCCAAAACCCGGCGCTGCGCAGCTCGCGGCCGATCCTGATCGAGCAATACACGCGGCCCAAGGGACGCCTGAAGCTCGCCGGCCGCGCCCGCGTCAGCCGCAACAAGCCCCAGGAGCCCGACTACCAGGCGATCATCTACGACCGCTACAAGTTCGTCCGCTACGCCGACGGCGAGCGCGAGCTCTACGACCTCGTCCGGGACCCGAACGAGATGCGATCGCTGCAGCGCGCCCGGGGGTACAGGAATGTCGAGCGGTTCATGGGGCTCGAGCTCAACATCTTGCGCGCCTGCGACGGCGCGGCCTGCCGCCGCAACCTCGTGCTCTACCCGCCGAGGCCGGGCGCCCGGAGCGCCCCGATTCCCATTCCGGCCACGGGCTGAGAGGATCCACCAATGCGCATCGACTCATCGACGCGCGCTCTCGTCACCGGAGCCTCGCGGGGCATCGGCCGCGCCACGGCGCGGGCCCTGGCGGCGCGCGGGGCGCGGGTCGGGCTGGTAGCCCGCGGGGAGGAGGAGCTCAACGCTCTCGCTGAGGAGATCGGCGAGCGCGCCAGCGCCCACCCGGCCGACGTCGCCGACCGCGAGGCAATCGAGCGGGCCGTGGCCGGCTTCGCCGAGGAGGCGGGCGGTCTCGACGTCGCGGTCGCCAACGCCGGCATCGCCCGCTACGCGCCGTTCACCGAGCAGGACCCAGACGACGCCGAGCGCATGGTCCTCGTCAACGTGCTGGGCACGATCAACACGGTCCGAGCCGCGCTCGAGCCGATGCTCGACCGCGCGAGCGGCCACATCGTCGTTCTCAGCTCCGGCGCCGGGCTGCGTTCCTTTCCCTGGGCCGCCGTCTATGGCGCGACCAAAGCCGCCGACCGCGGCTTCGCCGAGGCGCTCCGCCACGAGCTCTCGGGGACCGGCGTCTCGGTGAGCACGATCTACCCGGGCGAGGTCCAGACCTCGCTGCACGCGGAGGCGAAGCAGCTTCCCGATTGGCGCAACTCGAAAGACGCGATCCCCGCGGAGCAGGTTGCCGAAGCGACGCTCGAGGCGATCGAGGAGGACAAGCGCGAGGTCTTCATTCCCGGGCAGGTCCGCATGCTCGGCCTCAACGGCATCGCCCCGGGGCTTCTGGATCGGCTGCTGGCAGCACTCCGCGGCGGCGCCGCGGCGCCTAGGCGTTACTAGACCAGTCCATCTGGTCCACCCGGCCGGAACCCTCCGATCTGTGCAGGTCCCCTTTACCCGTAATCCCATCAAGTTAATGGGGAAACTGCTACTGTCTCGGTCTTCAAACATGACTAAGCAACTCAAGAAAGAGGGGATCGGGCAGGTGCGGTCCCCCCGAAAGGAACAACGCATGAAGAAGAAGACCCTGGCGGTCGTCGTGGGCGCGCTCGTGACGCTCAGCGTGCCGGCTTCGGCCGGCGCCGCCACCAACCTGATCGGGGGAGGATCGGTTGCCGCGCAGCCCGTCCTGCTGCCCCTGTTCAAGGCCTACGAGAAGCTGACCAAGCACAAGGTCCACTTCATCTACACCGCGAACGGCGGCAACACCGGCGCCAAGTTCGTGCAGTCGGGCCAGTTCCAGTTCGCCGGTCAGGCGCGTCCGCCGGCCTCGCCCACGGACGACGGGCTGACCTACATCAAGCTCTACCTGGACGGGTTGTGCATGGACGTCAACCCCAAGAACAATCTGAAGAACACGACGTTGCCGCAGGTCAAGGACATCTACACGGCGGTGACGACCAACTGGGGCTCGGTTCCCGGCTCCGGTCTGTCGACCACGATCGACCCGGTAGGACGCGACACCAACGGAGGGACCTACACGTTCTTCCGCGACAGCGTCCTGCTCGGCGCCAGCCCGGCGTCGAACGTCAACGCACTCACGGCTGACGGCCTGGTCAGGAACGCGGTCCAGCGTGACCCGAACGCGATCGGCTACTTCGGCCTCGCGTGGCAGGGCAGGGGCGTCAAGTCGCTGACGATCAACGGCATCCCCTGCGCTCCGAAGCAGATCAAGAAGTTCAAGTACCCGCTGTCGCGCTTCATCTGGCTGGTGCTGCCGACGGCGAGCCCGAATCCCGATCTCCAGAAGTTCGCGGACTTCGTGCGCACCAGCGCCGCAGCCGGCACGATCATCAGCAAGGCCGGTGGCGTCCCCGCCTTCAACAAGAAGGCGAAGAAGCACTAGACGCATGGAAGCGGCAACAGGATCGTTCCTCGATCCGGACGACCAGTTCGGAATCGAGGAGAGGCCACCGACGTGGTCAGA
>JAWVFN010000137.1:0-3416 GCA_033855935.1 Solirubrobacterales bacterium | reverse complement strand
GCCTCTTCGGCGGCCGCGGGTCGGTGTGGAGCGCGCTCGTCGGCGCCCTCGTCATCGGCTCGATCTCCAACGGCATGGACCTGCTCGCCCTGCAGTCGTCGGTC
Source organism: Solirubrobacterales bacterium (assembly GCA_033855935.1). Taxonomy (GTDB): domain Bacteria; phylum Actinomycetota; class Thermoleophilia; order Solirubrobacterales; family 70-9; genus JAWVFN01. Next base: position 3,312 of record JAWVFN010000137.1, on the reverse strand, counting down.
AAGTTCATGGTCACCGGCGGGGTCCTGCTCGTAGCGGTGATCATCGACGCGATCGCCAGGCAGCAGCGCCAGGCCTCGGGCAGGGTCTAAGCCGCGTCAGGCATCAACCGCGGCCTCATCAACCGCCGCCTCCTCCGCTTCGCGTCCGGGGGCTGCGGTGGAGGGCTCGACATGAATGGCCCATATCGGCCGCGATGCAACTACGTGATGGTCATTGCCTGCGCGGTCGAGGTCTCTAGGCGGCGACCCGCTCGGGCGAGCCGGTGGACTGAGCAGCCTCGGCGGCCTTGGCGGCCTGGCGCTCGGGGGGGATGCGAACGACGTTCCAGGCGAGGCCGAGCTTCTCCAGCGTCGAGATCACGGCGGCCGAGGGATCGAGTTCCCAGCGGCGCAGGCCGTGGACGGCGGAGCGCGGGAACGCGTGGTGGTTGTGATGCCAGGACTCGCCCATCGAGGGCAGCGCGATCCACCAGACGTTGCGCGACTCGTCGTCGGTGTCGAAGCGACGCCGCCCCATGAAATGGCAGATCGAGTTGATCGAGAAGGTGACGTGGTTGAGCAGGAACGAGCGGACCAGGCCACCCCAGAGCAAGCCCGTCGCTGCACCGAGCAGGGTGCCGGTGATCAGGAATCCGGCCAAGGCGGGGATGGCAAAGGTGAGCACCAGGAACAGCCCATAGACGTCGGTCATCAGCGTCATCCGGCGGTCCTCGGCGAGCTCGGGCGCGTACTTCTCCGGGTCGGCGGTGCCCCAGGTGGACATCAGCCAGCCGGCGTGGGCGTGCCAGAGCCCTCCGAGGACGCCGCCGAGGCCGTCGCCGCGACCCACGTGGGGGCTGTGCGGGTCGCCCTCCTCGTCCGCGTGCGCGTGATGCTTGCGGTGGTCGGAGACCCAGATCACCGGCGGCCCTTCGAGCGCCATCGCCCCTACAAACGCGAAGGCGTACTCGAGCGGCTTCGAAGTGGCGAACGAGCGGTGGGTGAGCAACCGGTGGTAGCCGACCGTGATGCCGATCGAGGTGATGAGGTACATCACCGCCATGATCACCAGGTCGTGGGTGCTGACGGCCTGGTTCCAGAGCAGCACGATGGCAACGGCGACCCCGAGAAAGGGAACGACAATCCCGGCGAGGTTGATCGCCTTCTCGGCACGCGTCACCCCGTCAGCCTATGTGCCTGGATCCAAAAAAAACCTGAAGTGCGGAACAAGTCGAAGCGGCGCCTTTTGCTCCATTCGTGACAAAAACGCTCATACCACCGGCGGCAACTCGGGCCGCGAAGTCTCCGTGTAGAGCACCACCGTGTCGCCCATACGGTCCTGGAGGCCGCGACGGCGCTCGCTGAACAGCGCGATCAGGAAGCCGATGCCGAAAGTGAGAACCGAGAGCCCCATCCCGAGCAGGCGGCGGAAGGCGTGGCGGCCGTCGAGCTTGGCGCCGTCGGAGCGGCGCAGCTCGAGCCCGAGGAAGCGCATCCCCGGCGTCTGCCCGGTCAGGGTCCAGAACGAGAACAGGTAGAGCGAGCTGAACACAATCCAGGCACTGGCGCCGATGGCCACCGCGCCGCCGGTGCTCGGGCTCTTCGTCGTCACCGCCGAGACGACGAGGGCGACTAGCGCCGAGGTCGCGAGCAGAGTGAAGTTGACCACCGCGGCGTCGAAGCCGAGGGCGATCGCCCGCGTGACGCCGCCGCCGAACGGGGTCGAGCCCTGGCGCCGTCCCCGCCTCGCGACGGCGCGGAAAGGCCGCTCGAGCAGATCGTCGCCGTGGCGAGCGGCCTTGCCGAGCTCGCGGCGCAGGTCGTCGAGCAGCCCGACACCCTGGCGGGTGATCGCGTTTCGTACCTCGGGCGCGTTGGCGATCCGCTCGATGATTCGCTGGATCTCGGGGCCGGCCATAAGGCGCTCGACGATCTCGTCGAGCAGCTCCGAGTCGAGGACCGCGATCGCGGCGCGCTCGGTGCCCGGGTCCTTGAGCGCGCGCTCGACGATGCGCTCGACGACTCCCTCCTCGATCAGCACCTCAGCGACGCGTTCGGCTACCGCCGAGGTCAGGGCCCGAGATGGCCGGTCGAGGACGGCGCGCACCGGAGCACGCAGCGCGTCTTCAAGGCCGGATCGCGTCTCTCTCTCCTCGCTCACCGAGCCGAGTATTCCGCGTGGGCGCGGCCCGGGTAGGGTTAGGGGCGATGTCGCAAGCAACCCTCCAAACGAACGCCGGCCCGATCACCGTCGAGTTCTTCGACGACGACGCGCCGAAGACGGTCGAGAACTTCCGCAAGCTCGCGGGTGACGGCTTCTACGACGGGCTCGTCTTCCACCGCGTCATCCCCGACTTCATGATCCAGGGCGGCTGCCCCGAGGGCACCGGCACCGGCGGCCCCGGCTACACCTTCGAGGACGAGTTCAACGACAACAAGATCGAGCGCGGTGCACTGGCGATGGCCAACTCGGGGCCCAACACCAACGGATCCCAGTTCTTCATCGTCACCACCGAGGCGGCGCCGTGGCTCGACGGAAAGCACACGGTCTTCGGCAAGGTCACCGACGGCATGGACGCCGTCGACGCGATCGAGAAGACCGACACAGGCCCGGGCGACAAACCCACCTCGCCCCAGACGATCGACCGCGTCGAGCTCAGCGACTAGCCGCAGCGCGAGAGGCCTATTCAGAGAGCCCGGCGGCTTCGAGAGCTTCTTCGCGCGTTCCGAAGATCCGCCAGCGCACGACTGTTGCATCCCGGATCGTCCAGACGTGCCAGCCAGGTGCGTTCACGTCAACGCCGCTCGCCTTTCCTCCACGAACTCCACGTCAATGCTTGGGTCAACCGCGTCCCACAAGAAGGCACCGGTCCCATTCCACGTTTCGTAAAGGCGCCGCACCAGTTCCACGTTCTCCTCCGACATTGCCCGCGCAGTATCCCGCCATGCCCGCGGCAGTAGCGCCACGGCTTTCAGGAGTACCACCCTTTATCCATCAATGGCCTGACGCTGCCCCCGCTGCGGGTCGCGGCCTGAGAGCGGGTTGTGAGCGCCCTACTCCGACAGCCGGGCGGCTTTGGTCGTGGCAGCGAGCGGGATACTCTGGTTGCCGTGATGTCCGAGGAGCCCCCGACCCCCGACCCGGTCGAGCTCATGGGCAGGGCGTTTGAGGCTGCGAATCGTCGTGATCTCGACGCGGTGGTCTGCAGCTTCGCCGAAGATGCGACCTTCGAGGGGAGGGCGTTGGGGGACCGCTTCGAGGGACGGGCGGCCATTCGCGGCTTCCTTGAGGAGTGGTTTGCCGCCTACGAGGACTTGGAGTTCGGGCCTGAG
>JAWVFN010000136.1:0-8475 GCA_033855935.1 Solirubrobacterales bacterium | reverse complement strand
TCGGCCGTGGCTTCCTAACCGGCCAGGTTCGCTCTCTCGATGAGCTGGCCGAAGACGACTTCCGCCGCGTCGTGCCGCGCTTCCAGGGCGACAACCTCGAGGCGAACATCGCGATCGTCGAGCGGGTCGATGCCATCGCTGAGGAGAAGGGCGTCACGTCGGCTCAGCTCGCCCTCGGCTGGGTTCACTCCCGGGGCGACGACGTCTTCTCAATTCCGGGGACGAAGCGACGCAGCTATCTCGAGCAGAACGCCGCAGGATTTGACGTCGAGCTCACCGCCGACGAGATCGCTCAACTCGAACGAGCGGTCGACGATGTCGCCGGCGGCCGCTACACCGAGGCAGCGCTGGAGAGCATCGAAACCTAGACTCACGCCGCGATGAAGATCTTCAGCGGCATCCAGCCGACGGGGCGCAAGCACCTCGGCAACTACATCGGCGCGATCCGCCAGTACGTCGAGGGCCAGGATCGCGGCGACCCGGCGATCTACTGCATCGTTGACCTGCACGCCCTCACCGTGCCCTGGGACCCGGCCGAGCTGCGCTCGAGCGTTTACGACACGATGGCGATCCTGCTCGCGGCGGGGCTCGAGCCCGAGCGCTGCATCCTGTTCCGCCAGAGCGACGTCCACGAGCACACCGAGCTGACCTGGTACCTGGCGGCGCTGACCGCCCACGGCGATCTCAACCGGATGACCCAGTTCAAAGAGAAGTCGGCGAAGCAGCGCGAGCTGGCCTCGGCCGGGCTCTTCTTCTACCCGGTGCTGCAGGCCGCCGACGTGCTCGCCTACAAGGCCGACGAGGTGCCGGTCGGCGAGGACCAGCGCCAGCACATCGAGCTGATGCGCGAAGTCGCACGACGCTTCAACGAGCGCTTCGGCGAGATCCTGGTCGAGCCCGAGCACCGCATCCCCGAGCTCGGAGCGCGGATCATGGATCTGCAGGAGCCGCAGAACAAGATGTCGACAACCGGTGGCAGCGAGCAGGGCACGGTGCTCGTCCTCGACGACGAGAAGACCGTGACCAAGAAGATCAAGAGCGCTGTGACCGACTCCGGCTCGGAGGTGAAGCGGGGAGAGGGCAAGGAGGGGATCGCCAACCTGATCGACATCCTCGCGGTCGCCCGCGGCTCGACCCCGGATGAGATCGAGGAGGAGTTCGAGGGATCGGGATATGGAGACTTCAAGGCCGCCGTCGCCGAGGCGGTCGTCGAGTACCTCGTCCCGGTGCGCGAGCGTTACGCGGAGCTGAGACCGGACGAGGCCGCCCTCGAGCACGCCCTGTCAACGGGCGCCGAGAAGGCGCGGGCGATCGCCTCCGAAACGCTCGTCCAGGTCCGTGCGGCGATCGGTGTCGGAGCGCCCTGAGGCAGGTAACGTTCGGGGTGTGAGGAGGAAGGGAGATTTCTTCCGGTGGGCCGCTGGCGTCTGCGTCGGGGCCTGTCTGCTCCTCCCCTCGACGGCCGGCGCGGCGACGATCCTCGTCACCTCGACCGCGACGAACGACGACCAGCTGAACGCCGCCCCCGACGGTGTCTGCTCGCTGCGCGAGGCGGTCCAATCGATCAACGGAGCCGCCAACTTCGGCAGCTGCGTCGCGACGATCGCGCCCAACCCGTACGGGACGGCCGACGAGATCGACCTGCCCGCCGGGACTTTCCCGCTGACCCGGGCCGGAGCCGGAGAGGACGCGAACTCGACCGGCGATCTCGACATCACCAAGGCGGTGAAGATTCTCGGCACCGGCGACGGTCCCGGCGGAACCCGGATCGACGCCAACCACATAGACCGGGCCCTGGACCTGCGGCCGGTGGCCGCCACGGTCAATGTCACGGTTCAGGAGCTCTTGATCAGCAACGGCAACGTGCCCGGTGTCGCCGATGACGGCGGAGCGATCCGGGTCGGCGACCTCGACGGCAGTATCGCCGTGAAGGGCTCGACCATCACCGGTAGCAATGCGGGGCACAAGGGCGGCGCGATCTTCTTCGAGGGCGCCACGTCAGCGAGCACGCCGATCGACATCGTCGACACCGAGCTCGTCGGCAACACCGCCGGCGACGACGGCGGCGCGATCGAGTTCGGGAACTCCTCGGAGCAGGCGGCGATCCTCCGCTCCAGCCTGATCGGCAACAGCGCCGGAGGGGAAGGGGGTGGGGTTTACCTGTCGGCGGCCGACATCGGCCCGTTTCCCTCGATCCGGATCACCAACAGCACCCTCGCCGGCAACTCGGCGGTGGGCGGCGGCGGTGCCGTCGGCTTGGGCGGGGGGAAGCAGCAGGTGTTCACCTCGTTCTCGACTTACGCCGGAAACACGACGCCGGCAGCCGGGCAGGGTGGAGCGTTCCGGACCGATACCGGGGGCGCCACCGCCGACGAGGTCTATCTCAGCCGTTCGATCCTCGCCGGCAACACGGCAGCGGGCGCACCCGCGAGCTGCGGAGGGCCCGCCGGCCTCTACCCGGTTCCTTATGGCAACGTGGTCAGCGACTCGAGCTGCCCGCTGGTGGGCACCAACAACCTGCTTGGCACAGACCCGCTGCTCGCGCCGCTGGCGGCGAACGGAGGATCGACGCGGACGATGGGGCTCTACGACACCAGCCCCGCGATCGACCACATCCCGACGGCCAACTGCACGATCATTCCGATGACCGATCAGCGCGCACAGCCGCGGCCGGTCGGTGGGGCCTGCGACGCGGGCGCCTTCGAGGGCTCGGTCGGGCCCAAGCCCGTGCCCGGTGTGTCGACCAACCCGCCGAAGAAGAAGAAGAAGTGCAAGAAGAAAAAAAAGAAGAAGCGCGCCGCCGAGGCGAAGAAAAAGAAGTGCAAGAAGAAGAGGAAGAAGTAGCGCCGGGAATTCTTTAGGCCGCTCCGCCGGCTGCCGATATGTCCGTAGGTTGACTTTGCGCGGGATCATTCGAACGGGTTTGCCGGCTCTCGCCGTCGCGAGCGCCGCCCTCTCGGCCGGCGTGCCGGCCGCCACAGCCTCGACGCTCATCGGCCAGGCCAACGCTCCCGCCTCGACCGCCGCTTGCCCCGTAAACGCCACGTACGTGCAGGAGGCGGTCAGCGCCGGCGCCGTTAGTTACCAGTCGCCGGTCAGCGGAGTGGTCACGGCGTGGGCGACGTATGGGGGCGCCGCCGCGACCCAGATGAAGCTCGAGATCTTGCGCCCCGACGCGGTCGGCGGCGCCTACCACTACTTCGCCAAACAGAAGGACGCGCTGCGCGACATCACGGCGCTCGGTGCGCTCAACATCTTCACCGGGTTGCATCTGCCGATCGCCGCCGGCGACTACATAGGCGTCTACGTCCCCGCCGCCGGCGCCAACTGCCTCTCCTTTAGCGCCGGTGCCGGCGAGAGCTACCACCATGTGCTCGGCGATCCCGCCCTCGACGTCAGCACCTACTTCAACAACCTCCAGGCCTCCGGCCTGATCAACGCCGCCGCCGCGATCGAGCCCGACGCCGACGGAGACGGCTACGGCGACGAGACCCAGGACGGCTGTCCCGGCAACGGGGCGGTCACCGGCGCCTGCCCCGTGACGCCGCCGGCGTCACCGCCGCCGCCAGTCTCCGCCTCCGCCGACAAGGCGGCGCTCCTCGCCGCGGCCGTCAAGCGCTGCAAGAGGAAGCCGATCCCGCTCGCGCGCCGTAAGTGCGTCAAGCGCGCAAAGAAGAAATTCGCCTGAGCTGACCTCTAAGGTTGGCGCGTGACCTCGGTCGCCCAGCTCGACCTCGACCTCGACATCTTCCAGGGGCCGTTCGACCTCCTGCTCGCGGTAGTCCTCCGCGAGGAGATCAGCCTCGCCGACGTCTCGCTCGGCGACGTCGTCGTCGCCTACATCGAGCACCTCGAGGGCCGCGGCCGCCTCGACCTCGACGCGGCGACCGAGTTCCTCGTCCTCATCGCGGCGCTGCTCGAGCTCAAGTCGCGGGCGCTGCTTCCCGGCGAGGAGGAGGACGAGGAGTTCGGCCCCGAGGAGGCCGCCGACGAGCTGCTGGCGCGAATGCTCGAGTACCGCCGCTATCGCGACGCGGCGCAGGCGATGGAGAAGATGTTCATGGCCGAGCTGCCCTACCTCTACCGCTCGGCGCCGCTGCCGCTCGAGATCCGGCGTGCCGCGCTGAAGGCGGCCAAGCACGTCTACGACCCCGATCGCCTCGGCCAGGCGCTCGGCGACCTGCTGACGCCGCCGCCCGAGCCGAGCACCGACCACATCCGCCCGACCGTGTCGTTGCAGCGCCGGCTCGGAGTGCTGCGCGAGGCGCTGGCGAGGCTGCCGCGGTTCGACTTCGAGGAGACTTTCGGCTCCGAGGACCGCCTGACCCAGGCGGTGACCCTGTTCGCGCTGCTCGAGATGCACCGGCGCGGCGAGGCGACCTGGACCCAGAAGGACTCCTTTGGCCCGATCGAGGTGTTGAAGACGTGAATGCGACCGAGCTCCAGAGAAACGTCGAGGCGCTGCTCTTCCTCTCGCCGGAACCCGTCGCGGCGGCCGAGCTCGCCGAGGCCTGTGAGTCCGACGAGGAGGCCGTGATGGCGGCGCTCGAGAAGCTCACCGATCACTACGACGGCGAGAAGCGCGGGATCGAGCTGCGCAAAGTCGCCGGCGGCTACACGCTCGCCGCCTCGCCCTCGACCGAGGATGCCGCCCGCCGCCTGCTGACCAAGCCGCGGACGCCGCCGCTGAGCCAGGCCCAGGCCGAGGTACTGGCGATCGTCGCCTACCTGCAGCCGGTCTCGCGGCCGGAGATCGCGCGCATCCGCGGCGTCGCCTCCGACTCCGCCGTCGGCACCCTGACCGAGCGCGGCTTGATCGAGGAGTCGGGCCGCTCGCAATTCGGCGCCGTCACCTACGCGACCACGCCGCTGTTCGAGAAGCTGTTCGGGCTCACGGGCCTCGACGCGCTGCCCGAGGCGGCGCGCTTCGACCCGACGCCGGAGGACGAGCGGGCGCTGCGCGAGCGGCTGCTCAAAGCCGGCGAGCAGCGCGGGACGTGACGGCCCGCCGGGTCTCATTCGGCTTGATCTTCGCTCTCCTGGTCTTTCTGGTCCTCGCCTTCCTCGCTCAACGCTGGGTCACCGCCAAGGATGAGGTGCGCCAAGCGGCGCACGTGACCGCGCCGAAGCTCCTGGACAGCACAGCCCCCGTAAAGAGGCCCGAGGCTCCTCCACCGGCGCCGAAGGCCGCGACCCCGAGCGCGACCCCGGTGGCCGTGGCGACGCCGGCCGCGGCTCCCGTCGCTGCCGCGGCTGTGGCCAACCCGAAGCCGCGCTGGAAGAAGAAGCTGATCCCGTTCCCACAGAAGCGAAAGAACGAGATGGCGGCCTACTCGCAGCGCCACTACGGCGACAACACCTATCTGCTCAGCTCGCCGCAGGTGATCGTCGAGCACTACGCGGTCGCCGGCAGCCTCAGCGCGATCTACAACGTCTTCGCCCCGGACACGCCCGATCCGGAGCTCCACGAGCTGCCCAACGTATGCGCCCATTTCGCCGTCGGTCCGACCGGCAAGATCTGGCAGTTCGTGCCGCTCAACATCCGCTGCCGCCACACCGTCGGCCTCAACTACACGGCGATAGGGATCGAGCACGTCGGCTTCAGCGACGCGGACATCCTCAACCGCGCGCCCCAGCTCAAGGCCTCGCTGCGGCTGACCCACTACCTCCAATGCCGGTTCGGGATCACGCTGCCGAACGTGATCGGCCACAACGAGAGCCTCAGCTCGCCATTCCACAAGGAGCTCGTCCCGGCGCTGAAGAACCAGACCCACGGCGACTGGACCCACCCCGACATGCAGATCTACCGCCGCAAGCTCGCCGCCCTCGGGCCGTGCTGAAAGCGCCGCTGGTCATGCTTCTTGCGCTCGCCGGCCTCGGGGTGCTTGCCACCGCCGCGACGGCGGCGACGATCTCAGTGAACACGACGACCGACGAGTTCGGAGCCGGGGGGAGCTGCTCGCTTCGCGAGGCGGTGGAGTCAGCAAACGGCAACGTGGATTTCGGGGGCTGCTCTCATACGGGGAGCTACGGCGAGGACACGATCAACCTGCCCGCCGGCATCTTGGCGCTCACGGGCGCCTCGGGTGAGAACGCCAATGCGCAGGGCGACCTCGACGTGACCCAGACCCTGACCATCGCCGGTGCCGGCAACGAGCCGGACTGCGCCGCGGCTTCTACGAGTTGCATCGACGCCGGCGACCTCGACCGGGCGCTCGACCTGCGCGACGGCCCAAGCCCGGTCAGCCTCACGCTCCGCGACCTGACGATCGCCGACGGCAATGCCGGGGCGGGGGACGGGGGTGCGATCAGCTCGCTCGAGACCGACGCGAGCCTCTCGCTGCAGCGCGTTTCGGTCCTCTCCTCACAGGCCGCGAACGGAGGCGCGATCCGCAGCGACGGCGGCGTGACGGTGACCCGCTCTCTCCTCAGCGACAACTCGGCCGCTGCATCCGGGGGCGGTATTTCCCAGGGCGGCGGGTCGGTTCTGTTCTTCTGGCAGGGCAGCATGCTCTCCGGCAACACCGCGGGCAGCGATGGCGGGGGCATTGGCGCCGCGAGCGGCGTCTCGGCGAATGTCTACGACTCGACGGTCTCGGGCAACGAGGCGACCGCGGGCGACGGCGGCGGGATCGCCAGCGGCGGCATCCTCAACGTCAGCGGGGCGACGATCGACTCCAACAGAGCGCTCGACGGCGGCGGCCTGTTCCTCGCTTCCGTCCTCTCCCTCACCACGGTCAACGCCTCGACGCTGAGCGCCAACGAGGCGACCGGAACTTGCGGTGGGGGAGATGGAAACGGCGGCGCGATCCGGCGGGTGACGCCTTCGCCAGGGGGCCTCTTCATGGCCAACTCGACGATCTCCGGCAACACCGCTGGGTGCCGCGGCGGTGGCCTGAGCGTCTTCGATACCACCGCGATCACCGCTCTCACCGGTCTGACCGTCTCCGACAACTCGGCGGCTTCCGGCGGCGGCGGGGTCGACAACGAGGCCGACGTCAACGCGGCGAGCCCGTTGAGTGCACGCGGCACGATCTTCTCCGGCAACAACCCGATCGGGTGCGGCGGCGACGGGCAGCGGCTGATGGAGGGCGACAACCTCGATTCGGGCAATAGCTGCGGTCTGGGGAGCTCGGACCTGCTCGGGGTGGACCCGTTGCTGGGCCCGCTGCGCTTCAACGGCGGGCCGACCCGGACCCGGCTACCGGTCACCGTCAGCCCCGTTGTCAACTTCATCTCCGGCCCGTGCCCGGTCCCGTACGACCAGCGCGGCGTCGCGCGCCCGGTCGGCGGGCGCTGCGACATCGGCGCGGTCGAGGCCTCGCCGGCGCCGCTCTGCACCGCGCTCGGCGCCTCGCTCGCGGGCACCCAGGGGAACGACGTCCTCGTCGGAACGCCCGGTAACGACGTGATCGCCGGGCTCGGCGGCAACGATGTCATCAATGGGCTCGGCGGCAACGACATCGTCTGCGCCGGCGACGGCAACGATCGCGTCGCCGGGGGCGCCGGCAACGACCGGCTCCGCGGCGAGAGCGGCAACGACATGCTCTTCGGCGGGCCCGGCAACGACGTCCTCGAGGGAGGCCCCGGCAAGGACAAGCTCAAGGGCGGCAAGGGCAAGGACAAGACCAAGAAGTGAGGCTCGCCAAGTACCTCGCCCGCGGCGGTGTCTCATCGCGCCGCGCCGCCGAGTCGCTGGTCGCCGCGGGCCGGGTCACGGTCGGCGGTGAGGTCGTCAAGGACCCCGCCCGCGACGTCGACTCCTCGAGCGGTGTCGAGATCGACGGCGAGGCGGTCAGCCCCGAGCCGATCGAGGTCTGGGCCGTGCACAAGCCGGTCGGCGTCGTCTCGACTGCGAGCGAGCCCGGCTCGCGCCGTGCCGTGGTCGAGCTCGTCGAAAGCGATGCGCGCCTCTATCCGGTCGGACGCCTCGACGTTGATTCGAGCGGCCTGCTGCTGCTGACCAACGACGGCGCCCTCGCCAACCGCCTCACCCACCCGCGCTACGAGGTGCCGAAGACCTACCGGATGCAACTCGCTCGCCGGCCCCGCGACATCGACCTCGAGACCCTGCGCAAAGGAGTCGAGCTCGAGGATGGCCCAACGGCGCCGGCGATCATCGAGGTCTTGGGGGATCGCGAGCTCGAGGTCACGATCCGCGAGGGCCGCAACCGCCAGCTCCGCCGCATGGCCGAGGCGATCGGGAATCAGGTCGTCGAGCTGACCCGTGTCCGGATCGGCTCGCTCGGCCTCGGCGGGCTCGAACCGGGGGCGGCGCGCAAGCTCGATGCCGAGGAGGTCGGCGCGCTTTGGCAGGATGGTCGCGATGACCAATGACCCGGAACAGAGGCTGTGGGCCGTGCGCGGCGCGACCCAGGTCGAGCGCAACGACGCCGAGTCGATCCTCGCCGCGAGCGAGGAGCTGATGCGCGAGCTGATCGAGCGCAACGATCTCGAGCCCGCGGCGATGGTCAG
>JAWVFN010000135.1:0-4960 GCA_033855935.1 Solirubrobacterales bacterium | reverse complement strand
GCGACATAGACGCCGAGCACCAGCGCGACGCCGTCGATCGACGAGTTGAGCTGGACCAGGATCGACGGGAGGCCGAGGGTGACGATCGAGGCGTCGGCGAGGGCGAGCCCGGCGACTACCGCGATGGCGAAGCGCTTCACGCCGCCAAGCTAGCCCATCGCGTCACACAGCCCGGGATACGTAGCGGCTACGGACCCGGATGGGGAGAGCCTCTGCCATCCTCGTCGCCCACCCAAGAATCGGACGGACGCTGCTCGCTGGGCCTCCTTCCATTTCGTTGAGCCAAGGAGGGCTTGGATGCACGTCGGAGAGGTCCGTTTCCTATCGAGGTTCAGTGCTGCGGCCGTGACCGGATTGCTGCTGTTCGCCTTCGGCGTGGGCGCTGCCCGGGCCGAGGCCGCGACGATCACGGTCGACTCGACCGCCAACACGACGGGTCTTGCCGGTTGCACGTTGCACGACGCAATCGCGTCCGCCAACACCGGCTCTCCTCCCGGATTGTCGACCTGCGCGAGCGGCGGCGACACGATCAACTTCACCCTGCCCGGCTCAGCCCCGTGGACGATCGATCTGTCCCTCCTCGCCCTGCCCGCTGTCACAGGCGCCCTCACGATCCAGGGCCCCGGAGCCCAGAGCCTCACCCTCCTCGGCGGTAACGGCACCGTGGGGAACGGTGTGCGCATCCTTGCCACCTACCAATTCACCACCCCCACCCTGGCTGTTTCGAACCTCGTGCTGAAACAAGGGAACGCGGACGCCGACCCCTCCGGCAACGGCGGCGGCGCCATTTACAACCCGAGCGGCACAGTCACCCTCAACAGCGTGGCGCTGACCGGCAACCACGCCGACAACGTCAGCACCGGCGGCGCGATCACGAACAACGCCACGATGACGATCCAGAACTCGACCCTGACCGCCAACCGCTCCGACACCAACAGCGGTGGCGGCGCCATCCGCAACTTCGGCACCTTGACGATCAAGGGCTCGACGCTGACGGGCAACCACTCCGACGCCAGCAGCGGCGGCGGCGGCATCGCAAACACCGGCACGCTCACCATTGAGAATTCGACCCTGACCGGCAACCACGCCAACGACGGTAACGGCGGCGCCATCTACATCAACGCCGGCACACTCTCGATCAAGGACTCGACCATCACCGGCAACAACGCCGACACCGGCGGTGGCATCTCCGCTGCCGCCACCGTCACGCTCGCCGACACGATCCTCGCCGGGAACACCGCCGCCGGCAACCCCGACTGCAACGGCGGGCTGACCTCGCAGGGCTACAACCTGGTCGGTATTTCCGATTCCGCGGGATGCACCTGGACGCCGGCCGCCGGCGACCAACTGGGCACCAGCGCGACACCCATTAATCCGCTGCTCGGCCCCCTCCAGGACAACGGCGGTCTCACCTCCACGATGGCGCCGACGGTCAACAGCCCGGCGGTCGACAAGGGAACCGCGGCCGGGCTCCTCAACGATCAGCGCAGCTTTGCCCGTACGTTCGACATGAACCCGGCGAGCGCCACGGGAGGCGACGGCACCGACATCGGGGCCTTCGAGCAGCAGATCGCGGTGAACCCGGCCACCACCATGCCGTTCGGCTCCCAGCAGTGGGGGACGACGAGCAGCCCGGACACGGCATTCCTCAGAAACCGCACCGGCAACGACTTCACGTCCGGGTCGTCGGCGCTGGGCGGGACGAACCCCGGCGATTTCCAGCTCGGCGGCGACAGTTGCTCCAACGCCACCCTCGGCAACAACTCGATTTGCGGCGTGAACGTCGCCTTCGCCCCCATCTCGGCGGGCAACGGCGCCCGGGCTGCGACGCTTTTGTTGCCGACCGACGTCGCGCCGACGCTATCGCTTGCATTGACGGGGTCGGTGACGGAGTTCGTGTCGATAGCGCCCGCCCCGCACGATTTCGGCTCGACCCAGACCGGAACGCCGACGGGCGCGACCCAGTTCACGGTGACCAACGCCGGCCCGGGTACATCCGGCACGCTGGGGGTGGCGACGCTGACCGGAGCGAACGCGTCCGAGTTCGGGATCACCCAGGACAACTGCTCGGGGCAAACGCTGACCCCGCCTACGACCTGCACCGTGTTCGTACGCATGGCACCGACCAGCGCCGGAAACAAGGCCGCCAGTCTCAACATCGCTGTCACGGGGACGCCCGGCGCGACGACATCCGCCGCCCTGACCGGGACCGCGACCACGCCGTCGCCGCCGGCCCCGCCCGCGCCGCCGGCTGCCGCCGGCCCGACGGGCCAGCGCGCCGCGGCGTTGAAGAAGTGCAAGAAGAAGAAGACCGCCAAGGCCCGCAAGAAGTGCAAGAAGAAGGCGAACAAGCTGCCGGTCTAGGGCAGCCCGGTAAAAACGGAATGAGAGGTGGGACAGATGTTGAGTAGAGGATTCGTGGTGGCCGCAGGCTGCGCCTTGGCGCTCGGGGTTTTCGTGCCGGCGGCTGAAGCCGCCCCCACCGAGACGGTGACCAACACCAACGACGACGGCCCGGGGTCGCTGCGCGCGGCGATGACGGCTGTCGACAACGGCGGCGAGATTTTCTTCGCCAGTGCGGCCATCGATCCAGGCCTCGACTTCGAGATCTTGATCGACAAGAACGTGACGATCACGGGCCTCGGTGCGGGGACGACGAAGATCACCGGCGGTGTCGGCGACCGAATCTTCGAGCTCGCCGCCGGCGTCACCGTGACGATCCGCGACCTCGAGATAACGGGCGGCAACGCCCCCGGCGGGGCAGACGGGGTGAATCCGGGGGACAACGGGACCCCCGGTGAATCAGGCGGCGCGATCCTCAACACCCACAGCGATTCTTCGCTGACCCTGCGGCGGACCCTGATCGACGGCAACAACGCGGCTGGCGGCGGCTCGGGCGTCAGCGGCGACTTGACGCACGGCGGCGGCACCGGCGCGATTGGTGGTTCCGGAGGGGCCATCTCCAGCGCGGGCACTCTCGTGGTCGAGGACTCAGAACTCAAGAACAACGCGGCGGGCTTCGGCGGAGCCGGCGGATCCCAAGGCGCCATCGGCCCCACGGGCAGCGGTGCCCCCGCCGGTTCCGGCGGCGCGATCGTCGCCACCGGCACGGTGTCGATCTCAGACTCCACCTTCAGATTCAATTCAGCCGGAGATGGGGGCTCGGGGGGCGCTGGGTCGACCTGCGGCGCCGGCGCCAACGGCGGCAACGGCGGCGGCCTTCGCTACAACGGCGGCGGCGCGCTGGCCCTGACCAACGTCACGATCACCGCCAACCTGGCGGGATCGGGAGGCGCACACGGGAGCTGCGCCATGCAACCGAATCTCGTCGGCGGCAATGGCGGCTCTGGCGGAGGCGTCTCCACGTCGGCCGCCGCGCCCGTGACCAACGCAACCATCGCCGGCAACACGGCAGGAAGCGGCTCGCCCGGTACCAACTTCATGGGCCTGCCGACCCCGCCCGTCAACGGTACGGGTGGCGGCGTCTCGGGCGCGGCGACGCTCAACAACACGATCATGAGCTCGAACAACGCTCCGGACAACCAGCGCAACTGCGACGCCGCGGTCCTCGACGGCGACTACAACGTCAGCTTCCCGGACACCCCCGAGGCGGGCTGCCCGGCGGGATTCGCGCACGGCGACCCCCAGCTCGTTGCCCTGGCGGACAACGGCGGCAGAACGCCGACGATGGCTATCCCGAACACGAGCTCGGCCTACGACCACGTGCCGACAAGCGGAGCGGGCTGCCCGGCGCTCGACCAGCGCGGCGTCGGACGCCCGCAATTCGCGAGCTGCGATGCCGGGGCGTTCGAGCTCGCGCCGGGGCCGCCTCCGCCCACGCCTCCGCCGGCAGCCTCGCCCGGCCCGACCGGCCAGCGCGCCGCTGCGCTGAAGAAGTGCAAGAAGAAGAAGTCGAAGAAGGCCCGCAAGAAGTGCAAGAAGAAGGCGAACAAGCTGCCGGTCTAGGCCGGCCCGGGCTCAGAGCCCGATCTGCTTCGAGAGGATCTCTTTCATGATCTCGTCGGTGCCGCCGCCGATCGGGCCGAGGCGAGCGTCGCGGAGGGCGCGCTCGACGCCGTACTCGCGCATGTAGCCAAAGCCGCCGTGGATCTGCAGGACCTCGTCTGCGACCTCGACGCAGGCGCGCTGGGTGAAGAGCTTGGCCTCGGTCACCTCCTTGAGCGCGTCCTGGCCGGTGTGGAAGAGGCGCAGCGCGTTGTAGGTCATCGCCTTGGCGACGTCGGCCTTGACCGAGATCTCGGCGAGCTTGTGGCGGATCGCCTGGAACTTGCCGATCGGGCGGCCGAACGCCTCGCGCTCCAGCGCATAGGCGAGGCCGACCTCGAGCAGGCGCTGCATCGCGCCGGTGGCGCCGAGCGCCATCAGCAGCCGCTCCCATTGGAAGTTGGCCATGATCAGCTTGAAGCCGCCGTTGTGCTCGCCGAGCAGGTTCTCGTCGGGGACCTCGACATCGGTGAAAGCGAGCTCGCCGGTATCGGATGCGTGCCAGCCCATTTTCTCGAGCTTGCCCGTCACCTCATACCCGGGCATGTCGCTCTCCAGCACGAGGAACGAGATGCCGCCGTGGCCACCTTCCTCGGAGGTCTTGCAGGCGCAGACGAGGAAGTCGGCCCGGACGCCGTTGGTGATGAACGTCTTGCCGCCGTTGACGACGTAGCCGCCGTCGACCTTCTTCGCGGTGGTCGAGATACCCGCGACGTCGGAGCCGGCGCCCGGTTCGGTGATCCCGAGCGCGCAGATCTTCTCGCCCTTGATCGCCGGCACGAGGAAGCGCTGGTGTTGCTCGGGGGTGCCGAACTTGTAGATCGGCGGCGTCGCGATTCCGGTGTGGGCGCCGAGCCCGGCGCCGACCCCGCCCGAGGCCCCGGCCCGCGCCAGCTCCTCGGCCCAGACCGCGTCGTGGAGATAGTCGCCGCCCTGCCCGCCGAGCTCCTCCGGG
>JAWVFN010000134.1:0-5636 GCA_033855935.1 Solirubrobacterales bacterium | reverse complement strand
CCCTCCATGTCGGTCAGGGTGACGATCGTGTTGTTGAAGGAAGTCTTGATGTGCGCCTGCCCGTAGGTGACGTTCTTCTTGGCGCGGCGGCGTGCGCGGCCCTTGGCTGGTTTTGCGTCTGCCATCTCAGTCCTCTACTTGGCTGATGGGGCTCGGGACTTCTGGGCAACGCTCATCCGGCGCGGGCCCTTGCGGCCGCGGGCGTTGGTCTTGGTGCGCTGACCCCTGACCGGCAGGCCACGGCGGTGCCGCATGCCCCGGTAGGAGCCGATCTCCTGAAGTCGCTTGACGTTTTGCGAGCGCTCGCGGCGAAGGTCGCCTTCGACCTCCTGCGATTCGACGGCCTCGCGGAGCTTGACGATCTCGTCCTCGGTCAGGTCGCTGACCTTGGTGTTTGGGTCGACGCCCGCCTTCTGCAGCAGTTGGTTGGCGGTCGAGCGGCCGATCCCGAAGATGTAGGTGAGCCCGATCTCGACTCGCTTGTTCGTGGGGACATTGACCCCGGCGATGCGCGCCATCTAGCCCTGCCTCTGCTTGTGGCGAGGGTTGGGACAGATCACGAGGACGGATCCGCGGCGGCGGACCACTTTGCACTTCTCACAAATCGGCTTTACGGATGCTCGGACTTTCATTCCCTCAACTCGGGTTGGTCGTATCGATCGGAGTAAGCCCGCCGGCCCCAGGAGTCGGACCACAGGCACAAAAAACCGGCCGTGAGGCCAGCCGAGGAATACTAGCAAGACGCGACATTTCCCTCACTCGAATTCGTGCCAGGGGGTCAAAACGCGCGGGCCGCCGGCTGTGACCGCCGTCGTGAACTCGAAGTGGGCGGCCGGCGAATCGTCCTTCGAGTAGACCGCCCAGCCGTCGTCGCCCATCTTGATCTCCGCGGTGCCGAGGTTGACCATCGGCTCGATCGCGAGGACCATGCCCTCTTCGAGCACTGGGCCCCTCCCCGGCTCGCCGAAGTTCGGGATCTGGGGGTCCTCGTGCATCGCGCGGCCGACGCCGTGGCCGACGAGGCTGCGGATCACGTGCATGCCGTCGGCCTCGATCCGGCGCTGGATCGCGTTGGAGACGTCGCCGAGCCGGTTGCCTGGGCGCAGCTGCTCGATGCCCTCGAACAGCGAGGCGCGGGTCGTCGCCAGCAGCTTCTCAACCTCGGGCTCGATCGCGCCGATCGGAACGGTGATCGCCGCG
This sequence comes from Solirubrobacterales bacterium, assembly GCA_033855935.1. Classification (GTDB taxonomy): domain Bacteria; phylum Actinomycetota; class Thermoleophilia; order Solirubrobacterales; family 70-9; genus JAWVFN01. The sequence continues at coordinate 4,436 of JAWVFN010000134.1, read as the reverse complement.
TCGGCGACCCAGCCGCCGTAGGTGACGCCGACGTCGATCGAGAGGATGTCGCCGCGCTTCAGCTCATACGGCCCAGGGATTCCGTGGACCACCATCGAGTTCGGCGAGGAGCAGATCGAGGCCGGGAAGCCACGGTAGCCCTTGAAGGAGGGCTCGGCCCCCTGCGAGGTGATGAACTTCTCCGCGGCCTCGTCGAGCTGCAGCGTGGTCACGCCGGGCTTCGCCATCGCCCTCAGCATGTTCAGGCAGCGGGCCTGGATCGCGCCAGAGACAGCCATCTCCTCGACCTGAGCGGGGGTCTTGCGAATGATCCCGGAGCTGTACACGTCAGACATCCTCTTCGCGGCGGATTGTCGCGAGCAGCGCCTGGATCTGCTTCTCGACTTCGTCCGGGTCCTTGGCGCCGTCGACGCGGTGGAGGATGCCCTTCTCCTCGTAGTAGGCGATCAGGGGTTCGGTCTTCTCGTGGTACTGCTCGAGCCGGTGCTTGATCACCTCGGGCTTGTCGTCGTCGCGGATGATCAGCTCACCGCCGCATACGTCGCAGACTCCTTCGACCTTGGGCGGATCGAAGTCCACGTGGAAGACGTGGCCGTTCTCCTTGCAGGTGCGGCGGCCGCCGAGCCGGCGGACGACCTCCTCCTCGGGGACGTCGATCAGGATCGCCGCGGTCAGCTCGCGGCCGAGTTCCTTCATCTTCTCGTCGAGGGCCTCGGCCTGGGGGGTCGTGCGCGGGAAGCCGTCGAGAATGAAACCGTCGCCGGCTTCGGGAGTGACGATCCGCTCGGCGATCAGATCGATGATCACCTCGTCGGGAACGAGGTCGCCGGCATCCATGTACTCCTTGGCCTTCTTGCCGACCTCGCTGCCCTCCTTGACCGCGGCACGCAGGATGTCGCCGGTGGCCCAGTACGGCAGGCGGTAGTCCTCCTGGAGGCGCTCACCCTGAGTCCCCTTGCCGCTTCCAGGCGGCCCCAGCAATACGAGATTTAGCTCCGACACGAGGGCCTCCTACTTCAAGAAGCCTTCGTAGTTCCTCATCATCAGTTGTGCTTCAAGTTGTTTGACGGTATCGAGGGCGACGCCGACCACGATCAGGATCGACGTGCCGCCGAAGAAGAAGTTGGCGGACGTCTGGCTGATCAGAATCGTCGGCAGCGCCGCGACCGCGCCGAGATAGAGGGCGCCGGGGAAGGTCAGCCGCGAGAGGATGCGGTCGAGGTACTCCGCCGTGGGGCGCCCGGGTCTGACCCCGGGGATGAAGCCTCCGTGCTGCTTCAGGTTGTCGGCCTGATCGACGGGGTTGAAGGTGACGGCGGTGTAGAAGTAGGTGAAGATGATGATGAAGAAGACCTCGCCGACCACGTAGGCCCAGCTGTTGGGGCTGAAGAAGGCGGCGAAGTTGAGCGCAGCGGGGGTGTTGATCAGCTGCCCGATCGTCGGCGGGAAGGCCATGATCGAGGCGGCGAAGATGACCGGGATGACGCCGGCCATGTTGACGCGCAAGGGCAAATAGGTCGAACCTCCGGCGGTCATCCGCCGGCCGACGACCCGCTTCGCATACTGGACCGGGATGCGGCGCTGCCCCTCCTGGACGAAGACGATCGCGACGATCACGGCCAAAGCGATGAACGGCATCATCACGACGAAGACCTGGTCGGGGTTCGTCCACCACTTCTGGATTCCCTCGGCGACGCGCGCGGTGATCGAGGCGAAGATCATCAGCGAGATTCCGTTGCCGACGCCACGCTGGGTGATCAGCTCGCCCATCCACATCAGCAGCGTGCAGCCCGCGGTCAGGCAGATCACGATCAGCATCGTCTTGGCGAAGGTGAGCTGTCCGACGACGCTGGTGCCGGCCTGGCTGGAGATCGAGCGGAAGAGGAAGACGTAGCCGATCGACTGCCCGAACGCGAGGACCACGGTCAGGTAACGCGTGTACTGGGTGATCTTCTGCTGGCCGACCTCGCCTTCCTTCTGGAGCTTCTCGAGGGATGGCACGACGACCGTCAGCAGCTGCAGGATGATCGACGCCGTGATGTAGGGCATGATCCCGAGCGCAAAAAGGCTCAGGCGCGAGAGGCTGCCGCCGGAGAAGAGGTTGAGGAAGCCGAGGATGTTGGAGCCGCCGAAGCTGCTCGAGATGTCCTTTACCGCTGCTGCATCGACTCCCGGCGACGGAATGTAGGCGCCGAGCCGGTAGAGCGCCAGGATCGCCGCGGTGAAGAAGATCTTCTTGCGGATCTCCGGGACCGTGAACGAGTTACCGATCGTCCTGATCAAGAGGTGGGTTCCTTCGTTGCGGGCTCCTTCTTGGCGACCTCCGTGGTGAGCACCTCGCAGCTGCCACCGGCGGCCTCGATCTTCTCCTTGGCCGAGGCGCTGAAGGCGTGGGCCTTGACGGTCAGCTTCTTGGAGATGTCACCGTTGCCGAGGATCTTCACCGGGTGGCGCCGCTTGGCGAGGCCGGCCTCGCGCAGGCTCTCGGGCGTGACCTCGGCGTCGGCCTTGAACCGCTCCTCGAGGTCGGCGACGTTGACCGGCTGGGTCCGGGTCCGGAAGCGCTCGAACGGCATCGACATCTTCTTGTTCGGGCCGCGGAGCTTGCGCATCCGCATGTGGATCGGATTCTGGCCGCCTTCGTATCCTGTCCGGCTCTTCGAGCCCGCGCGCGATCCGGCGCCCTTGTGGCCGCGCCCCGACTGCTTGCCGGTGCCCGAGCCCTCGCCGCGGCCGATCCGCTTGCGCGGCTGGCGCGAACCGGGCTTTGGCTTGATCGAGTGCAGGCCGATCCCGGCCGGGTCGCGATCGCGGACGCCGCGCTTTGAGTCCTTGGCCGGGGCCATTACTTCTCGACCTCGACCAGGTGCTCGACGACGCGAAGCATGCCCTGGAATTGCGGCGAGTCGGTGTGGGTCGACGTCTTGCCGATACGACCGAGCTTCAAGCTTCTCAGCGTGTCCCGCTGGCGGCCAGAGGAATGGATCGGCGAACGGACCTGTTTCAACTTGACGTCACTCATTGCTCGGCGCCTCCGTCTCAACCGACGCCGCCTCATCTACCGGGGGCTGCTCGGCTTCGCCTGCGCTCTCACCAGCCGCCGCCTCCTCCGCCACAACATCCGCGGGCTGCTCGGCTTCGCCTGCGCTGCCTGCGGCCGCGGGCTCCCTCGGGGTGGACGACTCCGACGGCGTGGCATCGACCGCCTTGGGGGTCACGTCCTCGGCGACCTCTTCCTTCTTGCCGTTGGCGTCGGGGCCGATGCCGAGGACCTCGCGGACGGAGAGGCCGCGGAGCTCGGCGACCTCCTCGGGGCGGCGAAGGGAGTAGAGGCCTTCCATCGTCGCCTTGACGAGGTTGATCGGGTTCTGGGTGCCGATGCTCTTGGTCAGCACGTCGCGGACGCCGCCCAGCTCGAGCACCGCTCGGACGCCGCCGCCGGCGATGACGCCGGTACCGGGGCTTGCCGGGCGCAAGACGACGTGGCCGGCGCCGAAGCGGCCGATGACGAAATGGGTGATGGTCTGGCCGTACTTGGGGATCCGGATCAGGTCCTTGCGGGCGTTTTCGACCGCCTTCTGGATCGCCAGCGGAACCTCGCGGGCCTTGCCGTAGCCGATGCCGACGACCGAGTCCTCGTCGCCGACCGCGACCAGCGCGGTGAACGAGAAGCGGCGGCCGCCCTTGACGACCTTGGCGACACGATTGATCTCGATGACCCGCTCCTGCAGGTCGAGACCCTTGGCTGAAACCTGTTCGACGCTCATAGGACGGTGCAGGGTAGCGAGGTCATTAGAACTTCAGACCTCCTTCACGGGCGCCGTCGGCCAAGGCCTTGACGCGGCCGTGATAGCGGTAGCCGCCGCGGTCGAAAACGGCCGCGGAGACGCCGCCATCGCCGGCGCGCTTGGCGAGGAGCTCGCCGGCCTTCTTCGCCTGCTCCATCGGCGCCAGGTCCTTGAGCTCGCCCTCGGTCCAGGTGACCGCGGCAAGCGTCTTGCCCGCGTTGTCGTCGATCAGCTGGGCGAAGACGCCGCGGTTGGAGCGGAAGACGGAAAGCCGGGGACGCTCGGCGGTGCCGCGGACCTTCGCGCGAACGCGGCGGCGGCGGCGCAAGCGCTTCTGGGGCTTCGTAAGAACGGTCATCAGGCGCGCTTTCCGACCTTGCGGGCGACCTGCTCGCCGGCGTAACGGACGCCCTTGCCCTTGTAGGGCTCGGGCGGGCGGCGCTTGCGGATCCGGGCCGCGGTCTCGCCAACCAGCTGCTTGTCGATGCCCTTGACGACGACCTCTGTCGGCTGGGGCACCTCGAAGTCGATCCCTTCGGGAGCATCGAGCTGGATCGGGTGCGAGTAGCCGAGCGCCAGCTCGAGGTTCTTGCCCTTGAGCTGGGCACGGTAGCCGACGCCCTGGATCTCGAGGCGCTTCTCGAAGCC
>JAWVFN010000133.1:0-5528 GCA_033855935.1 Solirubrobacterales bacterium | reverse complement strand
GATGCCGAGCTACCGGATCAAGCTGTTCGGCCCCCCTGGCGAACCCGAGAAGCCGAAGATCGTCGACTGGTCGAAGTCGGCGTAGGTACCGCTACCAGCGGTAGTGCGCGAAGGCCTTGTTGGCCTGAGCCATGCGGTAGATGTCGTCCTTGCGCTTCCAGGCGTTGCCCGCCTGCTTGGACGCATCGAGGATCTCGTTCGCGAGCCGTTCCGACATCGACTTCTCGTTGCGGTCGCGGGCGTACTCGACCAGCCAGCGGACGGCGAGGGTGCGGGCCCGGCGCGCCGGTACCTCGACCGGCACCTGGTAGGTGGCGCCACCGACGCGGCGCGAGCGGACCTCGAGCACCGGGGTCAGCTGCTTGATCGCGGTCTCGAGCCCCTCGACGGGATCTTCTGAAGTGCGCTGCCCGACGAGCTCGAGAGCGCTGTAGGTGATCTTCTCGGCGGTGCCCTTCTTGCCGTCGTGCATGACCTTGTTGATCACCTGCTGCACGAGGCGACTGCGGTGCACCGAGTCGGGCTCGAGCGGGCGGATAGGAGCTGCGTTACGGCGCGGCATCTACGAGGCTTTGACGCCGTACATCGAGCGGGACTTCTTGCGATCGGAGACCCCTGATGCGTCGAGGGTTCCACGGACCACCTTGTAGCGAACACCCGGCAGGTCCTTGACGCGGCCGCCGCGGACGAGGACGACCGAGTGCTCCTGGAGGTTGTGCCCCTCGCCGGGGATGTAACTGGTGACCTCCATGCCGTTGGTGAGTCGCACGCGGGCGACCTTGCGCAGAGCCGAGTTCGGCTTCTTCGGCGTCGCGGTGTAGACGCGCGTGCAGACGCCGCGCCGCTGCGGAGCGGCGGTGCGCTGCTTGCGGCCATGCCCGGACTTGAGGCCGGGGGTCGAGACCTTTTTCTTGGGGCGCTTGCGCCCCTTCCTCACGAGTTGGTTGGTATTCGGCACGGCGGCGGATGGTACAGACTCTGAACCGTGTTCAAGCGCGACAAGAAACCGCTGCTCGCGATCGACATCGACGGCGTCATCAGCCTTTTCGGTTTTACAGAGGACGAGCAGCCCGCCGGCGAGTTTCACCTGGTCGACGGCCTCCCTCATTACCTCTCTCGTGAAGCAGCCGGGCGGCTGAACCGGCTGTTGAAGACATACGAAGGCGTCTGGGCGAGCGGCTGGGAGGACCGCGCGAACGACAACCTGCCGGCGATCCTCGGCGTGCCGAAGCTCCCCTACCTCACCTTCGACGGCCGCGCCCGATTCGGCACGTCGCACTGGAAGCTCGAGGCGCTGACCGAGTACAGCGACGACAGGCCGCTGGCGTGGATCGACGACAGCCTCGATCGCTCCTGCCGCGAGTGGGCGAAGCGACGCTCGGCGCCGACGCTGCTGGTGCCGACCGAGTCGGACCGGGGTCTCGAGGAAGGACACGTCGAAGCCCTGCTGGCCTGGGTGGACGACGATTTCAGTCCGAGCTAGAGTGCTGCTTAATGGATGGTTGGCTGCCGATTCTGTTTCTCGCCGTGATCCTCAAGATCCCGGTTTTCGCCGGGATGTACCTCGTCTGGTACGCCGTCAAGGCCGAGCCGGACACCGAGGACGCCCCGGGTGAAGAGACCGACCACGGCTTTCGCCGCTGGCGGCGCGAGCCGGTCAACCCGCGCAAGCCGCGGCGAGGGCCTCACGGCAGCGCCGTGGCGATCGCCGAGCCGGGGCGGCGACGGGTCACGCACGACCGGCGCGCGCTTCACCGCGACCGCCCAACCCCGCGTTCTCGCTGATCGCAAACTTTAGTCCCCTCGTAAAAATTGGACGCACGTTCGGCAGGTTGCCCGCCGGGTAGGAGCTACAGTGCCCACGTAATAACCACGGATGGGTAAAGGAAAGGGGATTCATGAAGGGATTTGGACCGAGAGTCGCGATTGCGTGTGTCGCGGCCGTGTCGCTTATGGCGCTAGGGGCCACCACGGCCGGCGCCGCTACCACGCTCTATCACCCGACACAGAATGCGCGGGACTTCTCGTCTTCGGCAGGCGGCTGGACCGCCTCGTCGAATTCGGATGGACTGCTCTGCATCCTGCCGGGCATCACGTGCCCGGCGGTAACCAACAACTTTGTTGGAGGCGGCGGCACCGGTGGTGCCGGCGATGGCTACCTGCGCAACAGCGCGCAGGGTCTGGCCAGCGTCGGTGCAACGGTGCGTAGCATCTGGCAGAGCCCTGGGTTCAACTACCAGGGCGCCGGGGGCGCGACTCCCGACATCCTGCATTTCAACATCGACCGCCAGGCGCATATCGGTGCGCTGATTTCGCTGCTTGGCTCGGTCAATTTCAGCGCCCAGCTCGTCGACACCAACACGAGCAACGCGCTGACGCTGGTCGACAAGGCGCCGGTCACCGACACGGCTTGGAGCGCGATTCCAACCGTCAACGTCGATCCGACGCAGCTGACCATCGGTCACAGCTACGTGATCCGGATCACGACCGAGTACATCGTGCCGGTCGCCGTGATTCCGGCCAGCACGGTCGACTACGACAACGTCGTGCTGACGGCGTCTATAGCGATCCAGGACGACGACGGGGACGGCATCCCGAATGGGACCGACAACTGTCCCAGCGTCGCCAATCCAGGTCAGCAGGACCAGGACCATGACGGCATCGGCGATGCATGTGATTCGACGCCGACCGGTGATACGGATGGCGACGGAATCGACAACGGGACGGACAACTGTCCGACCGTGTCGAACCCGGGTCAGTTGGATACCGACCACGACGGAATCGGAGACGCATGCGATTCCACGCCTAACGGCGACACGGATGGCGACGGCGTCGGCAACGGCACCGATAACTGTCCGACGGTTGCCAACCCGGGCCAGCAGGACACCGACGGCGACGGCATCGGCGATGCCTGCGACTCGACCCCGAATGGGGCGGGCAGCGGCGTCCTCGGCCAGCAGTACAACAGCAGCACGGCCAAGAACGCGGTGATCGTCAACCTGAAGTGCCCGAAGAAGGCGAACACTCCCTGTCGATTCAAGGTCGTCGGCCTGCTCAACGGCCGCGGGTCACAGGGAATCACCTCGCCCGGCAAGAAGAAGATCCCGCCGGGTGGCAAGAAGGTTTTGACCCTCGGGGTCAGGTCCGAGTTCCTGAGCCTGGTCCAGGACAAGACGCGGATGGTCGTCCGTACGACCGTCCGCTTCAACAAGAAGACCAAGGTCAGGTACCGGGCGTTGACGATCCGTCACGTCTAGGGACCTGCCTAGAGCAGCAACGAAAAGAGGCCCGCTTCGGCGGGCCTCTTTTTTTGCTCTTCTCGAAGCGGTTAACCGAAGGGATCTGGGCCGTCGGCTAGCGGTCGGGCCAGTGCCCCTCGACGAGCTCCCCGTCCCCGCCGTCGGGCTTGCTGCCGCCGGCGGCGATGATCTCGAGGCCATCGGGGCCGGCCTCGAAGCCGCGGGCCACCTGCGGCGCAACGCGGATCACGTCCCACTGCTTGATCCCGATGATCTCATCGTCCAGCTTGACGCGGCCCGACCCAGAGATGACCGTGTAGACCTCCTCCTGTACTGCGTGGCGGTGCCCGTCCGTCTGTTTCCCGGGCTCGTAGCGCCAGCGGCTCACGCCGAGTTGAGCGGAATCGAGGAACTTGCGCGAGAGGCGGCCGTCGACCCCATCCTTTCCGGAGGGCTCGATGTCCTCGAAGTTCTTGATCGCGTAGTCGGAAGCCATACGAACAACCCCCTAGACCGGCAGCTTCCTCGCCTTCTTCTTGCACTTCTTCTTGGCCTTCTGCGAGTGCTTCTTCTTGCACTTCTTCAGTGCGGCGGCGCGCTGGCCGGTTGGACCAGTGATCGCGGCGGTCGAGGGCGCGACGTAGGTCTTGAACGCCAGGTCAACGGCATCAGACGACCAGGTGCCCGTGGGCGGAACCGGCGCATTCAAGGTGAATGCGGTGCCGCCGGTGTAGGAATCTGCCGCGCTGTGCCCCCAGCCCCAGCCACCGGCCGTGTCCTGCGTCCAGGCGACGATGGCGTACTGGGTGCCCGCAACCACCGGAGCCGGCGTCGCGAAGTGGATCGGCACGAAGGCGAGCGGGACCGCACTCGTAGACGGGGTGCTGCCGCTGGCCAGAACCGTGGTGCCCGGGGCTCCACCCGCGACGTTGCGGATCTCGACTGTCAGCGGATCCAGGGTCGTGACGGTCGCGAGGTCGAGGTCGACCTGATCGACGCCGCCGCTGACGCCCGCCGTGAAGGTTTGGGCATGACTCACGACGTTGCTGAGCGCGTACGTCCCGCCGCCGGCGTTGGTCTGCTGCTGGTCGAGCGTCCCGGCCAGGGCCGTGCCCGGCCCGACCAGTGCCACTACGGCTGTGCTGGCGCCGATCCCCACCAATGCTCGAAGTCCGTTCCGCATTCGATACCTCCATGAGTTCGTAAGGGGTCCGCGAGGCTACTCCCCTTCCTGTGTCCGAACTAAACGCCTCCTGTGCGACCGAGGTCGCTAGGACTTCTCGGAGTCGCCGCCGGAGTCGCCGCCGCCCGGTGCGGGTGCTGCGCCCGGTGACTCGATCTCGGTAGCGAGCTCCTCGAGCTCCTCGGCGAAGCTCGGGCCGAAGCCCTCGAGCTCGGCGCCGTCGCCGCCCTCGCCACCGAGGCCGAGCTCTGCAGCGAGCTCGTCCTCGTCGAGCAGCTCCTCAGCCGGCGCCTGTGCGGGCTCGACCGGCTCGATCTGAACGGTGCGGTAGTGCTTGAGCCCGGTCGCGGCCGGAATCAGCTTGCCGATGATGACGTTCTCCTTGAGGCCGACGAGGCGGTCGCGCTTGCCCTCGAGGGCGGCGTCGGTGAGCACCTTCGTCGTCTCCTGGAAGGAGGCCGCGGAGAGGAATGACTCCGTCGCCAGCGAGGCCTTGGTGATGCCGAGGATCGTCTCGCTCGCCTTGGCCGGTGTCGGGTTCTTCTTGCGCGAGTCCTTGAGCACCTGGTTGGCGCGCCTGAAGGAAACGCGATCCTCGAGCTGGCCGGGCAGAAGCTCGGTCGAGCCCTTCGAATCGACCTTCACCTTCTTCATCATCTGGCGCACGATCAGCTCGATGTGCTTGTCGTTGATGTCGACGCCCTGCTTGCGGTAGACGTCCTGGACCTCGCGGACGAGGTACAGCTCCGTCGCGGTGCGCCCGCGGGTCGCCAGGATCTCGGCCGGGTAGAGCGAGCCCTCGTTCAACTGGGTGCCCTTCTCGACCTTGTCGCCGTTGGCGACGAGCAGCTCGGTGCCGGCGGGGAAGCTGTAGGAGAACTCCTCGCCCTTGTCGTCGAGGATGGCGAGCTTGAACGCCTTCTCGCCGACCTCGACGTTTACCTTGCCGTCGACCTCGGCGATTTGCGCCAGGCCCTTGGGCTTGCGGGCTTCGAACAGCTCGACGACACGCGGCAGACCCTGGGTGATGTCCTGGCCGGCGATACCGCCGGTGTGGAACGTCCGCATCGTCAGCTGGGTACCGGGCTCGCCGATCGACTGGGCGG
>JAWVFN010000132.1:0-3871 GCA_033855935.1 Solirubrobacterales bacterium | reverse complement strand
GCCGACCGCCTCGAGGAGGAGGCGCGCCTGGCCCAGCTCGTCCCGATCGCGCGCCGGACGGTCGCCGCCTCCTACGGATACGCCCCCTCGACCGTCATCGTCGTGGAGAAGAGATGAGCGAGCTGCGCCTGCTGGCCCTATATCCCGAGCAGATGAACATCTACGCCGACCGCGGCAACATCATCTTTCTCCAGCGTCGTTGCGAGTGGCGCGGAATCGCGTTCTCCTATGCCGCCGCCGGGCCTGGGGACAGCTTCGACCCCAGCTCCCACGACCTGATCTACATCGGCGGCGGCCAGGATCGTGATCAGGTGATCGTCGCCGCCGACATGGTCGAGACCAAGCGCAAGGCGCTCTCGGAGGCGGTCGAAGACGGCGCCGCGCTGCTTGCGGTCTGCGGCGGCTACCAGTTGCTCGGCCACAGCTACCAGCTCGGCGAGGAACGGATCGAGGGCCTCGGCCTCGCCGACCTCGAGACGGTCCGCGAGGAGGGTCCGCGGCTGATCGGCAACGTCGCGATCGAGGCCGACCTCGGGGGCGGGCCCAGGGTGATCGCCGGCTTCGAGAACCACGGCGGACGCACCCAGCTCGGCGCGGGCGCGGTACCGCTCGGCAAGGTGCTCGAGGGGTTCGGCAACAACGGCCGGGACGGGCTCGAGGGCGTCCAGCGGCTCAACATGATCGGCACCTATCTGCACGGCCCGCTGCTGCCCAAGAACGCCTGGCTCGCCGACCGCCTGATCGCGACGGCGATCGGCCGGCTCACCGGTGCCGAGCCCGAGCTCGCGCCGCTGGACGACGAGCTGGAAGCGGCGGCACATGAGTCTGCGCTCGCAGCGGCGAGAGGCTGATGGCGAAGAAGACGCACCACAAGCACAGCTCGACCAAGGGCTACCGCCGGATGCTCGACACGCTGGAAAAGCACCCCGACGTCCACAGCATCGCCACCGGCCGGGTCAAGCCACGCATGGGCTCAGGGCGACCGGTCGCCCAGATCTCGAAGCTGCGGCCGGTGAAGAGCGGGCTCTCGATCACGATCAACACCGACGGCGCGATCATCGACGCCTACGTGATCACCGACAAACCCGACGCGGTCGCCGAGTTCATCCGCGAGCGCGGCTGGGCGCGCTGACCGGCTAACCTGCTTTCGTGATCGTCGTAATCATCGTCATCGCGCTTCTCGTCCTCGCGGGCCTGTTCTACATCCTGGTCCGCAACAGCATGGTCGCGAGCCGCAACCGCGTCGACGAGTCCTGGAGCGGCATCGACGTCCAGCTCAAGCGCCGGCATGACCTGATCCCGAACCTGGTCGAAGCGGTCAAGGGCTATGCCCAGCACGAGCAGGGCACCTTCACCAAGGTCACCGAAGCACGCAACGCCGCGATGAAGGCGACGGGCGTCGAGGACGTGAGCAAGGCCGAAGGCGCGCTGAGCGGCGCCCTGGGCGGGCTGCGAGTCGTCGCCGAGCAATACCCAGAGCTCCGCGCCACCGAAAACTTCCAGCAGCTCTCGCGCAACCTCTCAGAGCTCGAGGACGAGATCCAGGCTTCGCGCCGGATCTACAACTCGAACGTCCAGAGCTACAACACGAAGATCCAGATCTTCCCCAACTCGATCATCGCCGGCCAGGGCGGATTCACCGCCCGCGAGTTCTTCGAGATCGAGGACGCCGGCGACCGCGAGGTCCCGGAGGTCAACTTCACCGGCGACGGCGCCAAGGCAGCGCCCGCGGCCGCCGAGACTCCGCCGGCGCCGCCCGCCGAGCCTGCCAAGTAGTCAGGTACCCCGCCTACTCCGACAGCCCGGCGGCATCGAGAGCCGCGGTCTTGCTGTCGAAAAACTCGACGCGGATGATCTTCGAGTTCCGGAGCCTGAAAACGCCATAGGTCAGCAGCTCGACCTGGGCACCCGTGTCCTTGCCCACACCGTGCTGGCGGACAATCGCGACGACGCTATCGCCGGCGTCAAACGCCTCCTCGAATTCCATTCGATAGTCCTGCCAGCTGCGACGCCAGGCTTCGTTCGCTTCCTCCATCGCCGACAGCCCATGCGTGACGCGGGAGTCGATTACCGGCTGGATCATCACCACGTCGGGGTGGTACGCCTCTCGAGCGGACTCGCGGTCCCCATTTGCCCACGCCCGGAGCATTCGAACCACGACCTCGACGTTCTCCTGCGACATTGCCCGCCCAGTATCTCGCCGCCGGGCGACGAGCGCATTCCATGGACCGGCGGCGAAGGCGCCGGTCGTTAGTCGCCGCTGGAGCCGAAGCCGCCGCTGCCGCGCGAGCTGGCTTCGAGGCCGCCGACTTCGACCGGCTGCGCGGTCGAGAACGGCGTCAGCATCAGCTGGGCGATGCGGTCACCGGGCGAAACCTTGAACTCCGAGGTGGCGTCGGTGTTGAGCAGGAGGATGCGAATCTCGCCGCGATAGCCGGGATCGATCAGGCCGGGAGAGTTGACCAGGGCGATGCCGCTCTTCAGCGCCAGGCCGCTGCGCGGCAGGACCATGCCCGCCCAGCCCTCGGGGATCTCGACCGCGAGCCCCGTGCCGACGCCGACTCGCTGGCCGGGGCCGATGCGGGCGCCCTCGGCGGCGCAGAGGTCCATGCCGGCGTCGCCCTCGTGGGCGCGCGTCGGGATGATCGCGTTGTCCTTCAGTCGTGCAAAACGGATCTCCATATGGTCATCAAAGCTAGTGGCGAGTGAGGACGGCACCGCAGGCTCGGCTGCATCGGTGAGCTCGTCGAGCACGCTGGGGGCTCTCTGGGGTGCCTCATCGGGCTCAATCGCCCCCTGGTCGGGGACCAGCGCGTCCTCCTCCGCGGCCGGGACATAGGGCGCCGGCTCGTCCTCGACCGGCGCCATCCCGTTGCCGGTCATGCCCAGAATCGAATCGTCGATGCCCTCATCGAGATCGTCGTCGGGAGCCAGGAACTCCTGGGGCTGGGGCACCTCGACCGCGGCCTCACGTTGGGCCTCGGGCCAGTCCGCCCACTCGGCGGGGCTGCCTCGCTCAGCTTCTGCCGTTGACCGCGAGGTCTGCGAAGCGTTCAGCAATCTCACCGGGAAGGCGAGCGCGAACGAGAACGCCTTCAGCGCGATCTTCACGCTCGAGGTCACCAGCGACTCGATGGAGCTCTGAGAGCCTTCTTCCATCCTCGTAGGGTACGAGCAGTTCGACTTCTCGGAGTTGCGACGTCACGGTTTCCGAGAGGCGCCTCGCCAATTCCTCCAATCCTTCGCCGGTCTCGGCCGAAACGAGCACCGCGTCGGGGTGCCTCAGCGAGGCCTCCATGCGGGCGCCGGCATCGAGCAGATCGATCTTGTTGAGCGCGAGCAGCCGCGGGCTTTCGCCGGCGCCGATCTCTTCGAGCGCCGCGTCGGCGGCCGCGATCGCCTCGAAGCGAGCGGCGTCGTCCTCGGAGGCGTCGACCACTTGCAGGATGAGGTCGGCGAGCGTCGTCTCCTCGAGTGTCGCCTTAAAGGCGTCGACGAGCTGATGGGGCAGCTTGCTGATGAAGCCGACCGTGTCGGTCAGCAGGTGGCGCCGACCGTCGTATTCGAAGATCCGCGTCGTGGGGTCGAGGGTCTCGAAGAGGCGGTTGTTGACGCCGACCTCCGCCCCGGTCAGCGCATTGAGCAGGCTCGACTTGCCGGCGTTGGTGTAGCCGGCGAGGGCGATCGTCGGGAGCGCCGCACGGGTACGCTCGGAACGCTGCACGCCGCGGGTCTGCTCGAGTCGCTTCAGGCGGCGGCGCAGCGCGGTGATCCGGTCGCGGGCGAGGCGCCGGTCGGTCTCGATCTGGGACTCGCCGGGGCCCCTGGTGCCGATGCCGCCGTCGATGCGCCCGGCGCCGAGGCGCTCGAG
>JAWVFN010000131.1:0-11922 GCA_033855935.1 Solirubrobacterales bacterium | reverse complement strand
CGGGCCCGCAAAATGCAGCCCGCGTTTAGATTTTTGCCGGGATGTCCCGTACTCAATCTCAAACGTATGTTCGTATGCTACCCGCTATACATTCTGAAGTCAAGCTCAAAATACCGCCTGCAAGGGGGTTCCCGCTGCCTAGAACCAGGCAGAGACGGGAAAGTTGCTCAAGCCACGAGTACTACACCCCCGTACTGGGCGGTTACGCGTGGGGATAGCTCACCCGTGGCTACGCGCATTCTGGAACCGCGCCTATAAGGAGAACGTCACCGGCCTCGCCGGGATGATCGCCTACAACCTGATGCTCGCGGTCTTCCCGTTCGCCCTCCTCGTCCTCTTCATTTTTGGTCAGGTCGTCAAGAGCGGCAACATCGAGCACAGCGTCATCCTCGATCTCCAGAGACTCTTCCCGAACGTCGGCCAGGCCTCGCTCCAGTCGGCGATCGACCGCGTCCGCGACAGCTCGGCGACGATCGGGATCGCCGCGGCGATCGGCGGAATCTGGATCGGCGCCTCGTTCTGGGGCGCGGTCGACACCGCCTTCTGCCGGATCTACCACGTCGAGTGCCGCGGCTGGATCGAACAGAAGCGCTGGTCGCTGGTGATGCTGCTGGCGCTGACCCTGCTGCTCGTCGCCAGCGTCGCGCTTCCAGCGATTGAAAGCGCCGTGCTCGCCCAGGCCGGCAATCTGCCTTGGGGCCTCTCGGACTTCGGCGCCGTCAGGATCGTGATCCTGGTCGTCGGCGCCGCGGCCACCACGTTCACGGTCGCCAGCGCGATCTACTGGGCGGTGCCGAAGGGACACATGCCGTGGCCTTCGGTCTGGCCGGGCGCGCTGTTCTTCACCGTCGCCACCGGGATCGGCAACTACGCCTTCCCCTTCTACCTGCGCAACATCTCCGACCTGACCCGGCTGGGTGGGACCATCGGCTTCATCCTCGTCGCCCTGCTCTGGTTTTACCTGATCAGCCTCGCGCTGCTTGCCGGCGCCGTGATCAACTCGCTGCGCCACGAGCACGACGACATCGGCTTCCTGCCGACCGAGGGCTAGCCGTACCTGCCCCCGGTGACCTCGCGCAGCTTGGGGCGGTCGTGGGTCGCCTGGACTCGGCGCACGGTCCCTGACCGCGAGCGCATGACCAGCGACTCGGTCGTCGCGTTGCCGTTGTCGAGCAGGCGGACGCCGTCGAGGACGTCCCCGTCGGTGACGCCGGTGGCGGCGAAGAAGACGTCGTCGCCGGAGACGAGGTCGTCGGTTTCGAGGACGCGGTCGAGGTCGTAGCCGGCATCGACCGCGGCCTTGCGCTCCTCGTCGTTTCGGGGCCAGAGCTTGCCGAGGATGCGCCCGCCCAGGCACTTGATCGCCGCTGCGGAGAGGACGCCCTCGGGGGTTCCGCCCACGCCCCAGAGCAGGTCGATGCCGGTGTTGGGGCTGACCGCGAGCAGCACCGCGGCGACGTCGCCGTCGGAGATGAAGCGGATGCTGGCGCCGATCTCGCGCAGGGCGGCGACCGCCTCCTCGTGGCGGGGGCGGTCGAGCATCACGACGCTGACGTCGGCGGGCTCGCCGCCCTTGGCCTCGGCGATGTTCTCGATCACCTTCTCGAGCGGCTCGTCGAGGCTGATCACGTCGGCGGCGCGGGGGCCGGTGGCGATCTTCTCCATGTAGACGCAGGGGCCGGGGTCGAACATCGTGCCTCGCTCTGAGAGGGCGATGACCGAGAGCGCGGCGGGCATGCCTCGGGCCGTCAGCGTCGTGCCCTCGAGCGGATCGACGGCGATGTCGACGTGGGGCGGGCTGCCGTCGCCGATCTGCTCGCCGTTGTAGAGCATCGGCGCCTCGTCCTTCTCTCCCTCACCGATGACGACGGTGCCGTCCATCGGCACCGTGTCGAGCATCAGCCGCATCGCGTCGACGGCGGCGCCGTCGGCCTTCTCCTTCTCGCCGCGGCCGACCCAGCGCGCGGCCGCCAAGGCGCCGGCCTCGGTCACCCGGACCAGCTCGAGGGCGAGGTTGCGGTCGGGCTTGGCGCCCGAGCGCACGTCTTGTGAGATCACGTTCTCCTGCTCGGCCGCCATGACGCGGATCCTAGGCCGATACGGTCCACCACGCCCGCCCCCTCCCCCGGCTCCCCCGAACGCGAAGCGGCGGAGGCGCCGGTTGATGTCTCAGTACGTAGCCGGCGGTTTTCGGGGCGCGCCGCCGCCGCTCTCGAGCGTCCGCAGGCCCCCGCCGACGACGAGCGCAGCCGCCGCCAGCAAGGCGAGGAAGTACCCGAAGGAGAGGCTGATCCCGAACTCGCCGGGCTTGGAGACGACGCCGTTGTAGAGGATCAGCGTGATCGCGGCGAAGCCGACGATCGTCGTCACCTCGCCGGGCGGCCACGAAAGCTCGGTGTCGCTTACGACCAGATAGGCGAGGATGATCGGCGCCAGCGCGGCGAGGATGAGCAGGAATCTCAGCGTCGGGAAGCTGTCCCAGGCAGAGCACGAGAGGTTGCCCGTTCCGCAGATGTAGTCGTGCTGCTGAACGCGCTCGGGGGTGTTGGTCAGCGAGAACCATTCGAGGAACAGGCTGATGATCAGGACCAGGCCTGCGGCCGCTCCGATCATCTCCGATCCCCGTAGACGCGAAAAGTCCACGACACGACCCTACATCAGGCGTCGGCATGAATGGCCCACATCTGCCGTAGGGTGAGGCCGTGAACCGCTGGGGTTTGACCTTGCCGTTTCCCCTGACGCCGCTCTCGGCGCACAAGGACCTCGTCCGCAGGTCGGAGGCCGCCGGCTACACCGATCTCGTCTCGGGCGAGACCAATGGGCCCGACGGGTTCACGCCGCTGGCGCTGGCGGCGGTCTGGACCGAGAAGATGCGGCTCGGGACCGGCGTCGTCGGCGTGCCACAGCGCGGCCGGGCGCTGCTCGCCCAGCAGGCGGCGGCGCTGCAGGACGCATCGAGCGGGCGGTTCGTGCTCGGCATCGGCGCCTCCTCGGACCGGATCATCGAGGGCTGGAACGGAATGCCGTTCGAGAAGCCGCTGTCGACGATCTCGGAGCGCGTCGATTTTCTCCAGAACGTCTTTGCCGGTGAGCGTGGGCCGGGCGGGTTCAAGCTCGAATCGCCGCCCGCCGAGCCGATTCCGATCGTGCTCGCGGCGCTGCGCGGCAAGATGCTCGAGCTCGCCAAGGAGAAGGCGGCGGGCGCGATGACCAACTTCCTGCCGCTCTCCGGGCTGCCGCAGGTCGTCGACGGTGTGAAAGGCGCCCCTGAGGGCTTCGAGCTCTGGTGTCGTTTCTTCTGCCTCGCCGGCGAGCGCGAGCAGGTCGAGCCGCTGGCGCGGTTCATGTTCTCCTCCTACATAACGGTGCCCGTTTACGAGGCCTTCTTCCGCTGGCTCGGACACGGCGAGAAGATCGATGAGATGGTCGAGGCCTGGAACGCCAAGGACAAGAAGAAGGCCGGCGAGGCCGCGCCGTGGGAGCTGATCGAAGACACCTTCATCTTCGGCACGCCTGAGGAGATGCGGGCGCGGCTCGACGCCTACGTCGAGGGCGGCATCACGCTGCCGGTGATCACGCCGATTACGACCCCGGACAAGGTCGGCGAGCTGATCGACGCCCTGAGCCCTAAGTAACGGCAGATACGGTCCACCCCGCTAGCGCCCTACCGCCGCCGCCCCCGGGCGCGAAGCGGAGGAGGTGGCGGTTAATGTCGGGCTCGGGCGAGGCTGAGGCCGAAGAGGCCCTCGGAATCCGTGTACCAGTCGGTGATCTCGAGGCCGGCTTCGGCGTAGATGCCGTCGAGCCCGCCGCGGGCGTACTTGGTCGAGATCTCGGTCCGCATCTCCTCGCCGGCGGCGAACGGGACCTGCATGTCGAGGGCCTTGACGTTGACGATCTGACCGGCGAGCGAGCGCAGGCGGATGTCGATCCAGAGGTTCTCGGCGTCCCAGCGGGCGACGTGCTCGAAGGCGTCGAGGTCGAAATCGGCCTGGAGCTCGCGGTTGAGCACGGCGAGCACGTTCTTGTTGAACTCGGCGGTGACGCCGGCCGGGTCGTTGTAGGCGGCCTCGAGCGTGGCGCGGTCCTTGACCAGGTCGGTGCCGAGCAGGAAGCGGTCGTCGCGATCGAGCAGGTTGGCGATTCGGCGCAGGAACCCGGCGCGCTGCTGGGGGGCAAAGTTGCCGATCGTTCCGCCGAGCAGCGCAATCACGCGGGGGCCGCCGGCCTCGATCCGCTCGAGGTCGAGCTCGAAGTCGCAGACGAGGCCGCGAACGTTGACCCCCTCGTACTCCGCAGCCACCTGCTCAGCGGTCTGGCGGGTGATCTCTTCGGAGATGTCAACGGGCACATAGGTTTCAAGGCAGCCGGCGCACTGCATCGCGTCGAGCAGGACTCGGGTCTTCGCCGCCGATCCCGAGCCGAGCTCGATCAGGGTCGCCGGGTTATTGGCCGCGCGGCAGATCGCATCGGACTGCTCGACCAGGATCTCGCGCTCGCAGCGCGTCGGGTAGTACTCGGGCAGCTCGGTGATCTGCTCGAAGAGCTGTGAGCCGCGCTCGTCGTAGAAGTAGCGGGGCGAGAGCTCCTTGAACGGGCGGCTGAGCCCGGCGCGGACGTCGGCCGCCATCCCCGACAGGGGCCCGCCGGGTGGCAGGTGAACGTCGACGGTTACCTCGGGTGTCGTGGAGATCGGCTCGATGGGGTTCGTATTCGTCTATACGGAGCTGGCGGCGTTACGGATCGATGTTCCTTGCGCAGCGCAAGCCGGCGAAGATCTGGCGGCGCTCGGGCAGGTCCCAGTTGCGGAACGAGTTGCGGACGACGCTGCGGCGCGTCGCCCAGGCGCCGCCGCGGAGCACCTTGTAGGTGTCGCCGAAGAAGACCTCCGAGTACTCCGGATAAGGGAAGGCCTCGAAGCCGGGATAGGCCGTGAAGTCGCTCGACGTCCATTCCCAGACGTCCCCGAGCATCTGTACCGCGCCGCAGTCTGAGGGCGCATCGGCATAGGCGCCTGCGGGGGCGCCGCCGAAGGAGAGCAGGTCGAGGTTGGCGCGCTCGCGGTCGGCCCCGGCGGCGGCGGCCTCCCACTCGGGCTCGGTCGGCAGCCGCTTCCCGGCCCAGTTGGCGAAGGCGTCGGCCTCGTGCCATGAAACGTGAATTACCGGCAGTGATGGATCAACCGCCTCGTTGCGGCCCATCGCGTTGCGCGTCCAGCCTCCCTCCCCGTCGGCCTCCCAGTACATCGGCGGTTCGGTGCCGGTGTCCTCCATGAACGAGATCCAGTCGCCGTTGGTCACCGGTGTGCGGTCGATCTCGAAGGCGGCGAGCTCGATCGTGTGGCGGGGGCGCTCGTTGTCGTAGGCGTAGCCGGCGTCCGCGGCGCCGATCTCGTGGCTGCCGCCGGCGACCGGGACCATCTCGGGCCCCTCGGACGCGGATTCCCCGGTGGCGACGACCTTCGCGGGCTCGTAGTCGTCGACGAGCTGCAGCAGCTGGAGCATCGTCTCGTTGTGCTGGTGCTCGTGGGCGAGGATCATCTCGTAGACGAATCCGTCGCGGAGGAGGCGGTTGTCGTTGTCGCTCGAGAGATCGAGCTCGTCGAGGACCTCGAGGGTGCGCTCGCGGACGCCCTCCAGATACGGCCGGACCTCGTCGCCCTTGAGGATCGGCAGCTCGCCGCGGATCTTGCGTGGCTGCTCGATCGCGTCATAGAGGTCGCCGAGCTCGCCGTGGAGTGGGTCGCGGCCGCCGATCTCGCGGACGAGCCAGAGCTCCTCAAAGTTGGCGATGTGGCCGAGGTCCCAGATCAGCGGGCTGAGGATCGGCGAGTAGACGCGGTTGAGCTGCTCCTCCGAGAGCGGCTCGATCAAGAGGAGCGTCATCTCGCGAGCGTCGGCGAGCCGCTCGGCGATTCCCTCCTTCAACGCGTCTGGACTGGTCCGGACCTCGGGAGTGATTGCCGAAGACTACCGAGGCGGGGTCTCCGCCAAACGCATTTGCTCGGACGTCGAATAACCTGCGCCGCCGATGAAGCTCGAAGGAGCAAGCGCGCTGGTCGCCGGCGGGGCCTCGGGTCTCGGCGAGGCGACGACCCGGCGTCTGCACGAGGCCGGCGCTTCGGTCGTGATCGCCGACCTCAACGCCGAGAAGGGCGAGGCGCTGGCGGGCGAGCTCGAGCGGGCCGAGTTCGTCGAGGCCAACGTCACCGAGGAGGAGCCGATCAAGGCGGCTGTCGAAAAAGCCGCGGCTGCCGACGGCGGCCTGCGGGTCTCGGTTTGCTGCGCGGGCATCGGCTGGGCCCAGCGCACCTCCTCGAAGTCGGGCCCGCACGATCTCCAGATATTCAAAAACGTGATCGAGGTCAATCTCGTCGGCACCTTCAACGTCCTGCGGCTCGCCGCCGACGCGATGTCATCCAACGACCCCGACGAGGACGGCGAGCGCGGCGTCTGCGTCAACACCGCCTCGATCGCCGCCTACGACGGGCAGATCGGCCAGATCGCCTATGCCTCCTCCAAGGGCGGCATCGTCGGCATGACCTTGCCCGCCGCCCGCGACATGGCCGGCCGCGGCGTCCGCGTCGTCACCATCGCGCCCGGCCTCTTCGACACGCCGCTGCTCGCCGCGTTGCCCGAGGAGGCACGCCAGGCGCTCGGCGCCGGCGTTCCCTTCCCCGCGCGCCTCGGCCAGCCCTCCGAGTACGCAGAACTGGTCACCCAGGTCGTCGCCAACCCGATGCTGAACGGCGAGACGATCCGGTTGGACGGCGCCCTGCGGATGCCGCCGAAGTGACCTAGGCGGGCTAGCTCTGGCTGTCGTTCGCGACGCGGGCCTCGCGCAACTCGCGTACCCGGAAGTAGGCCCAGGTGGACATGGCGACGATCATCAGCGAGGAGAACAGGACGCCGAACCAGAAAGCCCCGGCGCCGCTGACCTCGTTGTAGGTGCTGAGCGCCGGATGCAGGATGACGACGGAGAACCAGTAGAGGCCGACGCCCCAGAGCGCCAGCCACAGTCCCTTGTGCCAGACGAAGAGGTCGTTGCCATCGAGGAACTTGAGCGGGATCAGGCCGAAGACGACCGATTCCAGCCCGGTGACGAAGGTCACGGTGAGCGTTGCATCGAGGATCAGGGTCAGCGAACTGGCCCCCTCCTTGGCCGCGGCATGCTCGACCGGGATCCAGGCGAACCAGGCGGCGCCACCCAGCACGAGCAGCGCTGCGTATGTGACGACAACGCGCAGACCGGCTGTGCGGCGACTGAGCTGCTTCCCCGGTTCGTACTCGGCCAAGGTGCCGAGAACCACACCGGGAAGGAAGTGGGCGAGCCTCGCCACCAACACAAACACGGCAGCGAGCAGGATGTAGGGCGGGTAGAGCCTCCAGCGGCCCTGCGACTCGGGCTCTAGGCGGTGCACCACCTCGCGCCAGGTGCCGAAGAAGACCACTCCCACGAGCAAGAACCCGATGATCATCCCGATCAGGTACTGAAGCGACCCCGCCTCGGTCGGGAACCCGGGCTCGATGAACGAAAACAGGCAGCCGCCGATCAGCCCACTCGCGAGCAGCAGCACAAACGGGTGCTGGCTCAGCGGCAGCGCCGCCGTAAGAGCAGCAAGCCTTTCGCGCGGCCCGGCAAACCAGCCGCTGATCGTCTCGTGGTTGCGCTCGGTCGTCTTGTTGAAGATCGTCACCGGCAGGTAGAGCAGGGCGGCGAGGATGAAGGCGAGGAATCCACCTTGGGCGAGGTTCTTCGCCGACAGGTCGACCTGGCCCGGGGTCAACACGCGGCCGGCGAACAGGGACCTGCCGGCGGCCGGCTGCTCGCCGGCTGCCCCGGCTCGAGGCGTCGCCAAGTGTCGCGGCGCCGCGTGATGACCCGGCGGATGCGGGGTCACCGCCTTCGGCTGGACCACCACCTGCCGCGGAGACGAGGACGAGGACGAGCCGTGGGCGGACGCGCCATTAACAGAGCCTGAGCCGGTGTTTCCAGTGGGCCGCGCCGGGCCCGCGCCCCCAGGGGTCGCGCCGCCCGTGGTCGTGCCGCCCGTCCCCGGACCGGGACCGGGACCGGGACCGGGACCCGGGTTGGGGTCGGGGGGCGAGGTGCCGCCGCCTAGCCCGATCAAGTAGGAGTGCCCGTCGGCCCCCGTGACGAAGTACTGCCCTGAGCCCGACAGGTTCTTGCCGAAGCCGTCGCCCGGGCCGGTCCCCGTCTGATTGCCGATGAAGGAGAATCCGCCGGCTCCGGAATGCGGCGACTCGCCGGCGCTCGTCGTGGTTGTCGGATGACCGTAGAGGGCGACCGCGCCGGAGGAGTCCGGCTGGA
Source organism: Solirubrobacterales bacterium (assembly GCA_033855935.1). Lineage (GTDB taxonomy): Bacteria > Actinomycetota > Thermoleophilia > Solirubrobacterales > 70-9 > JAWVFN01. The sequence continues at coordinate 3,591 of JAWVFN010000131.1, read as the reverse complement.
CGTATCCGATCGCCAGATAGGAGTCGCTGAGCGCCAGCGACTGCCCGAACATGGAATCGCCGGCGGCGCCGCTGATCGTCTGCGACGCCAACGGTTCTGCGCCGAACGGGTCGGAAAAGACGGCGACGTGCCCCGGATCCTCGGTGCCCGGGGCGGGGGCTCCCACGGCGATCGTGGTGCCGTTGATGGCGACCGCGCTGCCGAATGCCCCGCCGTCGACCGCGGCCGGGTCGTAGAGAGGGCTCCCGGTCTCCGCCCAAACGAGGCCACCCTCGCCCTGCACCAGGGTGTAGACGTGGGCGGCGCCGGCGGCGACGTCATCGACCGTCTCGCCGGGGGCGCCGACGACGATCGTGCCCCCGTCGATCGCGACGCTCTGCCCGAAGCTCGAGCCGTCGGCGCCGGTCAGCGACTGGTACGGGATGCCCACCCAGACGCCGTCCTGGCGCGAGTAGATGTAGACGGTGCCACCTCCGCCTTGACCGGGCGCGCCGACGACAAGCCAGTCGCCGGATATCGCGACCGCGGAGCCGAAGTCCGCCTGGGCTCCGGCGCCGGCATCGGCGCCGAGGAGCTGAGTCAGCAGGGCGTAGGTCGCGGCGTCGTAGAGATCGACCTGCGCGGTGTTCACATTCCCGGACGTACCGACGGCGATCGTGCTGCCGTCGGTGCCGAGCGCGGTGCCGAAGTCGAACTGCCCGCCGTCGGGGGGCGTCAGCGACCCCGTCGGCGACGCCGTGCCGTCGTCGCCGATCGTGTAGATCGTGACCGTGCCCGAGCCTTGGTCGTTCGGCGCCCCGACCAGCACGGTGTCGCCCGAGATCGCGGTGCTGGCGCCGTAGTCTGCGCCAGCCGGCGGGGACGGGTCCGGCGTCAGGTCCTGCTGCGTCGAGGTCGCGCTCGTGGTCGTGGTCGCGTCGGTCGGCGTGGCGCTGACCGTCGAATCGGGCGGCGACGCCGTTACGGCGTCGTCGCCGAGGGCGGCCGCGGCGCCGAACGCGACGAAGCAGGCCACCAGCGTGGGCAGCAGAGCGATGCGTACTGCCCGGGGGACTGGCATCCATGGCCACGTTACCGATACCACTACCTGGGTAAACATCCAGGTTGTCCTACGTTCGTGTGACGACGGTCTTCATGGTTAATCGGTACCGGCGTACTCGGGATCCGTGTAGACCTTCTTGCACCACGGCGGGCTAATCGCAAATTCCTTCAGCTCGCAGCTGTGCGCGAGGTTCTCGATCGGGACCAGGCGCAGCCGCGACTTCGGCGTCCATCGGTAGGGCTGCTTTCCCTCCCCCGCCGCGCGGTGCAGGCGCCGGATCAGCGACGGCGGATCGGCGGCAATGTTGGCGTGGCTGCCGCCGGCGACGGAGACCTTGCCGCGGTCGGGTTTCCAGCCCGACGGGTGTGCGTAGCCGGCGTCGGCGGCCCAGCCCGCGGCGCCGTCGCCGCCGCCGTAGCCATGGTGGGAGCTGGCGCGCATCTCGACGCCGCGGCCGCCGGGACCGATGCGGATCTGCGCCGACTCCCAATCGTCTTTGTGGAAACCCTTGGGTCCGGCGATCGGCACTCCCCGCAGCGTCGCCGAGTCCGCGTAGTAGAGCCAGTACTGGATGTAGGTCGAGCCGCTGCGCCGGACGACATGGGTGAACGCCGTCACCGGCTCGCCGGTATCGGTCTGGACGATCGGGCCCGAGCGGCGGCCGTCGCCACAGATCGAGGAGCGGCAGCGGCGGAAGTCGACGGGGACCGCCTGCGATCCGGGCTCGTATTGAAGCTCGGGCGCGTAGCGCCGGACGAGCGTCGCGGTCTGCTCTCCGTACTCCGCCACCAGAGCAGCGTCCGCCGAGTCCTCACACGAGGCGAGCTGCGCGGCGCAGATCAGCCGCGATGCGATCGAGGTCGCCAGGACGGCACCGGGGAGCCTGGCGCCGACCGAGAGCAGCGTGATCGCCAGCAACGATCCGACGAGGGCCAGCAGCGCGACCCACTCGACCGTCGATTGCCCGGGCTCGCTTCGCACGCGCCGACGCTAGGTGACGCCGAGGCGCCGGTGACGCGGTGTTTGTCACGCCTCGGTGTCGCCTGCCGGTGGTAGGGTCGCGGCGTGGCTGACGTTCCGGGCAACGCAGGAGGATCAGGGCGCGGATTCAAGTTCTGGGCCTTCCTCGCCGCCGCGGTCGTCGCGGTGCTGTTCATCGTCCTCAACTCGAAGTCGGTCGACATCAACTTCCTCGTCGCCACCGTCAACACCTCGCTGGTCGTGGCGCTGCTGGTCGCGACTCTGCTCGGAATCGTCGTCGGCTATCTCGGCGCCCGCTTCCGCGAGCGCGACTGACGCCGGCTCAGCCCTTGGCCGCGCGGAACTGCGACTCGTCGTCGCAGCGCTCGGAGCCATCCTGGATGAAGGTCTCAGCCTTGACAGTGCCGACGACCGACTTCCTGAGGACGGATCCCTCGAAGTCGTAGAGAAGGCTGACCGTCCCGGCCGCCGTCATCACGGGCATCCGGCCCGTGATCGCGAAGGTCCCGGTCTTCCGGTAACCGGCGGTGCCGCGCCGGATCTTCGCCATCGGAGTCGAGATCGTGGGCGTCAGCGCGGGATCCAACCCGTCGCACTTGAGGTAGAGCCCGGCGCCCGTGACCCTGATCTTCTTGCCCTTGACCAGCAGCGAGATCGCGGTCGTCGGATGCTCCTGGACGCTCTCCGTGATCGAGCCGCTGAGTGCGCCGTGAACGTAGCCCGAGGCCGCGGGTGCGACCGCCGCCAGCAGAACGAGAGCCAGAAGAATGGGTGCTGTTCGCTTCAAGAGGAGGGGCTCAGAGCTTCTCGATCTCGGCGGCGATGTCCTGGGCGGCGGCCTTGGCGTCTGAGAACAGCATCGAAGTATTGTCGCGGTAGAAGAGGTCGTTGTCGATGCCGGCGAAGCCCGGGCTCATCGAGCGCTTGATCACGATCACCTGCTGGGCCTCGGAGACCTCGATGATCGGCATCCCGGCGATCGGCGAGTCGGGGTCGTCCTTGGCCGCCGGGTTGGTGACGTCGTTGGCGCCGATGACGACGGCGACGTCGGTGCGCGGCATCTCCGGGTTGATCTCGTCCATCTCCTTGAGCTTCTCGTAGGGCACGTCGGCTTCGGCGAGGAGGACGTTCATGTGGCCGGGCATCCGCCCGGCGACTGGGTGGATCGCGTACTCGACGGTGACGCCGCGCTTCTCGAGCTCGTTGGCCATCTCCTTGACCGCGTGCTGGGCCTGGGCGACGGCCATCCCGTAGCCGGGGACGATCACGACCGAGTCGGCGTAGGCGAGGGCGATCGCCGCGTCCTGGGCGGTGATCGACTTGTGCGGGCGCTCCTCTCCCCCGCCCGCGGCCCCGCCGGCCGGCGCGCCGCCGAAGCCGGCGAAGAGGATGTTGCCGATCGAGCGGTTCATCGCCTTGCTCATCTCCATCGTCAGCAGGGTGCCCGAGGAGCCGACGAGGGTGCCGGCGACGATCAGGACGGTGTTGTCGAGGGCGATACCGGCGGCCGCCGCGGCGAGCCCGGTGACGGCGTTCAGCATCGAGATCACGACCGGCATGTCGGCGCC
>JAWVFN010000130.1:0-14077 GCA_033855935.1 Solirubrobacterales bacterium | reverse complement strand
ATACGAGACCTCGCCGAGCGGGCGACCGAGCTCGCAGCTGAACCCGGTCTCCTCGCGGACCTCGCGGACCGCCGCCTGCTCGAAGCTCTCGCCGGGGTCGAGCTTGCCCTTGGGCAGCGACCAGTCCTTGTACTTGGGACGGTGGATGACGCAGACGCGGGGCCCGCCGTCACCGTCGCGAACCACGACGCCCCCGGCGGCGAGCACCTCGGGATCGTCGCCGGCGTCGGTTTCGGTGCGCGCCATCACCGGGCAGAATACGAGCAGTGATGGCCAAGGCCCGCAAGGACACGCTCAGCGGCTACGAAGCCAAGCGCGATTTCGGGCGCACCTCCGAGCCGCGCGCCAAGCGCAGGGGCACGAAGTCGAAGCACCCCCGCTTCGTGATCCAGAAGCACGCCGCGACCTCGTTGCACTACGACCTGCGGCTCGAGATCGGCGCCGCGCTCGCTTCGTGGGCGGTTCCGAAGGGCCCCTCGACCGACCCGCGGGTCAAACGCCTGGCGATGCGGACCGAGGACCACCCGCTCGAATACCTCGAGTTCGAAGGGGTGATCCCGAAGGGCTCCTACGGGGCCGGAGAGATGATCGTCTGGGACCGCGGCGTCTTCGAGAACATCTCGCACACGCGGCGCGGAGAGCCACTGACCCTCGAGGAGAGCCTCGAGAAGGGCGACTTGAAGATCTTTCTCCTCGGCGACAAGGTGAAAGGCCCCTACGCCCTGTTCCGCACCTCGCAGCCCGGCGAACGCGAGCAGTGGCTGCTGGTCAAGAAGAAGGGCGAGGGCGCCGACGCCCGCCGCAATCCGACCTCCTCCCAGCCCGAGTCGGTGCTCAGCGGCAAGACGATCGAGCAGCTCCGCGAGGGAGCTGCCAAGCACTAGCCGCAGAAATCGCGCAGCAGGTCCTTGCCGTCGCCGGAGATCGGCGGCCCGTGGGCAAACAGAAGGGTGTCGAAGTCGCGGTCGAGCAGCGCCCGGAACGAGTCGCGGATCCCCGACTTGACCGCCTCCGGGTCATCGCCGAGCAGGCGATCGGCGAAGAAGCCGAGCTCGCCGTCATCGTTGGTGATCGCGTCGGCTATCGCCAAGGCGCCGGCGTCGCGGATCAGCAGCGCCGTCTCCTCGTCGCAGAGGACGCCGACCTCGAGCGCCTCGATGCCGGGCGCGGGCTCGTCTCCCCAATCGAAGCCGGCCACCTCGGGCCCGTCCTCGAACTGGTGCAGCCCGGCGCGGTGGCAGTGGATCGTGGCGCCGAACTCGGCGGCGATCTCCTCGCTCGATCGTAGGTGGTGCCGGTTGGAGAGCAGGATCTGCCGAGGCGGCTCGTCGCGCAGCATCTCGATTCCCGTGTCGTCGTCGAGCAGCGGGTCGATCACGGTGGCAGCGGCAGGGACCCAGTGCGAATGTACGATCGCGCGGATATTCGGATGAAAAGCGGGCCAGTCGCGGACGCCCGCGGCGGCTTCGGTGATCGTCGTCACCAGGCATGGATACCCGCTCGGCGCCAGGCAAACGAAAAGCGCCGCCGCCCAAGTGATGAAGGGCGACGGCGCCTGTTCCCAGCCCACACAATTGCTCCCGATACCCCAGAAGCTCGAAGCGGGACTGTACCCAATTTTGTCTTCATGTCAAGTGGGTAGTTTGTCCAGCTTGCTAGCTTCCCCAGCGCGTGCAGGTGAGGAATCCATTCGACGGGTTGCCGAAGCAGGTCACCGGGCTGATCTCCGACGTCGGCCGGATCGCCCAGGGCATGCAGTCACTGCCGGAGCTGCTGCGCACCTTGAAGATGATCGAGATCCACACGACCTCGATGGACGAAGAGGTGAAGCTGATGCGCGCCTCGGTCGAGCGGCTCGAGGACGAGGTTCAGGAAGTCCAGAAGAGCCTGCACCCGCTGAAGCGCGCCTTCAGGCGCTCTTCCAGCTGACTTCGACCAGCTCCTCGCTGCCGAGGCCCTTGAGCTCGGCCTCGCGGGCATCGCCGAAGACGATCCCCTCCTCGCCCTTCGCCTCGGCCGCGACCTGGCCCGAGACGAGGATCTCGCCGCCCTCGGCCTGCTGGGCGACGCGCGCCGCGAGCGCCACGTTGCGACCGTAGAGGTCGCCCTGCTTGGCGACGGCCTTGCCGCTGTGAATCCCGATGCGGACCCTGATCGGGTTCTTCTTCAGCGCGCCGCCGGCGGCCTCGAGGCCGCGCTGGACGCCGAGCGCGCAGTGCAGGGCGTCCACCGGCCCCTCGAAGGCGACCATGAACCCGTCGCCCTGCGACTTGACGACGTAGCCGCTCTGCTCCGCGACCTCGCGCCGGATCAGCTGGTCGTGGGCCTCGAGCACCTTGAGCCAGGCCCTGTCTCCGAGCTCGTGGTTGAGCGCCGTCGAGTTCTCGATGTCGGAGAAGAGGATCGCGACCGTGCCGTCGCGCGAGACGCGGCGCAGCTCGGGGTGCTCGACCTCGGCCCAGCTCGCGAGCGCCTCGATCGGCGCCCGCAGCGCCGCCCCCATGCCCTGCTCGCGGACGAGGCTCGCCGTGCGGATCGCGCCTTTGACCGCGGCCTCGGCGCCGAGCTGCATTGCCTGCTCGAGCCCGGCGGCGCGCTGGCGAATAACACGACGCGTGTACCAGCGCTTGACCGCGGGGCGCAGCAGCAGGCCGGCGACGACGAGCGCCGCGACGGCGCCGGCGCCGATCAGGACCCCGCTCACTCCTCGCCACCCAGCACGAGCTCGTACTCGATCTGCGTCTCGGGCTTGCCGCCGACGCGGTTGTAGACCGCCTGCGCCCGCTTGTTGGTCGGCTGCGTCTCCCAGAGCATCGCGACGGCGCCGTTGCGCCGGGCGATTCCGGCGCACTCGCCGATCAACCGGTCGGCGATTCCCTCGCCGCGCGACCCGGGGTCGATGTAGAGGTCCTCCATGACCACGCAGCGGGCGCCGCGCAGGCTCGACCACTTCCAGCCGCAGGCGGCGAAGCCGACGACCTCAGACGCCACCGCCACCAGCAGGAAGCCCCTGTCGTCAGGAGCGTCGATCAGCGTCTTCGCCATCTCGGTCAAGCCGGCGTCGTCGGGGTGCTCGACCTCGTAGAAGTCGCAGTAGGCGAGCATCAACGGGACGATCGCCTCGACGTCGTCGTGGGTGGCGGGCCGAACGTTCATCGGGTCTTCAGCTCAGTCATCGCCCGATATGGAAGCCGATTCGCTCGGGGATCGCACTCACGGTGCGTGCGAGCCACCCCGGACGCCGCCCTTCGACCTCGGCCCGCTCCTTGCGGATCAGCGCCGAGCGAATCGCGACGCCGCCGATCCAGCGCAGCGGTTCGGGCGGCACGCGCCCCGGCGACGGGTCGACCAGAGGCAGCCGCGAGGCCTCGTCGCGGCGGTCGAGCGCCAGCGACGCCAGGGTCCGCCCGATCATCTGCGAAGGTGCGACGCCGTTGCCGGTGTAGCCGAAGGCGGTGGCGACGCGGTCGCCGGCGGTGAGCGCGATCACCGGCAGGTGGCTGGGCGAGGCGTCGATCGGCCCACCCCAGGCGCGGTCGATTCTCCTCCCCTCGAGCTGGGGGAAGGTGGCGAGGAGATCGCGTCTGACCTGCTCGATCGTCGCCCGGTCGACTTCCATGCGCCCCCCGACGTTGCTCCCGAAGCCGATCCGCCCTCCGCCCCAGCCGAACGCGATGCGGCCGTCCGGAGTCGTGCGGAAGTAGTGGACGAGCGCCCGCGAGTCGGTGATGCACTCTCCCCCGGTCCAGCCGATCTCCTCGAGCACGTCGGGCACGGGCTCGGTCAGGACGATGTGGCTCGAGACCACCGTCAGCCGGCCGCGCGCTCCCCATCTCGGCCCCGCCGCGGCGCCGCCGATCGCGACGACGGCGCGGCCGGCGCGAATGCTGCCGGAGGCGGTGCTCGCTTCGACGCCGCCGCCGGAGGGCGCTTTGAGCCGCATGACCTCGGAGCCCTCGAAGACCTCGACACCGCTGTCGATCAGCTTCGCAAGCAGGCCGAAGCCGAGCCGTGCGGGCTGCACTGTGGCGGCGCCGGGAAAGAGGACGCCGCCGCGAAAGAGCGGCGAACGGCAGCGCTCGGCGACCTCGGACGGTTCGAGCTCGCGGACGTGTTCGAGCTCGCCGAGCTCGCGACTGGCGGCGAGCGCGTCCGCGGTCGCCGTGTCGTGGGCTTCGGCCGTCGAGACCTCGAGGTAGCCGCCGGGGCGGTACCAGGCGTCGATCCCGTTCTCTTCGCAGAACGCCCCGATCTCACCGACCGATTGAAGCGCCGCGGCGGCGACCGCCCGGGCGCCGTCGTCGCCGAAGCGCATCCGCATCAGCGCCAGCTCGTGCCACATCGTGTTGGAGAAGCCGCCGTTGCGCCCGCTGGGGCCATGGGCCGCTCGGCCCGCTTCGAGCACGACGACCCGCGCTTCGGGATCGAGCCGCTTCACGTGCCAGGCGGTCCACATGCCGGTGTATCCGGCGCCGAGAACGACGACGTCGGCGTCGCGTTCGCCTTCCAGCGCCGTTCGCGGCTCGGGCTCGCCGGCCTCTTCGATCCAGTATCCGAGTGCGTCGAGCCTCAGGAGGGTTTGTCCTCGCCCGCCTTCAGCAGGCGCTCCTTCTCGGCCTGGAATTCGGCTTCGGTCAGCACCCCCTTCTGCTTCAGCTCACCGAGCTTCTCGAGGCGCTCGAGCCGCGCGTCCTCCGGGTGGGCGTCGTTTTCGATCATGCCACCGATGTCGTTCATCGCCGCCCGCATCCGCTTCGCGCCCTCGGCGGTCAGCTCCCGCCCGCGGGTGCGGAGGCGCTCGCCCATGTCGCCCGGCTTGGCGTCGGGGAACTCGCGGCGGATCTTGCGGCTCAGCGCCTCGAGCCCGATCGCGGCGATCGCGAGCAGCGTCACCGTCGTCAGCAGCTCGCGATTGCCGTGGGGAGGGTTCGCGATCAGGTAGACCAGCACCAGGACCCCAAAAACGCTCCAGATCAGCGCCGGCCGCTCCTTGAAGCTCGGCGCCATCGCCCGGCGGATCCGTGTCGCCGTCGCGTTGGGCGAATCGAGGAACGACGCGATGACGAAGAGGACACCGGTGACGATCGAGGTCTGGGCGATCGAGGAGAGCAGCGAGCTGGCGATGTTGAAGGCGTCTGTGGCCGCCGGCTTTACCGACGCGGTCGAGGCGAGGCTGTCGACCAGGAGCTGGCCGCCGACCTTGCGCAGCGCCAGCGCCGCGATGCCGGCGACGATCAGCCCGAGCCCGTAGCCGAAGACCACCACCCAGCGCCTTCCCCTGGCCAGGTAGGCGGCGAGCAGGAAGAGCAGCAGGGTGCCGATCGAGAAGACGACCGCGAGCCCCTTGACGATCTTGACGATCGTCTGGGCCGATTTCAGGTCCTGGGACTTGGCGATCTCGAGCTGGGCGACATCCGGCGGAATCCGGTCGACGACGTCCTTGCTGATGCCGATCGTGTCGGCGAGCTGCGCGACCAGCGGCCGCAGGTCGAGGACGACGCGACCTCCGGCAGTCGAGACGGCGTTGCTCTTGTCCTCGAGGATCGCGACCAGCTGCTGGTGGGCAACGAGGTTGGCCTGGCGCCACGCCTCCTGGAACCGCGGCCGCTGCAGCGCGCTCTGGGCCGCCCGGACCGCCAGTTCCCGCAGCCCGGCCCCGGCCGGTCCCGACAGCGGCTTGAGCTCCGTGGGCAGCTTTGACTGCAGCTCCTTGTTGACGTTGACGTTCGCGTAGAGCTGGTCGATCGCGTAGTTGGCGAGCGCGTCGGAGATCTTCTTGTCCTCGAGCAGCCTGCCGCTGGTGTCGACCCAGGAGCTGGTGTCGAGCGCTTGGCGGTCGATCCAGGTCGTAAAGATCGAGAGGAAGGCGAGGAACGAGGCAACGACGAGGAGGATCCGTACCGTGATCTTGTGTCTGTCCTCAGCCGGTTCGCTCATGAGTGCCCCCTCTGGACCCTAGAGGAGGAGGCCGTTTGCTCCCCGGTGACCCGGGTATTTCGTGGGGTGCAAGCGATTGTCAAAGGATGTGATTTGAGATGGACAAGGTCACCGATGAGGCCAAGGGCCGTATCAAGGAAGCCGCCGGCGACCTCACCGATGACGATGGCCTGAAGCGCGAAGGCAAGGTTGACCGCGCGGAGGGCACCGTCAAGGAGAAGGTCGGCGACGTGGCAGACAGGGTGAAGGACGCCGTCAACCCCGACGACGAGGAAGAGGAGAGAGAGCCGGCGCCGAGCGAGGCCGGCAACGCCGACAGGGCATAGAGGCCCAGCCGCGCGATAACCGAGGCGCCCGCCTAGCGGTGGGCGCCTCTCTCTATAGGCTGGATCGATGCGCATCTTGATCACCGGAGCGGCTCGAGGGATCGGCGCGAGCCTCGCCCGGGAGCTCGCTGCTCGTGGGGCTCGGATCTCATTGGTCGGACTCGAGCCCGAGCGCTTGGCGGCGCTGGCGGCTGAGCTCGGCCAGGATCACCCCTGGTTCGAAGCCGACGTCACCGACCAGGCATCGCTGGACGCAGCCGTCGCTGGGACCGTCGAGAAGCTGGGCGGCATCGATGTCGTCGTCGCCAACGCCGGCATCGCTCCCTACGGCACCCTGGCGGGGGGCGACCCCGACGCCTTCGCGCTCTGCGTCGACGTCAACCTCACCGGGGTGATCCGCACCGTTCGCGCGAGCGCGGCCGAGATCACCAAGAGCCGCGGCTACTTCCTCCTGATCTCCTCGGTCTCGGCCTTCAGCGCCGTGCCCACGCTCGGCGTCTACGCGGCGACCAAGGCCGGGGTCGAGTCGCTCGGAAACACATTGCGGGTCGAGCTCGGCGACGCCGGCGTCGGCGTCGGCGTCGCCCACCCCGGCTGGCTCGACACCGACCTCGTCCGCGACGTCTCAGACGAATACAGGGCGTTCGAGATCTTCCGCGAGAACCTCCCCTGGCCGGTGAAGAAGGTGACCCCGCTCGACCGCGGCATCGCCGCCTTGGTCAACGGCATCGAAAAGCGAAAGACCCGCATCTACGTCCCGCGCTCGATGGCCCTGGTGCGACGCACCCGACGAACGCTGACCAGCCGTTTCGGCGAAAGGATCCTCCGCCGCGGCGCCCGCCCCGCCTTCGAGATCCTCGACCGCGAGACCGCAGAGCAAGGCTCGCTGAGCCGGCGAAACCGCCAGATCGAGCGCCAGTAGCCCGCCTCTACTCGAACCAGGCGACAGCGGCGACGATTACGAACAGCGAGACCAGCGACGCCCCCTCGTAGTCGCGCGCCTCGCCGTCGCCGGTGATCTGCCAGATCGCCAGCGCCGAGAGCGCCAGCGAGGCGATGTAGACGGGCGGCAAGACGAAGGTCAGCGCGTCCTTGAACAGCAGCGAGACCAGGATCAGAATCGGGAAGAGGAAGACGGCGATCTGGGCGACCGAGTTCTTGACCACCGAGATCGCCAGGTCGGCCTCGCCCTTGGCCGCGAGCAGCACGGCGGTCGTGTTCTCGACCGCGTTGCCGGCGATCGCGACGATCACCAGACCGGCGAAGGCGCGCGAGATGCCGAGTTGGTTGATCGCCGGCGCCAGGGCATGGATGAACCAGTCCGAGACGAAGGCCGAGGCAGTGCCGGCAATCGCCAGCAAACCCAGAGTGAGGGCGAGCGGCGGCGGCTCGCCCGGCAGCTCGACCACGGCCGCGGTGTCGGCGCGCAGATACGAATTGAGCCAGAGCCCGTAGACGCCGAGCAGGCAGAGGGCGGCGATCACCGAGATCGCACGCGAGTGCCGGGCGGCGACGTCGCCCGCCGAGTTGGCGATGCCGAGCAGGACGATCACGAACACCGCCAGCATCAGCATCGTCATCGTGTCGTTTGGCAGCCGGGCCTTGAAGCGCATCAGCCCGTCCTCGCTTTCGTAAGCCCCGACGATGATCGTCAGGCCGAGGACGAGCAGCCCGTTGGCGAGCAGGGAGCCGACCAGCGAGGTCTGGGCAACCAGCACCTCGCCCGCGTTGAGGGCGAAGACGACGACGAAGAACTCGGGCAGGTTGCCGAGCGTCGACTGCAGCAGCCCGGTCATCCCTGGCCCCAGCCGCGCACCCAGCGACTCGGTCGCGAAGGCGACCAACCAGGCGAGGCCGGCGAGCGCGACCCCGGCAGCGACGAAGGCGGGAACAGCGGCTCCTCCCGCGTAGCGCAGGACTCCGGCGAGCACGGTGGCGACCGCGATCACCGCGCAGATCAGCAGCTGGCGCGAGCTCAAAGGTTCTTCAGGGCTTCGGCGATCTCCGTCTCCCCTTTGAGGAGCTCGAAGAGCTTGTCGATCGTGTTCGGCTCAATCAGGGTCGCCGCGAGCGTCGCGGCGACGTCGTCGCGGGGAATCTCCCCGCGGCGGCCGAGCTCGGTCGCGGGATCGATCATGCCCGTGCCCGGCTCGTCGGTAAGCGAGCCCGGACGCACGATCGAGTAGGAGAGGCCGCTTTCGATCAACGCCTGGTCGGCGTCGTGCTTGGCGCGCAGGTAGACGGCGAAACCGTCTCCCTCGGGCCGCTCGTGGGCGCCGATCGAGCTGACCATCACGTAGCGCTCGATGCCTTTTGCCTTGCAGGCCTCGATCAGCTTCACCGCCCCGCCGAAGTCGACCGTCTGCTTGCGCTCGGGCCCGCTGCCGGGCCCCGCGCCGGCGGCGAAGACGACAGCGTGTGCGCCGTCGATCGCCTCGGCGAGCTTCTCCGAGTCCTCGACCTCGATGTCGACGATCGCGGCTTCGGCACCGATGGCCTGCAGATCGGCGACGTCCTCGGACTTGCGAATGACCCCGCGAGCCCGATCACCACGATCGGCGAGCAGCTTCAGCAGCCGCATCGCGACCCTGCCGTGGCCTCCGACGACGACTACGTACATGGCGTGACAGTACCCCGAATAAGCTCCGCCAAGCCATGACCGAGCCCCGACCCCTCTACGGCGACTACTACCGCGAGATCTACGCCAAGGGGATGTTCATGGACGAGCGCCCGACGATGCCGATCTCGTGGCAGGAGCTCGAGCGGGCCGCGGAGGAGAAGCTCGACGACCGCGCCCGCGGCAACGTCTTCGGCGGCGCCGGGGTCGGCGAGACGATGCGCGCCAACCGCGCAGCCTTCGATCGCCGCCGGATCGTCCCCCGCGTCCTCCGCGACGTCTCGAGCCGCGACCTCTCGACGACGATTCTCGGCACCGAGCTGCCGGCGCCGCTGCTGCTCGCGCCGATCGGAATCCAGACGATCTGCCACCCCGAAGGCGAGCCGGCGACCGCCAGGGCCGCGGCGAGCCTCGGCCTGCCGATGACGATCAGCTCGGCCTCCGACACGCCGATGGAGGAGATCGCCGAGGCCGGCGGCGAGGAAGGGCGGTTCTGGTACCAGCTCTACTGGCCGAGCGAGCCCGAGCTCGCCGAAAGCCTCGTCCGCCGTGGCGAGGCACTCGGGGCGCGAGCGATTGTGGTCACGGTCGACAACTTCCTCCCCGGCTGGAAACCATCTGACCTCCAGCACGCTTATCTGCCGGCGCTGGAGGGAGTCGGCATCGCCCAGTACCTCTCCGACCCGGTCTTCCGCGCAAGCCTCGAAAAGCCGCCGGAGGAGGATCTCGGCGCAGCGATCGGGCGCTTCGCCGCGGTGTTCGCCAACGCCGAATTAACCTGGGACGACCTCGAGAGCCTGCGCGAATGGACCTCCCTGCCGATCGTGCTCAAGGGCATCCTCCACCCCGACGACGCCCTCGAAGCCGCCGAACGCGGGGTCGACGGAATCGTCGTCTCCAACCACGGCGGCCGCCAGATCGACGGCGCGATCGGCTCGCTCGACGCGCTGGGGCCGATCGTCGACGCGGTCGGCGACCGCCTCACCGTGCTCGCCGACAGCGGCATCCGCTCGGGCGCCGACGTCTTCAAGGCGCTCGCGGTCGGTGCTGAGGCGGTGATGCTCGGGCGGCCGTTCCTCTGGGGGCTGGCGCTCGAGGGCCAGGCGGGCGTCGAAGCGGTCCTGCGCGGCATCCTCGCCGAGCTGGATCTGACCATGGCGCTCAGCGGCGTGACCAGCATCGGTCAGATCGACCGCGCAGCCCTCGCTCCGGAGAAATAGGGTTCGCCAATGCCCTCCCACGAGACCATCGACGTAACCACCGAGGACGGCGCGGCGACGATCCTGCTCAACCGCCCCGACGCCCTCAATGCCTGGAACGAGCAGTTCGGCCGAGACCTGAGCGACGCGATCGAGACCGTGGGCGGTGACGCCGCCGTGCGCGCCGTGCTGATCACCGGCGCCGGCCGCGCCTTCTCATCCGGCGCCGACCTCAAAGAGACCCGCTCGGCGAACGACGGCGACGGAGTGCCCGACCTCTCGGCGCGACTGAAGGAGATCTACCACCCGATCATCCTCGGCATCCGCGAGATGCCGAAGCCGGTGGTCGCCGCGGTCAACGGGCCTGCCGTCGGCATCGGCGCCTCGCTCGCGCTCGCCGCCGATCTCATCCTGGCTGCCGAATCTGCCTACTTCCTGCTCGCCTTCGTCAACATCGGCCTCGTCCCCGACGGTGGCTCCACAGCGTTTCTGCCCGCCCGCATCGGCCTCGCCCGCTCGACCGAGATGGCGATGCTCGGCGAGAAGGTGCCCGCCTCGCAGGCGCTCGACTGGGGGATGATCAACCGCGTCGTCGCCGACGACGTGCTCGAGCGCGAGGGCCAGGCATTGCTCGAGCGACTCGCCAAGGGCCCGACCAGGTCATACGCCGGCGCCAAGAAACTGCTCAACCGGCGCGTCTACGCCGACATCGAGGGGCAGCTCGAGGCCGAGGCCGACGCCCAGCGCGAACAGGGCTCGAGCCACGACTTCATCGAAGGCGTGATGGCCTTCATCCAGAAGCGCGACCCGAACTTCACCGGTTCCTAGCGATCACGAAGCGCTCGGAGCGCTCGGAGTCGGCCCGTACTCGTCGTGGAGCTTGCCGGCGCCGTAGGTCGGCCCCTGGGGCCACCCCTCTGGGGAGTCCTCCCACTCCTGCTGGCGCCCGTATGGCGTCAGGTCCATCAGGTTGACGGCCTCGACGCCGCGGCCCTCGGTGAAATAGGTGCGGAAGACATCGTCGCCGTCGCGGAGGAAGACGCTGAGGCCGAAGGTCTCGCCGCGGTCGGTGGTGCGGCCGAAGTCACGGTTGAAGTCGCCGCCACCGGACGAGTACCAGGGGATATCCCAGCCCATCCGCTTCTTGACCGACTCGAGCTCGGCGACCGGAGCGAGCGAGACCAGCACCATCGAGATGTCGCGATCGTGCAGGTGCTCGAGGGGCCCAACGTAGTCGGTGAAGTACGAGCAGCCGACACACGGGTCGTCACCCGGGGTGAGCATGAAGTGGTAGAGGATCAGCTGGTTGCGGCCGTCGAAGAGCCCGGGGAGGTCGGTCTCGCCCTCGGGCCCTTCGAAGACGTAGTCCTTCGAGATCGGCACCATCGGCAACCGGCGGCGCTCGGCCGCGAGCGTGTCGCGGGCGCGGGTCAGCTCCTTCTCCTTGACCAGAAGCTCGTCGTGGGCGGCCTGCCACTCGGTTTCGGTGGCTACGGGTGGGCGGGCGATCGTGGTGTCCATGGCGTCCTCCTTGACTTCGTTTGGCGGGGTCGCCGGGAAGATAGCACGGATCTAGTCCTATAAAACAACTAAATCATTAGGTATCAGGATAAGTTTTGCGGAGGGGCTACGGCGTGGCGGGAATCACCGCCAGCGGGCCGTCGGCCGTCTCGAGCTCTTCCGTCTCGAACCACCGATCCGCGAGCACCCCGGGGCCGGGGAGCCGCTCGGCGAAGGCGTCGACGGGGTCGAGGAAGCTGATCCGCTCGGTGCGGTAGTGCATCGGCACCGCCCAGCGCGCGCCTAGCCGCTCGGCGATCATGGCTGCCTGCTCACCGTCGATGGTCGGGCCGCCCCCGGCGGGCACGAAGAGCAGGTCGACGTCGCCTATCGCCGCCGCCTGCTCGTCCCGCAGTGCGCCCTGGCCGAAGTCGCCAAAGTGAGCGACGCGCAAGCCGCCCAGCTCGAAGACAAAGATCGTATTGGGGCCGCGTTCGCTGCCGGCCGCGTCGTCGTGCTCGGACGCAACGCCGATCACCTCTCCCACCGGCGACTCGTGCTTGCCGGCCGTGGCTCGCAGCACCGCCGGATCGCCGCCGATTGCCTCGACCGCATTGTGGTCGACGTGCTCGTGGGTGACGAGGAGAAGCTCGGCGTCGGCCTCGATCGGCGGGTACTCCCACGTCATTCCCCTGCCGGCGACGGCGGACATGTCGCCGAACGGATCGATGAAGACGCTCTTCTCTCCATTGCTCAGGCGAAACGCTGACTGGCCATACCACTCAATTCGCATGTGCTTCCTCTCTTCGTCGGGGTGTCGATTGCTGGGCCGGGGACTCGACGTGCTCGTAGCGCCCGCCGCGCATCAGCGAGGCCCCCGCGGCGAGGAGGCAGGCGCCGATCGCGAAGGCGAACGCGGCGTGGAGCCCGTCGTGGAACGGCCCGGAGATCAGGTGGGGAAAGAACGAGCGGCCGGTGACCACGGATTGGTCGTGGGCTGAGAGCCCGGCGAGGACGTGCGGCCCGAGCAGGTGCTGGATCGGGTTGTAGCCGAGGAACGCGGCGAACAGGATCGAGACCGCGGGCAGCCCGGCCGTCTGCTGGGCCGCCGCGTGCGGTACCCCGTGCGCCTCGAGCCCGGCGGTCATCGCCTGCGGCAGGCTCGCCGAGAGACCGATGACCATCAGCGTGAAGAAGATCCCGATCGAGATCACCTGGGCCGAGTTCTGGAAGGTTTGGTTCATGCCGCCTCCGGCGCCGCGGTCCGCGGCGGGCAGGCTGTTCATCACCGCGGCGCGATTCGGCGACGCGAACATCCCCATCGAGACGCCGACGACGAAGAGGACCGCGGCGAACATCGGGTAGCGGAAGTTGATCGGCAGCAGCAGGAGCAGGAAGAAGCTGAGTGCCGCGGCGACCATGCCCCCGGTCGCGAACGGCCGGGCCCCGAAACGGTCGGATAGATAGCCCGACGTCGGCCCGGCGATCAACATTCCGAGCGTCAGCGGCAGCATGTAGATCCCCGCCCACAGAGGCGTCTCCGTGAAGTCGAAGCCGTGCTGGGGAAGCCATATCCCCTGCAGCCAGATGATCAGCATGAACATCAGCCCGCCGCGGGCGACCGCCGCGAGGAAGGTCGAGATCGAGCCGAAGGTGAAGGCCCGGATCCGGAACAGCGAGAGCCTGAACATCGGGTCTTCGGAACGGAGCTCGATCGCGACAAAGGCCGCGAGCGCGAGGACGGAGCTGCAGAGCAGGGCGATCACCCGCGGGCTTCCCCAGCCCGTAGCGTGCCCTCCGTAGGGACGAATCCCGTAGGTGACGGCGACCATCGCCAGGACCAGGCCGACCGCGAAGGTCAGGTTTCCCAGCCAGTCGATCGGCCGCCGCCGCGGCTCACTGCGCTCCTCGAGCTTGAGGTAGGCCCAGACTGTGCCGAGCAGCCCGACCGGAACCGAGATCAGGAAGACCAAGCGCCAGTCGATCGGCGCCAGCAGGCCGCCGAGCACGAGGCCGATGAACATGCCACTGACGCCGACGATGTTGTTGATGCCGAGCGCCGTCCCGCGCTGGTTTGCGGGGAAGGCGTCGGTGATGATCGCCGCCGCGTTGGCGAGCAGACAGGCGCCGCCGATCCCCTGGACGACGCGGAAGCCGATCAGATAGTCGGCGCCGGCGCGGCCGGTCATCCAGTCGACGGCAAGCAGCAGCGAGGCGACGGTGTAGATGACGAAGCCGAGGTTGTAGATCTTGACCCGCCCGTACATGTCGCCGAGCCGGCCGAGACCGACGATCAGCACGCTCGTGGCGATCATGTAGCCGAGGATCATCCACAGCAGGTAGGAGCTGTTGGCGGGGACAAGCGGGTCAAGGTGGATGCCGCGGAAGATGTCGGGCATCGCGATCAGCGTGATCGAGAGGTCCAGGGTCGCGAGCAGAACGCCGAGGGTCGTGTTCGAGAGCGCGATCCACTTGTAGCGGTCGTCGTGCACCTGGCA
>JAWVFN010000129.1:0-16030 GCA_033855935.1 Solirubrobacterales bacterium | reverse complement strand
CCCGGGCTCGCCCTTGCCGGCAATCCGGATGCGGCTGCCGTCGTGGACGCCGGCGGGGATGTTGACCTTGAAGCGCTTCGTCTGCCGGGTGACACCGCTGCCGTGGCAGGTCGGGCAGGGATCGTCGATCAGCTCGCCGCGGCCGCCGCACTCGGGGCACGGCTGGCTGATCGAGAACAGGCCCTGGCCCTCGGCGAGCACGCCGGCGCCGCCGCACCGCGGGCATGTTCGGGGGCTGGTGCCCGGCTTGGCGCCGCTGCCGCCGCAGGTCTCGCACGGTCCCTCGACCGGGATCGCGACCGTGATCTGGGCGCCGTGCATCGCCTGGTCGAACGAGAGGCTGACCTCGGTCTCGAGGTCGCGGCCGCGCATCGGGCGCTGGGCGCCGCCGGCACCCCTTCCCCCGCCGACCCCGCCCCCGCGGTTGAAGAAGGTCGAGAAGATGTCGCCGAAATCGGCGCTGCTGAACCCGCCGGCGCCGCCGAATGGGCCGCCGCCTCCGGCCTGACCGCCGCCGAAGCCGAAGGGGCCGCCGCTGTCGTACTCCTTGCGCTTCTCCTCGTCGGAAAGCGTGTCGTAGGCCTGCTGGATCTCCTTGAACCGCTCCTCCGCCTCCGGGTTGTCCGGGTTGCGGTCGGGATGGTTCTCCCTAGCCAGCTTGCGGTAGGCCTTCTTGATCTCGTCGGGGGTCGCGCCCTTGGAGACGCCGAGCACCTCGTAGAAATCGTTAGCCATGCCGGCCCCTACTCGCTGACCACCACGCGGGCGGGGCGCAGCACCTGACCGTCGAGCCGGTAGCCCTTCTCGAGAGTCTCGAGCACGACGCCGGGCTCGGAGCCTTCGTCTTTGCGGGTCTGAAGCACCTCGTGCCACTCCGGGCTGAACTTCTCCCCCGCGGGGTCGTACGCCTCGACGCCGGCGCGCTCGAGGGCGCCGGTCAGCTCCTTGTGGACCATGCTTACGCCCTGGGCGACCGGATCGTCGGCGGGCGCCGAGCTCAGCGCACGTTCGAGGTTGTCGATCGCCGGGATCACCCCGGCGGCGAGCCTGGCGGTGCCGCGGGTCGCGGCCTCGGTGCTTTCGCGGGCGGCGCGCTTGCGGTAGTTCTCGAAGTCGGCCTGTGCCCGCTGGGCCAGCTCGAGGTACTCGTCGCGCTCTTTCTTCGTCTTGCCCAGCTCGTCAAGATCACCGGCGACTGCATCGGCCTGCTCCTCGACGGATGCCTCGTCGACAACCTCGGCGTCGAGTACCTCCTCGACGCCGTCAACCCGTTCCTCGCTGCCCATCAGGACTTGTCGTCCTCGACGACCTCGGCGTCGACGACCTCCTCGTCGTCCTCGGAGGTGTCGCCGGAGCCGTTACCCGTCGATGCGCCGTCGGTCGGGGCCTCCCCGTCCTGAGCTGCCTGCTGGTAGACCTGCTCGGAGACCTGCTGGAACGCGGTCTGCAGCGCGTCGCTCTTCTGGCGGATCGCCGCCGGATCGTCGGACTCGGCCGCATCGCGGACCTCCTTGATCGCCGCCTCGACCTGTGACTTGGCCGACTCGTCGACCTTGTCGCCGAGCTCTTCGAGCGACTTCTCCGCCTGGTGGGCGGCGTTCTCGGCGACGTTGCGGGCCTCGGCGAGCTCGCGCGCACCGCGGTCCTCCTCGGCATGAGCCTCGGCGTCGGAGATCATCTGCTCGACCTCGGACTCGTCGAGCCCGGAGCCGCCCTTGATCTCGATCTTCTGCTCCTTGCCCGTCCCCAGATCCTTCGCGGAGACGTTGAGGATGCCGTTGGCGTCGATGTCGAACGTGACCTCGATCTGAGGCGTGCCGCGGGGCGCCGGCGGAATGCCGCTGAGCTGGAACTTGCCCAGGCTCTTGTTGCCGCCGGCCATCTCACGCTCGCCCTGGAGCACGTGGACCTCGACCGAGGGCTGGTTGTCCTCTGCGGTCGAGAAGATCTCCGACCGCTTCGAGGGGATGGTCGTGTTGCGGTCGATGAGCTTCGTCATCACGCCGCCCTTGGTCTCGATGCCGAGGGTCAGCGGGGTGACGTCGAGGAGCAGCACGTCCTTGACGTCGCCGGTCAGCACGCCGGCCTGGATCGCGGCGCCGATGGCGACGACCTCGTCCGGGTTGACGCCCTGGTGCGGATCCTTGCCCGTCAGCTCACTGACCTTCTCCTGGACCGAGGGCATACGGGTCATACCGCCCACCATCACTATGTGGTCGGGGGAGGTTCCAGCGTCCTCGAGCGCCTGTTTGGTCGGGCCGACGACGCGGTCGAGCAGGTCCGAGGTCAGCTCGCTCAGCTTCGAGCGGGTCAGCTTGATCTCGAGGTGCTTGGGACCGGCGTCGGTCGCGGTGATGAACGGCAGGTTGATCGACGTCTCCTGCGCTGAGGAGAGCTCGATCTTCGCCTTCTCGGCAGCCTCATAGAGTCGCTGCAGGGAGTTCTTGTCCTGCGAGAGGTCGACGCCCTGGTCCTTCTTGAACTCGGCCACGAGCCAGTCGACGATCGCGGCGTCCCAGTTGTCGCCGCCGAGGTGGTTGTCGCCGGCCGTCGCCTTGACCTCGAAGACGCTGTCGCCGATCTCGAGCACGGACACGTCGAAGGTGCCGCCGCCGAGGTCGAAGACGAGGACGGTCTCGTCGGCCTTTGCCTCCTTGTCGAGCCCGTACGCGAGCGCCGCCGCGGTCGGCTCGTTGATGATGCGCTTGACGTCGAGTCCGGCGATCTTGCCGGCGTCCTTGGTCGCCTGGCGCTGGTCGTCGTTGAAGTACGCGGGAACGGTGATCACGGCCGAGTCGACCGTGTCGCCGAGGCGCGCCTCGGCATCCGACTTGAGCTTCTGGAGGATCATCGCCGAGATCTCGGGCGGCGAGTACTGCTTGCCGTCGACCTCGATGCGGACGTCACCGTTGGGGCCGGGGGCGACCTTGTAGGGGACGATCTTCTCCTCTTCCTGGACCTCAGCCTCCTTGCGGCCCATGAAGCGCTTGATCGAGAAGATCGTGCGCTCCGGGTTCATCACCGCCTGGCGCTTGGCCATCGTGCCGACCAGGCGCTCGCCGGAGTCGGTGAACGCGACCACGGAAGGGGTCGTGCGGCCACCCTCGGCATTCTCGAGCACCGTCGGCTCGCTGCCTTCCATCACGGCTACACAGGAGTTGGTCGTACCAAGATCTATGCCTATTGTTCGTGCCACTGGAATCTGCCTTTCCTCGCCCCTCATGCAGGGGATTTATGAAATCTGAGTGAGAGTATGGCAGATCTGTTTTGGCTGTCAAGATCGTTGTGGGCGCCGGAACGACGAAGCCCCCGCCGGCGCTGGACCGGACGGGGGCTTCGATGACGCGGTCTGGATGCGTTACTTGATCTTCAGCGCGCTCCACACCCCGGCGTGGTCCGAGGACCAGAGGCCGTTGGCGAACGTTGTCGTCAATCCGCTCTTCGTGAGCGTGATCTTCGAGCTGTTCGTCATCACGTGGTCGACCTGGTGGTCGCGGCCCGGGCTGTTCGGGTTCTGCAACAACGGGTCGTCGTAGCAACAGCTGAGCGGCGCATTCGTCCGCTCCTGCATCCCTCCATCGAGCAGGGCCTGGTAGCCGAGCTGGTCGCCGGGCTGGACGCCCGGAACGTTGGAGTTGAGATCGCCGAGGAGGATCACCGGCAGGCTCGACTTGAGCGGGCCTGCGAGCAGCTCCTTGGCCTGGGCCTCGCGGACCTTGCCGCGCGCGACAAAGCCCTGGTTGTTGGTCGGGTTGACCGTGCCTGAGTCGAACGCCTCGAAATGAGTGTCGACCAGGTGGAACTTCTTTCCCCGGACCTTGACGTCGGCCTCGGTGAATCCGCGCTTGACCGGGAACGGTGTCCCGAACACAGGCGGCGCAAACAGCGTCTGGAAATTGGCGCCGGTGATGTTGGTGGCTTTGATGCCCTCGCCGTTCTTGGCCAGGATCGCGTCACGCATGGTCAGGCGACCGTCGGCGTCGATGCCCTGGAAGGGGCCGATGGTGACGCCGGTGGCGTTGTTGTTGTCGAGGTCGGCCGGGGCCTCGAGGTCGAACTCCGGCTGCACGCTGAGCAGCGAGTAGCCCTGGTAACAGGGCTTCGACTTCTTGCCCTTCTTCGACTGCTTCTTGCAGGCCTTGGCTGACTTGGCGCCCTTGTTGAGCTCAGCCAAGAGGCTCTGGATGAAGTCGTACTTGACCTGGGTGGCGGATGTGCCGCCGCCGAACTCAGGGCCGCCGTCGGCGGGAATCTGCTGGCGCCACAGCGCGGCCTCTTGGAGCCCGACGAAGTCGGGTTTGGCGCTCTTGACTTCGCTGGCAAGCGAAACCGCCCGGACCGGGAAGTTCGTCGTGGCGACGTCGTTGACGACCTGGCCGGTCGCGTTAGAGAACGCCTCCGCGTTTCCCGCGTTTCCCGCCACCAGTGCTGCGGTGAGGTCGGCACCCAGGTACAGGTTCCTGGTCATCACCGTCACCTGGGTGGGCTTCTTCTTTTTCTTCTTCGCGTCGGCGGCGCCGGGAACCAACGAGATGCAGAGTGCCGCTGTAAGCAACACCAATCCCGTACGCCGGACACGCCGCAAAGAAGTTTGAGCGTGACTCATTGAACTCCTCTCACTCGTCCCCACCTCTCTCCAAAGCGCCTCCCAGCGCCTTGCAATGACCTTAACAACGCCGTTACCGAGTTGTTGCGGCCACGGTCCCGGAAAGAAAGCGGGGCGGCCGTGGCCGCCCCGCTCCTCATTCCGATGACTCTGCGGTGCTAGTGGGTCGTCAGGTGCAGATCGACCGTGAACAACGCATCGCCGACGGCGGCGTTGGTGGCGGCAGCGCCGCAACCGACTGCGCCGACGCCGAAGGTGCCATTGATCAGGTCCGCCTGAGTCTGAACCTGGTTGAACACCTTGTACCCGGTGATGTCAACTGTCTTCGTCGCCGAGTTGCTGGTGACCGTCGCCGAGGACATGTCGATGCCGCCCGACGGGATCTGGCTCCCGAAGAACGTCGGCGTGGCGAATCCAGCGGAGACGAACGGCGCCTGGAGCGTCAAGTCCACGTTGACCACCTTGTTGGTGAAATCGTTGGTGGTGTTCGAGAACTGAATCAGGTCGCCGACCGGGAAGTGCGCCGGATCCTCTGGGCACCCTCCGCCATATACGGCCGCGCTGATCGTCTTCTTGATTTGCGTGGTACCAGCGGCCTTGACCGTACCGGCCGAGGCATCCGGGGCAATGCTGCTGCCCGGGTTGATCGCGCTGGTGATCGGCCCGCCCGCGGTCGTGTAACTCGCTCCGTTGCTGGCGGTGATGCCGGTGCCCGGGGTCGGGTTGACACCCTTGCCGTAACAGCCAACGGAAGGTGCGCCGGGACACGTGTAGGCGAGCTTGCCGAACCCGGTCGACCCGTGAGCCGTCTGAGTTCCGGCGAGGATCTCGACTGTCTTCGGGACAGTCAGCGTGCTCGCGTTGGCAAACTTCTTCCCCTTCTTGAAGGAGCTCGTGCCGAGCGCCTTGTTGAGGGCCTTCGCGCCCTTCTTGGTCAGCTTCGCCGTAGCACCGGTGACGGTGCCGCCGAATCCGGCGCGCCCGACCGTGCCGCCTATCAGGGTGGCGAGATTGACCGTCTTGCCCTTCAGCTTGGCGGTAATCGAGCCGTTGTTGTAGGGGGGGGCGAAGCTGGTGACGATCTCGGAAAGCGCCGCCTTCTTCTTGCCCTTCTTGACCTTGACGCTGCCACCATTCTGGACGGCGCCCGTTCCGTTGGTCGGATCGAGGCTGCCGCCGGTGATCGGCAACGTTGCCTGGTTCTTGCCTGTCTTCGTCGCGCCCCCAGAGGCCTTGACGACCTTGAGTTTGAGGTTAAGAACCGTTGCTCCGCCCTTGAGCGGGTCGGCAGTACCCATCGCAGGCGCGGCGACAACAAGCATCGCCAAAACCGCGATCAGGCTTCCTACGGTAAGCGCCGGGGTCTTCCTTCGTACCCCTGCGCCATTCGTGAATCTCACTATGAAGCTCCTCTCTCTGTACTTGTGGCGCCGGCCATCCAGGCCGGCGTCCCCGGTGCTCGGTGCACCTAGCTACTCAGGTGCAATCGGCGTATCAGGGCACTCTACTCATCAAACATTTGTCCAGTCGGCCCTCGCGGACCGTCAAGACGGGGCAGAGGAGGTCGTTCTACTTGCCGGCGTTGTTTGCGACGAAGTCGGCGACCGTCTCCGCCTCCTGGCCGGCGACGATGCCCTTGGGCATCCGTCCGTTGATGCCGTTTTCGATCGCGTTCAAGACCCGCTGCTTGTTGGCCTCGGGGGTGGCGCTGCCGAGCAGGATGTCGAGGTTGGGACCGACGACGCCGTCGGTGCCGGCCTTCGCCAGCGTGTGGCAGGCGCCGCAGTTGGTCTCGAACAGCATCTTGCCCTGCTGTTGGCTGGCGGGCACGCTCTCCGGCGAGGCCGAATCGCTGCCTTCCTTGCTGATCGCCCAGGCGGGGATCAGGACGGCGCAGAGGACCGCGAAGACGGCGAAGCCGATGTAGGCGCGCTTGCTCATCGGGCGCGGATACTAGTGGCCAATCAACCCGTCGGCCCCGGACGCGGAAGCGGAGGAGCCGACGGATTTGTGGTCTCGATACCAAGGGCACATTCGGCGCAGCCCGCATTCGCCGCACCGCGGCTTGGGCCGGCAGACCTCGCGGCCGTGGCGGATCAGGTTCATGTGCAGCTCGTAGGCGTCCTGCGGATCGACGATCGCCAGCATCTCGTCGTGGGCCTCCTCGAACGAGGCGCCTGGCCGGAACAGCCCGAGGCGCTCGCCGACCCGGTAGACGTGTACGTCGACCGGGATCTCGGGAATGCCCCAGGTGAAGATCTGGACGCAGGCCGCGGTCTTGCGTCCGACGCCCGGCAGGCCGGTTAGGAAGTCCATCGCCTCCGACCGCGATGCGTGCTCGAGCCAGTCTGCGTTGGGCGGCTCGCCGAGCTGGGCGAGGATGGCCTGGATCCGGGGCGCCTTCTGCTTCGAGAGCCCGCCGGGGCGGATCGCCTCCTCGACCTCGGCGACGGGTGCGTCCCGGACGGCGATCCAGTCGCCACCGAACCGGGCGAGGAGAGCGTCGAAGGCACGGTCGCGGTTGAGGTCGCTGGTGTGCTGGGAGAGGACGGTGCGGACGATCTCGTCGATCGGCTTGCGGTGCGGCGACTCTTCGGGGCGTCCGTAGAGCTCGCGCAGACGGTCGCGGATCGCGAGCACGCGCGACCGCCGGGGACGCACCCAGCCAATCCCACGGGTCTTCAGCTTCGTACCGGCCATCCGCCGAGGATATTGTCCGGCCGTGAGCGGGATCGAAGAAGGCTTCGTAAACGTGGAGGGGGTGAAGACCTTCTACAGGCGCGTTCCTGGTTCCGGGTCGCCGACGGTCTTCGTCCACGGCACCCCGAGCCACTCCGAGGATTGGGTCCCGTTCCTCGAGCGAATCGACGGGCCGGCGATCACGTTCGACCTCCCCGGCTGGGGCCTCAGCGAGCGTCCCCGCCCCGCCTACACGATGCACGGCCTCGCCTCCTTCTACGGCAACTTCTTGAAGGAGATGGAGGTCGCCGAGCACAAGCTCTGCGTCCACGATTGGGGCTCGCTGGCGCTGATCACAGAACAGCATCGGCCGGAGATGCTCGAGCGTGCGGCGATCGTCAACGCCGTCCCCCTGCTGCCGGGCTACCGCTGGCACCTGTTCGCGCGGCTCTGGCGCCGCCGCGGAGTCGGCGAGGCCGTCAACGCGATGTGGAGCCGGCGCGGAGCGGCGCTCGGGCTGCGGGCGGCGAAGGGCGACCGCGGGCGCTGGCCCGACGACTTCATCGATTCCATCCACGACACCTACGACAAGGGCACCAAGCGCGCTGTCCTGACGCTCTTTCGCTCGGCCGGCGAGTCGGAGCTGGCCGCCGCGGGCGCCGATCTCGAGCGCATCACCTGTCCGGTGATGGTTGTCTGGGGCGACCGCGATCCGTATCTCGGAATCGAGCTGGGCCGGGCGTACGCCGACCGGTTTCCGGACGGCGAGCTGGTCGAGGTAGCCGGCGCCGGGCACTGGCCCTGGCACGACGATTCGGCCGTCGTCGCCCGCATCCTTGCCTTCCTGGAGGGCTGAGCGGTCGGGACGCGAACAGGTACCGGTCTGAAGTTGTTGCCCACTCGTGAAGGTGAATAGAATCCCGTGGTCGTGGCTCGGGCGCTAGAGAAAATCGGGAACCGTCTCCCCAACGGCTGGCTTGACCCTGTCCGGCAGGTTGGCCTGTTCGTGCTCGCGGACCTCTGCTACGAGACCGTGCGCGGCGTCGCCGACGGCCGCACCGGCGTCGCCTTCGCCAACGCCCACCAAATCGTCAGCTTCGAGCAGTCGAGCGGCACCTTCTTCGAGCCCAAGCTCCAGTCGATTCTGATCCGCCATCAGTGGATCGTCGACTTCGCCAACTTCATGTACCAGAACAGCCATTTCGTGCTGACGGCGAGCTTCCTCGTCTGGCTCTACATGCGCCGCAACGAGACCTTCTACTTCGTCCGCAACATGTTCATGATCGCGATGGCGCTGGCGCTGATCGGCTACGCGCTCTACCCGACCGCGCCACCCCGCCTGCTCGCCGAGTACGGCTTCGTCGACACGATCACCCAGTTCGCAAAGGTCAATCACGACTCGGCGCTGGTCCAGGTCTTCGTCAATCCCTACGCCGCGGTCCCCAGCATGCACTGCTGCTTCTCGCTGATGATCGGCGTCACCGGCGCGATCATCTGCCGCAACCCGGCGGCGAAGCTGTTCTGGGCGCTCTACCCGGCACTTGTGTTCCTCGTGGTCGTGGTGACGGCAAACCATTTCTGGGTCGACGGCGCGATCGGCTGGTCAGTCGCCGGCCTCTCTGCCCTCGGCGCCTATCAGCTGGCTCGATACCGGCCCACGGTCTGGTCTTTCAAGCCGGCCGAGGCCCGGACGGCCTGACCCCACCCGCGCTTTGGCAATTCCCCATCCGGTGCTGCTTCGCCGTTTCGTCGAGCCACTGCTCGTCGCGCTGGTGCTCGCCGGCCTTTATCTGATCCTCGACCCCTCGAGCGCCGACCACGCGGCGCAGCAGTTCCGCGCCGGGCTCTTCGAGCTCGAGGGCCCCGCGACCTGGAACAACCTCTGGTTCGGCGGCCACCACATTCCCGGCTACAGCGTCCTCTTCCCGCCTCTCGGGGCGCTGATCGGGACCCGAATGGTCGGCGCGGTCGCCGCCGTCGTCGCGGCGCTGCTCTTCGCCTCGGTGGCCGAGCGCCGCTGGGGAGAGAAGGCTCGTTACGGAGTGCTCTGGTTCGCGGCGGGCACCTCGATCAGCCTCTTCACCGGCCGTCTCACATTCGCCCTCGGTGTCACCGTCGGCATGCTGGCGGTCGTCGCCCTCCAGCGCGGATACCGGCGCAGCGCCTTCTGTCTCGCCCTCATCTGCCCGCTGGCGAGCCCGGTCGCCGCGCTGTTCCTAGCCTGCGCCGGTCTCGCCTATTGGATCGCCGAGCGGCGCCGCGACGGGCTAGTGCTCGCTGCCTGCGCCTTCGCCGCGACGCTGCTTCTCGCGATCGCGTTTCCCGAGGGCGGCACCGAGCCGTTCGCCGGCACCAGCTTCAGCCCCGCCCTGCTGGCGGCGATCGCCGTCTTCGTCGCGTTGCCGAAAGAGGAGAGACTGCTGCGCACCGGCATCGCGATCTACGCCGTCGCGCTCACGGCCTCGTTCCTAGTCGCCAACCCGATGGGCGGCAACGCCACGCGGATGGGAGCGTTGCTGCTCGGCCCGCTGCTGCTCTGCGCCCTCTGGGGCCGCGAGCGCGATCGCTGGATGCTGGTGCTGCTCGTGCCGCTGCTCGTCTACTGGCAGTGGTCGCCGGTAATCCGCGACCTCCAGAGCGTTGACGACCAGCCCAATGTGCACGCCCAGTACTACGCCCCGATCGTCGGCTTCCTCCACAGCGAGATGCGCGGCGATCCGGCGCGGGTCGAGGTCGTACCGACCGCCAGCCACTGGGAGTCGGCGATCGTGCCTCCGGCCCACATTCCGATCGCTCGCGGCTGGGAGCGCCAGCTCGACCGCAAGCTCAACCCGCTCTTCTACACGCCCACGCTCGGCGCGGCCAAGTACCACCGCTGGCTCGACCGGCTCGCGGTGCGCTACGTCGCCGTCTCGGACGGCCCGCTCGACTACGCCGGCCGCAACGAGGCGAGCCTGATCCAGGGCGGCCTCTCCTATCTGCGTCCCGTCTTCCACAGCGCCGACTGGACGATCTATGAGGTGCGCCACGCAACCCCGCTCGCGCAGCGCCCGGCGCGCCTGGTCCAGCTCGAGCCCGACGGCTTCTCGCTCTACGCCCCGCACCCGGGGAACTACCTGGTCCGCGTCCGCCACAGCACCTACTTCTCGCTCTCCGACGGCGTCGGCTGTGTCGCCGAATCCCCCGGCGGGTTCACGGAGGTCTCGATGGCGCGCGCCGGTTTCGCCGACGTGACCACGACCTTCTCGCCGCTGCGGATCTTCGAGCACGGCCCGCGCTGCCGGAGCGCCTCGTGACGTCCAGGTCGTTCTCGCGCCGGGTCTTCCCGCGCGGCCCGCTCGACTTCGCCTGGCAGGCCTTCGTCGTGATCGCCGCATACATGATCTGGCGCCTGGCTCGCGGCGCGGCCGAGGGAGGCGCCGCGGCTTCGCTTGCCCACGCGCGCGACCTCGTTTCGGCCGAGCGCTCGCTGCATTCTTTCGCCGAGCTCGACATCCAGAATTGGGCCGTTCACACCGGCTGGGCCGCCGACTTCGCCGCCTGGATGTACGGGCACGCCCACTTCTACGGCACCCTCGCGGCGCTGCTGTTCGTGTATTTCGCCCACAACCGAAGCTTCTGCTTCGTCCGCAACGCCCTGCTGGCGGCGATGGCGATCTCGCTGTTCGGCTACTTCCTGTTTCCGACAGCACCGCCGCGGTTCGTGCCCGAGCTCGGCTTCAGCTCCGCCCATGGGGTCACTGGCAATGACGCGATCCAGGTCTCCCACGGCGCCCTGTTCAACCCTTACGCTGCTGTGCCCTCGATGCACGTCGGAATGTCCCTCATCCTCGGCCTCTCGCTGGCCCGCCTCAGCCGCCAGTGGTTGCTCAAGGCCCTGTTCATCGCCTACCCGGCGGTGATGACCTTCGTCGTCGTCGCCACCGGCAACCACTTCTGGCTCGACGCGGCGGCGGGCGCGGCGGTCGCGGGCGCAGCCTTCGGCGCCGCCGCCCTGCTGGCCCGGGCCAGGCCCGAGGCGTGGTCGTTCCGCGCCGACGAGACATCGCCGCCGGCGCCGGCAGCCCCCGAAATCGAGGTCGCGCCCGCGTGACCGAAATCAAGGAACGGCCCCGAGCCCGGGGCGGCGCCCGCATGCCCGCAGGCGAGCTCTCCTCGGTTGTACGAACGCGGCTGATCGAGTCGCGGCTGACCCCGAACGCGATCTCGATCACCGGCTTCGTCTTCAACGTCGCCGCCGCGGTCCTCGTCTGGCAGAGGTTCTTCTTCCTCGCCGGCGTCGTCTTCATCGTCGGCTCGGTGATGGACACCTTCGACGGGCGCTACGCGCGCGTCTCGGGAAAAGGGACGCTGTTCGGCGCCTTCCTCGACTCGACCCTCGACCGGGTCGAGGAGGGGATCGTGCTGACCGCGGTGACCTGGTACTTCGCCGAGACCGGGCGCTCGTTCGCGGCGGCGATGTGCGTCGTCGTCGTCCTCGGCTCGCTGATGGTCTCCTACACCCGGGCCCGCGCCGAGGCGCTCGGGGTCGAGTGCAAGGTGGGGATCGCCACGCGGCCGGTGCGGGTGGTGATCCTCTCGATCGGGCTCGTCTTCGCCAAGGGGGCCGGGATCTTCGACGCCGACCTGCTGGCGCCGGCGATCTACGTGATGGCGGCGCTGACGACGTTCACCGTGTTCCAGCGGGTGTGGCATGTGCGCGGGCAGCTCGCTGATGTTCCGGGCGGGCGCACGCCGGAGACCAGCGCGGATGGCGATCGTGTGTAACCGTTCCGGGGTGACAGTGTGGTTTGTGGCCCACGACTTCGCATCGACTAGGAGGCTTTCCCAGGCATGAGCACCGTGAATGGCACAGCTAACGGCGCGCGCCGAAACGGCGCCCGCGAGAAGAAGGTACGCGTGGCGATCGTCGGCGTCGGCAACTGCGCCAGCTCGTTCGTTCAGGGCGTCGAGTACTACAAGAAGGCGAATCCCGACGAGCAGGTCCCGGGCCTGATGCACGTCGACCTCGGCGGCTACCACGTCAGCGACATCGAGTTCACCGCCGCCTTCGACATCGACAAGGAGAAGGTCGGCAAGGACCTCTCCAAGGCGATCTTCTCGGGCCAGAACAACACGGTGAAGTTCTCCGACGTTCCCAAGCTGGGCGTCAAGGTCCATCGCGGCATGACCCTCGACGGGCTCGGTAAGTACCTGAAACAGAAGATCACCAAGGCTCCGGGCGAGACCGCCGACATCGTCGGCATCCTCCAGGACACGCAGACCGATGTTCTCGTCTGTTACCTGCCGGTCGGTTCCGAGGACGCGACCAAGTGGTACGTCGAGCAGGCCCTGGCCGCCGGCGTCGGCTTCGTCAACTGCCTGCCCGTGTTCATCGCCCGCGAGGACTACTGGGACAACCGCTTCAAGGAGGCCGGGTTGCCGATCATCGGCGACGACATCAAGTCGCAGGTCGGCGCGACCATCGTCCACCGCCAGCTCGCCCGCCTCTTCGCCGACCGCGGTGTGCGCATGGAGCGCACGTCGCAGCTCAACGTCGGCGGCAACATGGACTTCTACAACATGCTCGAGCGCGAGCGGCTCGAGTCGAAGAAGATCTCGAAGACCAACGCGGTCACCTCGATCATGGACCACGAGCTGCCGCCGGACGACGTCTACATCGGCCCCTCGGACTATGTGCCGTGGCTGACCGACCGCAAGTGGGCGCACATCCGCGTCGAGGGCCGCACCTTCGGCGACGTGCCGCTCAACGTCGAGCTCAAGCTCGAGGTCTGGGACTCGCCCAACTCGGCCGGCATCGTCATCGACGCCGTCCGCACGATCAAACTGGCTCTCAACCACGGCATCTCCGGCCAGCTCGATGGCCCCTCGAGCTACCTGATGAAGAGCCCGCACAACCAGCGGCCCGACCCGGTGGCGCGCGAGATGACCGAGGAATTCATCGAGACCCACGCCCGTCAGCGCGGCCTCCCCGCCGAGAAGCCGAAGAAGGCGAAGCCGGCCAAGGGCAAAAAGGGCAAGGCCGCCAAGAAGGCAAAAGCCAAGTCCTGAGCGGTTCTTGGGCAGCTGGACGGATGTTCGGCCTTGGCCGGGCAGCCAGTTTCTGCCACGATGGTGGGGAGCGAGAGCGCAACCGCGTCTCGCCGTGACGTTTGACGGCAAGGAGGCCGGAGTGCGCAGGTCCACTGGGATGGTCGGGGTTTTGTCGGCGCTGCTCGCGCTCTGCGTCGTCGCTGCGCCGGCGCAGGCGACGCGGTACCAGTTCACCGGAGACAAGGGCACGAGCTGCACGGTCGACGTCACCGCCAACGCAAGCACCACGATCGGCGTCCTCTCCGGGACCCCGCGGGTCGGTTTCGGCTCCAACCCGGTTTGCCATTACGCGGCCTCGGCCGCTCCTGGCCCCGCCGGCGGCACCGCCGCCGCGACGGCGCGCAAGGCCTGCAAGGCGAGCAAGAAGAAGGGCAAGCGCGCCTACCGCAGCTGCGTGAAAAAGAAGCGCAAGCTGGGCACGCGCGCCGTGCCGACTGTCGTCAACGTTCCGGCGCTGCTCGACCTCGCCAAGCTCGATCTGCTCACCCCCTTCGGGGTCAAGGTCCCCGGTGCGGAGACGCTCGCGTCGCTGGGGCTCGGCGGCTACACCTGCCTGCTCGGCATCGGCGCCAACTGCTCCGACATCGGCCAGCTCGAGCCGGCGATTCCTTATCTCGGATATTCCTCTGAGTTCTCCATCCGGCTGGCACCGCCGCCCGGCGAGCACTGGGCGAGCGCTCCAGCGGGCTGCTCCGGAGCTCCCGCGGTGAGCTGCGTGCTCACCTCGCCGACGGTCGTACCGACCCTCTAGGGCCGCTCAGAGCCCGGGCGGGCTCGCCTCTATGCTGAGCCCGTGACCGCCGGCGGGCCGTTGTCCATCGTCCAGGTGACGCCCCGGCCCTGGGGCGGCGTCCACGAGTTGAACGAGTTCGTGGCTCGCGTCTCGGAAGAGCTCGCCGGGCGCGGACACCGCGTCCTGATCGCCGCGCCGAGCGGTTCCTCCCGAAACGAGATCCGCGACTCGCGCAAGGCGATCCGCGACGCCGCCGGCGACCCCGAGTCGCTCTACGTTCCCGGAGAAGCGCGGGTGCTGTCGCTGGGAGGGTCGCTGCCGTTGCCGAGCGGACCGCGCCGGCGCCCGGCGCCGGTTCCCCTCGACGTCAGCCGCACGCTCGAGCAGCTGCTCGGCTCCGCGGCGCCCGACTTCGTCCACGTCCACGACCCGTTCGCCCCCAGTGCTTCCTCGGCGGCGCTGCGCCACTCGGTTTCGCTCAACGTGGCCAGCTTTCACGAGCCCGCCGAGCGAGTGCTCTCGACCCAGGTGGCGCGGCCGCTGGTCGAGATCTTCTTCGGTCGCATCGACGACCGCACGGCCTCGAATCGGGCGACCGGCGAGCTCCTGCGCCGCTACTTCCCGGGCCCCTACGAGCTGATCCGCCCCGGCGCCGACCGGACCGAGCCGCTGGTCCCCCGTGTCCCGGGCCGCGCCCGGATCGTTTACGTGGCGCGCGAGGAGCGCGGCGCGCTGCGCCTGTTCCTGCGCTCGCTGCGGCGGATGCCCGACAACCTCGACTGGGAGGCGGTCGTCTGGGGCGCGGCGCCGTCTGACCTGACGACCCGGGTCAGCAAGCGTGTTCGCGACCGTGTGCGCCTCGTCGGGCCGCCCGACGGCCCGGAGGAGGCGTTCATCGCCGGCGCCGACGTCCTCGTCCTCGCCTCCGGCGGGGTCCGGGTTGCGCCCGGGCTGATCGGCAAGGCCTTCGCCGCCGGCGCCGTCCCGGTCGTCTCCGACCTCGAGCTCTACCGGGAGCTCGCCGAGGACGGCGAGGCTGGGCTGCTGTTCCCTCCGGGCGATTTCCAGACGCTGCGGGCGCAGGTCGCCCGGGTGCTCGGCGAACCCAAGCTGCGCGACGGCCTGACCAGTCGCGGGTCCGCCAGCGCCGCCGCCAACAGCTGGTCCCAGGTTGCCGACCAGGTCGAGGCCGTCTATGAGCAGGTCGCCGCACGCCGCCAGGACGGCCGCGGCGACGACGCCGCGCGCAAGCGCCTCGCCGGTCGCGAGTTCATCCAGTGCGACCTCCACATGCACACCGACCATTCGCCCGACTGCGCGACGCCGGTCGAGACGCTGATCGAGACGGCGAAGGAGGTCGGCCTCGGCGCGATCGCGATCACCGATCACAACGAGGTCTCGGGGGCGTTCGCGGCTCGGGACTACGCCGAGCAGGTCGGCGGCGTCAAGGTGATCGTCTCCGAAGAGGTCAAGACCGCCGAGCAGGGCGAGGTGATCGGGCTCTTCCTCACCGAGAAGATCGAGCGCGGCATGAGCATGGCCGAGACGATCGCCGAGATCCGGCGGCAGGGAGGTCTGGTCTACGTGCCGCACCCGTTCGACCGTCTGCACTCGGTGCCCGACTACGAGCACCTGATCGACATCGTCGACGAGATTGACATCCTCGAGGTCTTCAACCCGCGCGTCGCCTTCTCGGCCTTCAACGAAGAGGCGGTGCGGTTTGCCCGCAAGTACCGGATCGTCCCCGGCGCCGGCTCCGACAGCCACGTCGCCCAGGGGCTCGGCAGCGTGCGCATCCGGCTCCGCGATTTCGAGGGCCCGGGGGAGTTCCTGGAGGCGATGCGCGACGCCGACATCGTCCGCAAGCACAAGAACCTCGTATATGTACAGGCCTTGAAGTTCCTCCAGACAAGCGGCGG